>JAYVRN010000940.1:0-9389 GCA_043776275.1 Myxococcales bacterium | reverse complement strand
CCACCGCGCGGCTGACCGCGGGGATCCGTGCGCGCAACGTGGCGAAGATCGGCGAGGTCCTCGGCACCTCGTTCACGAACAACGGCATGTGGTTCCCGGATGCCGCGTGCGCGAAGCGATTCGCGAGTGGCGGCGAGGTCAAGGGTGCGGAGGTCGGCGTGTTCGCGCGCTGCCTGTCCCAGCTCACGCTGCAGATGACCACGCGCAAGGCCGCGAGTCGCGACGGTGCCCTCGTCACCGTGGATCCCGGGATCGAGATCGAGCTCGCCTTCAAGGGCGACGCACTGCGCTGGATCGGCTTCCCGCTGCAGGCCGGCGTCGATCGCGCGATCCCGATGCTCACGGCCCAGGCGCTCGAGGCGTTACGCACGGCGGGCACGGCCGTGGTCGATCGCCAGGTCGCGGTCGAGCTCGAGCTCGAGCTCGCCAAGCAGCGCGCGCAGGTGGCGTCATCGTGGATCAAGGTCTGCCTCGATCCCCGCGGCGAGATCGTCCGTCTCACCACCCTGAACAGCACGTCGACCGCGGCGAGCGACGCGTTCACGCGCGCGGTGGCGGACTGGAAGTTCCAGCCGTTCAAGGTCCGCGGCACGGCGCAACCCGCCTGCGGCGTCGCGTTGCTGACCTATCCCGGCACCAAGGCACCCGCGATCGAGGTCTATCCGAGCTCGCAGGCCCCCGCCGCACCGATCACGCGCAGCTACGACTTCGACGATGACGACTTCGACTTCGTCGGCGTCACCGGTGGCGTCCCGATCCCGCCCCCGCCGCCGCCTCCGATGCCTCCCCAGACCGTGCCGCCGAGCCTGCTCGAGGCCCAGCGCCTCTCGGGGACGCGAGCGATCGTCCCGGATCCCAAGACCAAGGCCGAGATCGTGGCCAGCGGCAAGTCGAAGATCATCACCGCGGTCAAGGTCTGCCTCGACGACAAGGGCAGCGTCAGCTCGACCGCGCAGCTCAAGTCCAGTGGGTTCGCGGCGTACGATCGCAAGCTCATCACCGAGATCCGGAACTGGACCTTCAAGCCCTACAAGGTCAACGGCCGCGCCGTGCCGGTGTGCACGCCGGTGACGTTTGTCTACGACGCCTCGAAGCCCTGACCGTCAGCTCAGGTCCACAGCATCGAGACGCCGTACGGCTCGAGCGCCCGATCGTGACTGACGAGGGTGCAGTCCTCGAGGGCGGTCTGCGCCACGAGCATGCGATCGAAGGGATCGCGGTGGTGTGGAGGCAGGTTGCCCGCGGCCTCCGCGTGCTCGAAGGCGATGGGGAGCCGCTGGAATCCACTCGCATCAACGCCGCGCGCGAACGGCTCGGGGAGCTTCAACCTGCCGAGCGAGATCTTGATCGCGGCCTCCCACGCCGAGGCCGCACTCACGAGAACAAGTGGCGCGACCGCGATCGCATCTCGGACCGCGCTCACGAGCCGCGGATCGTTCGTACGCCACCACAAGAACACGTGCGTATCGAGTAGCAGGATACTCACGTCGACTCGTCGAACGCACCGAGGAGAGCGGCCGGCAGAGGTGCGTCGAAGTCATCGGAGATCACCACGCGCCCTTCCCAGCCACCGGGCTGGCGGGGCGTGACCTGAGGTCGCAACGGCACGAGACGAGCGAGTGGAATCCCGTTCTTGGCGATGATGATCTCCTCGCCGGCCGCTGCGCGATCCACGAGCTGGGACAGGTTCGTCTTGGCCTCGTACAGATTCGAGATCACCGGCGGCATGAATGATCCTAGCGTCGCCCACAGAGTTGGTCAACCCTGACCAACAGAGTGCTATCTACCTACGAACCCATGCCTTTCCGCGGAACACCGTGGACTGCGCCAGGAACAGCGAGACGTTGACCGCGCCGATCACCAGGCCGTGGCACACGACCCAGTACGGGAACGCCGCGAGGCACGCGAGCATCCACACGAACACGTAGGTGTCGCGGCGCCCGAACGAGCGCAGCCAGGTCGAGACCGCCTTCGGATCGAACTGCTCGTCCACCGTGCTGACGTCGGCCTCGAACCACCAGCGATACGCCATCACGTCCGCGTTGCCGAGCTTGCGGAACACCGCGAGGTAGATCGTCAGCGACACGAACACGCGCCCGCCCGCCGCTGCGAGCCCGAGCCACATCCACACGCCCCCGAGCGCATAGCCGACGGCGGCGAGGAACACGTTGTCGACGATGTCGTCGGACATGTTGTCGAGTGCCTGCCCGAGCTTGCTGAACTGATAGCGCAGCCGCGCCAGCTCGCCATCCACGGAATCGAGGATCGAGTTCCCCTCGAGCATCACGCCCGCGATCGCGATCATCGCGTACCCACCGCGGCTGGCGATCAGCGCCGCCGCGAGCCCCAGCAGGATCGCCGTGATCGTCACGTGGTTCGGCGTCACGGCCAGCGAGCGCCGCGCGAGCCACCGCGTGATCCGCATCGAGAACCGCCAGTTGATCAGCGCATCGACCGGCCCCTCGTACGACTTGTTCATGCCGCGGATCAGCGCCCACTCGGCGCGCTGCCGTGTGGCCGGATCATCGCCGAGCTCGACGCCCGCGATCACATCGGCGCGCTCGACCCTCGCACCTTCTGGCGCGGGCGTTCCGGGCGCGACGAACTCGACCGGGATGGGCAGCGGCCGCGCATGCGCGACCGGCGCCGCGGCGACGATCACCCGCTCGGCGCCCTGTCGCGCGACCTCGCGGATCCGTCGCTCCAGCGCGGTCAGCCCACCGACGATCTGCACGTGGCGATCGCCGGTGCTCTCGAGGAAGACGGTCGCCACGGACCGCGCCCTAGATCACTTAGAAGCCGGGGCGAACGATCGTCTCGGTCGTTGCATTCGCAATCGACTTGATCACATGCGCACGCAAGGTCATGCCCATGTACGTCGCGCCGACTTCGGTGTCTCCGACAGGCACGTTGAGGATCAGGTAGGCGCCGGCAGCCATTGCGGACAGCTGACCAAGCGGGAACGTCGTGGTACCTGTGATGGCGGTCCCGCCCTGCTTCACGGTCACGGTAACCCCGTCGGCGATGGGCGTAGATGCACAATCCGTCACGGCGACGACGAAGGCCCCCTTCGTCGGATCGGGGGTGGCTCCTGCGATGATACTGACGAGGCCCCACGTCCCCGTGCTGAAGATCAGGAGCGGGACATTCGCCGTGGTCATCGTCAGTGGCGATGGCGGATAGACGAGCGTTCGCTGATCCCCCGTCTTCGCCGCGTCGAAGTAGCCGTCGAGAGGAGTCCCGCCTGTGGAGATCGCGGTGGTCGTAAACGTCCCCTGGGCCGGGGTGGTCTGTGTGTCCTTGAGGTTCGGCCCGAGACAGTCTCCGGTGCACGCCTTGATGCTGACGTTCGCTGCTGGCCCAATGCTCGGGGTCGCTCCGCTGTTCGTGATTTCCTGAGCGGTACCCGAGAGCACGATGGTCGCCGTGGCGGTCGCCGGCGCCGTATTGTTCAGGCACGAGAAGTCGTAGTTCGGCGCATCCGGCGCCGGGGGCGCATCGGGGACCGCGTCGATGGCCGCGTCGAGGTGGATCAGCGGAGCATCGGGCTTCGCGGCTCCGCCGTCACTGCATGCGGCGAAGGACAACAGGGCGACGGTCAGAACTGCGCGGAGATTCGCCATGAACAGGTTCGTACACCGGATTTCGGGGTGGCCGCCATGGGGATCTTTGCGACTTGGCTCACGGCGGCTGACGGAGGTGAGGTTGCTCCATGTCACGAGATGGCGGACGGCGATAGTTCCGGACGACGTGCCGCGGTATCTTCTCACTCGTGTGGGTGTCAAAGGCTGGGATTTTCACGATGCTTCTCGTCGCTGGTGCGTGCACGAGCCACAACCCGCGGAACTGCGACGATGGGACATGTAGTGACCCCGCGTTTCCCTTCTGCGACCTCGATGGTGCCCTCGACGGCTTCAAGAATACCTGCGTCGCTGTCGCCTGTTCACCAGGAGAATTGGCGATTTGTCGTGGCGATGACGCAGTCACGTGCGACGCGACCGGCAACCAGTACGAGGTGACCACCTGCCCTCATGGATGCTCATTGGACACCGGTTGCAACACGTGCACGCCGTCTTCAACGTCGATAGTCTCGCGACGTGCGGCGATGACGGACTAGTGGCGAGTGCCGAGGCCTGTACAGCAGGATGCGTGTCGACACCCGTTGCCCACTGCACTCACGTTGTTCCGCGCTACATGCCAACGGCTTGTGATCTTGCAGCGGTCGACTCGCAGCTGACCGTATCGAACACGGCGACGTTCGATACGAACCTCGACTCCAACTGCAACGGCGGCATCGTCAGTCAGGTCGCGGCACCGAGCATCTGTGTCGTCCACTACGGCACGATTTCCATCGCCAGTGGCTTCGGTCTGAAGGTGACAGGAAACCGTGTACTGGCGATGATCGCGGATCGCGACCTAAGCATCGCGGGAATGCTTGATGTGAGCGCTGACGCGAACACGAATGGTCCCGGCGGAGGAGCGACACTCTCTGGCGCCTCGGTCTTTCAAAGTGCTGGTGGTGGAGGCGCTGGATTCCACACCGCCGGAGCCCCTGGTGGAAGTCCCACCGCGGATGGCGGCGGAG
This sequence comes from Myxococcales bacterium, assembly GCA_043776275.1. Taxonomy (GTDB): domain Bacteria; phylum Myxococcota_A; class Polyangia; order Haliangiales; family Haliangiaceae; genus JABFXX01. The sequence goes on along the minus strand of JAYVRN010000940.1, from coordinate 4,804 downwards.
GAGCAGGCGGCATCTTGGGCATCAACCCGGCGACGCTTGCAGTCATTCAGGGCGGTCCGCAGAGCGGAGACACTGTGAACGGGGTGAAAAGCGGTGGCGGCGGAGGGGGCGTTACCCTCGTGTCGTGCCATGGCACCGTCGACGTGTCGGGGTTGATCGACGCGGGCGGTGGGGGGGCATCAAGGGTTCTTGTTCCTGGGAAGCCCGGTCGCCGGGATGGGTGGTGGCGCCGGGGGCTATGTGGTCATTCAGAGCCTCGGCGTTCGGATCAGTGGTGAGGTCTACGCAAATGGAGGAGGCGGCGGCGCGGGTATGCAATCCACCAACACCGAGGGTCAAGCTGGCCAGGATGGATCTCGATCTGCGACAACGTCCGCACTGGGCGGGCCTGCCCAAACCGGAAGTGGACAGGGCGGAGTGGGTGGTCGAGTCAACGCGCTACCGAGCGCAGGCACGAAGCCCTCAGCTGGGGCGGCGACAGCTGGCGGCGGCGGTGGGAGCACCGGGTTCCTCCAGATCTACGTGCCGACCGGACGTACGCCGGTCGTGGGAACAGCTCTTGTATCGCCTGCGTTCGAGCCGACTGTCTCGATCGAAGTGCGCTGAGCTCCCTCAGCGGCGCTGTAACAAGATCACGTGCTCGGCCTTGGCGCGGCCCTCGAAGGCGCGGCGCTCGCCGGTGCCGAGCATCGGACGGAGCTGCGAGGCCCAGGCCGCCACGCCGAGCTGGTCGTCGAGCGAGCTGCGGACATCGTCGAGGGCGTACATCGCCCGGCCGCCCGCCCACGAGTCACCGATCACCATCGCGCCATAGGCTCCGGGGGCGAGAGCCCGGCCGATCGAGCGCAGCGAGTTGGTGAGGGCATCGAGCCACGCCCGCTCCGCGACCGGGCCCGCCGCGTCGAAGCTGCGGCGTGAGCCGATCTCACCCTCATCGAGGCCGCGGTGCGGCAACCCGAGGAAGTCCAGCCGCAACCGCTGGTGCTCGGCGTAGTCGTAGGTGCCGGCGTACGGCGGCGAGGTCAGGACGGCCCCGGCGGAGCCATCCGGGACCACCTCGTGGAGCCGGCGCGCATCGTGCTCGAAGACATCGGGCGGACCACCACTGCGGCCGAGGTCGGCGAGCCCGGCGTGGAGCAGCTCGACCCGCTGCACGAAGTGCCGCGACGCCGCCCCCCGCGGGACGTTCTTCGGGACCCATGTCGTGTCGGTATCCGAGGCGCGCGAGCTGACCTTGTAGAGGATCGCCGACAGGCATGCGGTGAGGACATCCGCGATCTGCGCATCGTCCTCGCGGTGCTCGTCGATCGACATCGCGATCATCTCGAGCTCGCGGCGCACATGCGGCGCGAACCACGAGGCGAGGCGGCGGTTGCGGGCGTTCGGATCGAAGCCCTTCGGCTTGCGCTGCGGTGCAGGCTCGGCCCCCGAGCGACGCGCGGCCTTGCCGGCGGCCAGCGCCTGGCTCGCGATCTCGTGGCCGAGGTCCCGCATCTCGTTGCGCTTGCGCACCGGGACGGTCCAGGTCTTCGCGCGGGCCACCAGGACCGCGAGCGGGTTGAGATCGGTCCCGACGGCGCGCAGCCCCGCCGCGCGGGCCTCGACGAGGGTGGTCCCCGAGCCGCAGAACGGATCGACGAGCACGGCACCCTTGGGAGCGTTATCGGCGAGCAGCTCGGCCAGCACGCGCGCGGTGGCCGGGTGGAGGCGCGCCGGATACGAGTGGAACCCGTGGGTCAGGGTCTCGGCGACGTCGTGGTGCTCGGCCGGCGCCTTGAGCGCCGCGACGAGGGCCTCGGCGAGCGCGCGCGGACCATCCGCGAAGATCTTCCCCTGCGCTCGAGGCATCGAGAGCGAGCGGCGCTGGCGCGGACGAGCGGGAGGCACGGCGGTGCCCCTCATAGCACGCTTCCTCGTGGGCTTCCTCAGGTCTCGATCGTGAGGACGGCCGCGAGCCGCACCCGACGAGCGTGGAGTTCGGTGTCCTCGGTCGGAGCAGCAGCGTCGAGCGCGGCGGCGATCCGGCTGCGGTCGACGTCCTCGCCGGTGGCTCGGCAGTGGTCGACCAGTGCGAGGCAGTCGTCGAGATCCACCTCACTCAGGCGATTGATCTTCAGCAACAGGAACAGCGTGGCGGTCGGTCGATAGATCGTCGCTGCAGGACCCCGATGCAGCACCACCAGCTCGTCGCGCCAGCCCGCCACGCGCCTGACGAAGAAGTCCGCGGCCGAGTTCACCGCCTCGATCGGGATCGCGGCATCGGCGGCGAGCTGCATCAGTGCGAACCGCTCCTCCTGGCTGCCGGCCAGACCGATCATGTCGACGTCCTCCGTCGTCCGCGATGGGGCGAACCACGCCGCGGCGGCTCCACCGCCGATCAGTAGCCAGTCCCCCGTGAGACGTTCGCCCGCCAGCTCGAGCAGCGCCTGGATGCGAGCGCGATCAAAGCGGTGGGGAGGCATCTCGGTGCTAACGTTAGGCAGGTGTCCGACGCATGGCAAATCCTTCGCGACGGGGGCCTCCCTCTCGCGATCGCCGCGTCGGGGACTCGGCGATCGGCTGCCGAGCTGGCGACCGCGAGCCGGGCTGCGATCGCCTCGGCGCCCAGCGGCCGCGATGCAGAGGCGCTGGCAGCGTGGCTGTTCGCCTGGCACGACCACTGGCCAACGACCTTCGGCGCGGAGTTCGCCAGCGACGGTGCGGCGATCGTGGCGTGGGCCACCCGAGCTGCGGTCGACGACGGGCGGTACCTCAAGCTGCGGCGGATCGCGCTCGAGAGCCTGGCCCAGATCCTCTGACGAGGCTGGAGCTCGCCGGGTAACTGTCTGGGCCTCGTGTACCGGAGCGTCGAGCCTGCTAAGACTCGCCCCATGCCCATGCCCCTCGAGATCATCGGTCTCGGCAAGCCGGAGGTCCGCTTCGTCTGGGAGGACGGCGGCGAAGATCTCTGGGGCACCCGCGAGCTCCGGCTCCGCTGCACGTGCGCGAACTGCCAGTCCGAGGCCACTGGAGAGCGCCTGCTCGATCCCACCACCGTGCCCGCCGACATCACGGTCAAGGACATGCACCTCGTCGGAAACTACGGGGTGGGCATCCACTTCTCCGACGGTCACACCACCGGCATCTACCGGTTCAAGACGCTGGTGCGGCCCAAGTGAGCGGCCCCGTCGATCCGTTCGGCGCCGTCGAGGCGATCTGGGCCGAGCGTCGGAGCAAGCGCGGATACCGCCCGGACCCGGTCCCGCACGCCACGCTCGAGCGGCTGTTCGAGGCCGCGCAGCACGCCCCGAGCTGGTGCAACGTGCAGCCCTGGCGGATCGCGATCACCGAGCCGCCGGTGACCCAGGAGCTGGCGACCGCACTTCAGGCCGCGGCCCGAGGAGGCCTTCCGCACCCCGAGATCGGCTTCCCTCTCGACTATCCGTCTCCGTACAAGGAGCACCGGATCGCCTGCGGCGCCGCGCTCTATCGCGCGATGGGCGTGGCACGCGAGGACAAGGCGGGCCGCTATGACGCCTGGCTTCGCAACTACGCGCTGTTCGATGCTCCTCACCTCGCCGTGATCTCGTGTGACCGGCGTCTCGGTCCGTATGCGTACGTCGACGTCGGTGTGTGGCTCGGCTACGTGCTGACCGCCGCCCCGATGCTGGGGCTCGATACCTGCGCGATGGCCTCGATCGCCGCGTACCCCGAGCCCTTGCGCTCCCGCCTGCCGATCGGCGAGAACGACGTGGTCCTGTTTGGCCTCGTCATCGGTTATGCCGACGAGGAAGCCCCGGCGAATGCGTGCCGTACGACACGCGAGCCCGCCGCCAAGAACGTGTCTTTCGTCGCCACGTGATATGATTTTTGCCCTCGGGGAGAGACTAATGAAATCACGTGTAGTGTTCGTGGTTTGGGCTGGGATCTGTGCCGCGATCTTGATGATCGGGCACGCGCCTGCGCACGCGCAGAACGCCGATGCGCTGAAGAAGGCCCAGTCGGCCTTCGACAGCGCGCAGGTCCTGTACCTGCAAGGCAAGTACGACGAGGCTGCGCAGGGGTTCCAGGACGCCTATGCGGCCCGGCCGTTCCCGCAGTTCCTCTACAACGTGGGCGCAGCGTTCCACATGAAGGGGAAGCTGGCGTCAGATAGTGCGTCGTACGGGAAGGCCGTCGAGTACTACAAGAAATACCTCGCCGAGGATCCGCAGGCGTCGGACAAGGCAAAGGTCGAGAAGGCGATCGGCGTGCTCGAGGCCGAGATCAAGCGCCTCAAGGACACCCCGCAGGTCGGTCCCGGCTCGGGTAGTGCGGCACCGCCGGTCGCACCCTCGGCCGAGGTCCAGCAGCTCGGTGACGTCAAGGTCCGCGGCCTCGTCATCATCGAGAGTGATCCGGCGAACTCGACGATCTACATCGACGACAAGCGCAAGGGCTCGTTCGCGACCACGCCGTGGTCCGGATCGCTCGAAGGCGAGCACAAGATCATCATCGAGAAGCGCGGCTACAAGATCGTCGAGAAGACGATCTCCGCCGATCCGAGCAAGCTGCTCCTGCTCACCGCCGTGATGGCGCAGGAGGACTACCTCGGCTGGGTCGAGATCAGCTCGAACGTCCCAGGCGCGGAGATCTTCATCGATGACAAGGCGATCGGCGCCATCGGCAAGACGCCGCTGTCGCAGAACATCAAGCCCGGCAAGCACACGTTCTGGATCAGCACCGAGGGCTACGACGAGTACAAGGAAGAGGTCGAGGTGATCGCCGGTGAGACCCACGCGATCAAGGCCACGCTGAAGGGCGCGCCCGTGGGCAAGCTCAACGT
>JAYVRN010000939.1:0-2809 GCA_043776275.1 Myxococcales bacterium | reverse complement strand
GCCTCGGAGACCGCGATGAAGACCGCCCTTCGCAAGGGCGGATCGAACGCGCTGAACTTCTACACCAACAACATGGGCGGCGGCCTGCTCGGCTGGGCAACGTTCCCCTCGAGCTACACGAGCCAGCCCAAGCTCGACGGCGTGGTGATCCTGTTCTCGTCGCTACCCGGCGGCAGCGCGGTGCCGTACAACCTCGGCGATACCGCGACGCACGAGGTCGGCCACTGGATGGGCCTCTACCACACGGTCCAGGGCGGCTGCTCGAAGTCCAACGATGGCGTCTCCGACACGCCGGCCGAGAAGTCGGCGGCGTTTGGCTGTCCCGTCAACCGCGATACCTGCACCGGCACCAGGTATCCAGGCGTCGATCCGATCCGGAACTTCATGGACTACACGGACGACTCCTGCATGGACACGTTCAGCGCGGGCCAGGACACACGCATGAACCAGATGTGGACCAGCTACCGGTAGTCCGCACCGCTTGGCCCACCGGTCCGACCGATCCGGCAATGTCCGAAACTATCTTCGGGGGTTTGGTGGGGCCCCGCTCGTCTGCTCTAGTATCGAGCGTATGGGGGATAACGCCACGGTTGGAGGGCGTTACGCGCTGGACGGTCGTCTGGGCGAGGGCGGGATGGGCCAGGTGTATCGCGCTCGTCACCTGCAGCTCGGAAAAGCGTTCGCGCTGAAGATCATCTCGCCCGCGTTCGCGCTGGATTCGGCGGCGCGTGCGCGGTTCAACGAGGAGGCGAAGCTCGCGAGCGAGATCTCGCACCCGAACATCGTGTCCGTCGTCGACTTCGGCGAGGACTCGCAGTTCGGCGCGTACATGGTGATGGAACTCGTCGAGGGCGAGCCGCTGTTCAACGAGGGCTCGGCCCCGTGGTCGCCGCGCCGCGCGTGCGACATCCTCGGCCAGATCGCCGATGCCCTCGATCACATCCATCGACGCGGCATCGTCCACGGTGACGTCAAGGCCGACAACATCATGCTGACGGGCGAGACCGACAGCGCGAGTAGCGGTGCGCGCCGGCGCCGGGTGGCACGGCTCCTCGATTTCGGCCTCGCGCGCCGGCCCGGCGGCGAGGATGAAGAGGAGGTCAACGGCAGCCCCCACTACCTGGCCCCCGAGCGCGCCGCTGGTGGGCCGCCCAGCGTCGCGGCGGATGTCTATGCGCTCGGCGTCCTCGCGTACCTGATGCTCTCGGGATCGCTGCCGTTCGATGGCAACGTGGTCGAGATCCTGATGGCGCACATCAACCAGCCGCCGCAGTCGCCCTCGCTCCGTCGTGGTGAGGACATCGACGAGGCCCTCGAGGCCCTGGTGCTGCGCGCGATGGCCAAGGACCCGGCGCATCGCCACGGCTCGGCCGCCGCGTTCCGCTACGAGCTCAACACGGTGATGGACATGCTCGACATGGGGCGCCGCCGCCGTGCGAGCGGGACGATCAAGCCGGAGAGTCCGCGCGAGGCCACCGTGATCGCCGCGTTCGATCGTTCGCGCGTCCCGCAGGCGCTGATCTCGATCGAGGGCCGCATCGAGTTCTCCAACAAAGCGTTCTGCCGTCTGCTCGGTCAGGACGAAGGCGTGGATGGGCTCAACGTCTCCGAGACCACGCTGAACGGTGTGGTGCCAGGCCTGATGCGCGCGCTCCGCTCCGCCCACGTCGACGGCAAGCCGTGCGAGCGCCGCGCTCGCGTGTTCCGCGGTGACAACAAGCCCGCGCTCGAGCTCACGCTGTGGTTCTGCCCCCTGCCCCTGCCGGGCACCGAGATCCACTTGATGATCCGCGTCGAAGAAGAAGACCCGAAGCGCCGCAGCCGCGACAGCGACAGCGGCTGAGCGCCAGGCCCGACGAGGCCGCTACTTGGCGCCGTCGTTGAGGTGCCCGAGGCAATCCTGAAGCGGCGCGCACTCGGTCTCGGCCTTGAGGCAGACCTCGAGGACGCGGACCTGCCTCGACGACATCGGCACCTTGCACGCCTTCTTCGCCTCGTCCGTGTTCTTGCGGAGGATGTCCGGGGCGGTGTCCTTCTCGAGCTCGGCCTTGCTGATCTTGCCGGCCGCGGCGTCCAGCTTGGCCTCGTCGACCGCGCACTGTGTGAGGCGCGGCGCGAGCTCGTCACACGAGACGTCACGGCGCTTCTCGATCAGCGTGCGGGTGTCCTGCACCACCCCCTTGGGGTCACTGCTTCCGTCCCCGCCTCCGCCCTTCGGGGTCTGCTTACCGCCGCAGGCAGCGAGCATCGCGATCACGACGATTCCAGCAAAGCTCCTCATCACCATGGGGACACGTCCTCGGGTCGTGGGTTGCGGAGCGCGATCAGTGCTTGAGAGCGTCGCCTTCGGTACCTTCGTCGTCGAGCTTCGGCATGCAGTTGGCCTCGAGATCCGCGAGCGTGGGGGCGCTCGCGATGCACACCGCGCCCTTCGCGGGATCCTTCGCGCACTCGGCGAGCACCATCGCGGTGTTGTCGGCCACGGCCTCCTCGACGCGTTTGGGCTCCTTGGCCTGGGCCTCGGCGCGATAGAGCTGCTCGACCTTGGCGCGGGCACCGTCGCAGCCCCCAACGGGCGCGGACACGGCCGAACCCGATCCGGCGGTTCCACTCCCACTGCCGCCACCGGTCTTGGTCGCCTTGCTGGGGCATGCGCACGCGACGATGGTCACCAGCAGGACCGCGATCACCCGTTTCATCCCGCGGAGCCTACCACCACGCGAAAGCCTTCGAGCGTCCACGGCGGTGCCGCGATCCGGCCCCGATCGGTCAGATCGAGGTGCATCGGCGTGATGCTGTTCCAGCCGCG
>JAYVRN010000938.1:0-2812 GCA_043776275.1 Myxococcales bacterium | reverse complement strand
GCCCCCGGTGACGATCTTCATCGTGCTGTTCAACCCGAGCGAGTTCACGGTGGCGCCCGAGCAGGCCACGATCGATCGGTTGACGTTCGTCACCACGTACATCCACGACCGCTGGCCCGGCGTCGACGTCCGCACGATCAACCATGGCACTGCCGAGCCGCCTGGACCGCAGTTCGGCGTCCGGTTCTTCGATCTGCCGCAGTTCGCGCCTCGCGAGCTCGGCGTCGAGGTCCACACGTTGATGTTCTACGATCTGGATCGAGCGGCGCCGGTCTACGGCAACCAGGACTTTCACGGGCTGCGGGACTGGATCCTCGCGGAGCAGGCGGTGCGTCCGATCATCTACTACCCGGAGTCCTCGTGGTGGCTGACGTTCGATCTGCCGGTGCCGCTGTTCCTGGCGCCGGTAAGCCTCGAGGCGCGCGATCACGATCTGCGGCTCCTCGCGCCGTACGTGGTGGGGCAGCAGCACGCAACGCACGGCGTGGTCGGCCACAAGGCGTTCTCGAGCGGGCAGGAGTGGGGCTACTGGCTCGTCGACTATTGCACCGCGCGGATGACGTGGAGCCTCGACGAGGGTTGGGTCGGCTGCCTCGAGCACGTGGCGAGCGCGTTCACAGGAAGCGCGGAGCTGGCGGCCCTCCTCGAGGAAGTTGGCCGCGCGCAGGTGCAGCCGATGCGAGATCCGGATCTGCTCGCCATGCTCGTGGGCTCCGATGACAGCACCGAGACCGCCGAGCTGGCGGGCGTTCACTTCCATCCGCTGCCACCCGCACCGAGCGCGGTGCTCGGCTGGGACGAGACCCGAGCCGCCACGTTCCGCGCGCGCAGCCTCGAGCCGCTGGTGCCGATGGCCGCGCAGTATCGCGGCTGGGCCGATCGCGCCGACGCGCTGGTCACCGCACAGTCCGACGTGCACGCCTCGTGGGTTCGCGAGCTCGCCGATGGCCTCCGGATCACGGGCCTCCGCGCGGAGCACGCGCACGCCACGTACGCCACCGCGCTCGCGCTGCGCACCGCGATCGCCGTCCGCGACTTCGCTGGCGTCGATGCGGCGGGAGATCGGGTGGCGGACGTCGAGGCGATCACCGCCGCCGCGCGCGCGATCGTCACGGCGCGCGAGGCCGCCTATCGCTATCCACTCGCCCTCTCGATCGCCGGCGACGAGCCGGGCACGTCCACGGCCATCCCCAACGCCACGATCTATCCGTACCGGTATCTCTCGCGCACCCACCGGATGTTCTACTGGACTCGACCCGACGCGCAGACCTCCGCGATGTTCGGGTTCGACGTGGTCAAGGTCAACGATCGGCTGCTGCTCGACGGGACCGCGCTCGACGTGCAGCTGCTCGCGACCGCTGTCTCCGAGCTGACCGTGGTGTGGGGCGATGGCGAGACCGCCACGGTGCTGTCTCCGCACACCTACCTCGCGCAGGGCGTCTATGACTGGCGCCTCGATGCGCTGCACTCGGTGGGCGCGGTCAGCCACCCGGATCGCGTCGCGATCGTGGGTCGGCTATTCGCGTTCGCGAAGGGCTCTCTCGCGATCACCGAGCCCCGCGGCGCGTCGATCCTCGAGGGGCTGCTCCCGGGGTTCGAGATCGGCCTCGGGACCGACGCGGCCGGCGACTTCCTCGCACTCGGTCAGCTCGATCAGCAGCCGCCGGCGGAGCTCGGCAGCGTGCAGCGCCGAGCGCGGGTGGGCGCGAGCACCGTGGCCTCCGATCTGTCGTTGAACCTCAAGACCGTCGGCGCGATCACCGTGTTCGGTGCCGTGTTCACCGTCGACGAAGGCGCGGGCCTCTTCGATCGCCGGCTCTCGATCTCCGGCGAGCTGTCGACCGAGGAGGTCGTCCAGCTGGTGGCGCGGTCCGGTGGCTTCGACGAGGCGGGCGCGCGGGACATCGTCGCCTCGACGCTCGGCTACACGGCGGCGACCCTGCCGGCCCGGCTGCCGTTCCGGATCGCAGCGACGGGGACCGAGCAGCTGCCCTGACTGGACGCGCTCGCCAGGGAAGGTCAGCGCAGGAACGGGCCGAGGAACGCATCGGCCTCGGCGAGCAAGCGCGGTAGCGACGCTCCGAGCTCGTGATCGTCATCGAGCTCGATCAGGCGGACATTGAGGCGCCCGGCCGCGAACCGGCGCGAATGATCCACGGGGACCGCGTCATCGTGGATGCCGTGACAGATCAACGTCGGGATCGTCAGCTCGGGGAACCCGACGTCGACGGCCGCGACGTCTTTGGTGAAGCCGAAATCGAGGCGCGCGGGGGCGTTCGTCGTGTAGTCCGCGACCTCGCGCCAGCCGGTGCGCTGCCACTCGTCCCACGCGGGGCCGAGCTGGTGCTGCCAGCGCGGGATCAGCTGGAACGCGGGCGCGAGGAGCATCACCGCGATCACGCGAGGATCGCGCTCGGCGGCGCGAGCGGTGGTCAACCCGCCGAGCGAGCTGCCCACCATCACGGCGCGATCGTCTGGCCCACCGATCGCGGCGCGTGCGGTCTCGATCATCGCGGACAGCCGCAGGTGCTCGAACGACGGCACCCGGAGGTTCAGGCGATCGACGGTGACGCCCTGCGATGCGAAGTGGTTGGCGAACGCGACCCCCTTGGTGGACTGGGGGCCGGAGGCGAAGCCGTGGCAGTACAGGAACCGCAGGGACATGACGCCACGGTACCCGCTTGCGGCCCAGCGCGATAGTGTTACAATGACACCATGGTGCGTCGTGACGAAGACGGACGCCTCGTTGTCGGAGACGACGGGAACCCGGCTTCATGCTGTGATGATCCAGCGGGTGCAAGTCCCGTCTCGG
>JAYVRN010000937.1:0-9408 GCA_043776275.1 Myxococcales bacterium | reverse complement strand
AGCGCGTGCAGCTCGTGTTCGATGGCAAGGATCGCGCGGAGCTCTCGATCAACACGGTGGCGATCGCGAACGGCAAGTTCTTCGGCGGCGGGATGAAGATCGCGCCCGCAGCGGAGATCGATGACGGGACGTTCGAGGTGGTGTCGATCGGGGACCTCGGGATGGGCGAGGTGCTGAAGATGAGCCGCAAGATCTATCAGGGTGATCACCTGTCGATGGACAAGGTCAGTGTCCGTCGCGCGAAGGTCGTCGAGGCCGAGGGGATCGAGCCCGGGGCGGTGATCGAGCTCGACGTCGATGGCGAGAACCCCGGTCGGTTGCCCGCGCGCTTCGAGGTGGTGCCCGCGGCGTTGTGGGTCGCGGTGGCGCCCGCGTAGGTCCGATGCTGCGTGCGGTCCATAGCAACCGCGCCGAGGCCTTGCTCGCGGCGCTGCTGGAGGCGTTACCTCCGGCTGATCCGTTCGCGCCGTCGACGATCGTCGTCGGTGGACACCTCGTGAAGCGCTGGCTGATGCGCGAGCTCGCGTTCGCGCGGGGGATCGCGGCGGGCCTCGAGCTGGTCACGTTCGATCGGTTCGTGGAGCACACCTGGTCGGCTCCAGTGGCAGGCCTCGAGGCGATCGATCAAGCGCAGCTCGCCGCCGTGCTCGCGAGCGTGCTGTCCGATGGCGACGTGGTCCGCGGGCTCCCGCTCGTGGCGGCGTACCTCGACGAGGCGCCCGATGGTGGTGATCGCGCCGGTCCGCGCCGCGTGCAGCTCGCGCATCACCTCGCGCGCCTGACCTGGGGCTATGCGGCCACGCGCCCGGACTGGATGCCCGCGCTGCTCACCGGCAACGTGCCGAGCGAGCTCGAGGGCGATCCCACGGCGCGCTGGCAGGCCAAGCTCGTGGCCGGCGCGTTCGCTCGCCTCGCGAGAGCGGCGCCCGATCGTCACCGGGCGCTGGTGCCGATGCTGCCGTGGGCGCGCCGTCGCATGCACCTCGCCCCGCCGCAGATCGCGGGGCCGCTGGCGGTGTTCGGGATGCCGTTCTTGCAGCGCGCGCAGCTCGAGGCGCTCACCGATCTCGCGCAAACCACGGACGTCACCGTCTACCTGATCGATCCGTGCCGCGAGCTGTGGGACGACGTGGCGAGCCGACGCGCGGCAGAGGGCACGGGCGATCCGCTGCCGCTCGTGCTGTGGGGCAAGCCGGTGCGCGACACGCTGAGCGCGCTGGTCGAGCGCACCGGCGGAGATCTCGAGGATCGGTTCGTCGACAGCGACGGTGCGTCGGCGCGCGACCGGCTGCTGGCGGACGTGCAGATCCGCGCGGCGCCGTCGGTGGACCTGACGAATGCTACCGAGGTCACGACGGGCGTGACCGAGGGACTCACGAGAGGCGTTACCGGCGGACTCACCGCAGGCGTGACCGTGCTCGCGTGCCCGAACCCGCGCCGGGAGATCGAGGCGATCGCCGCCGAGGTCCGCCGCCGCCTCGATGCCGATCCCACGCTGTCTGCGCACCAGATCGCGGTGTGGATCGCGGGGGATGCGGATCGCTATCTCGCGCAGGCCCCTGCCGCGTTCGAGGCGGTGGGCGTGCCGTGTCACCTCGTCGATGCACCGATCGACGATCGCGGGCGGATCGCCGAGGCGATGCTCGCGCTCCTCGAGCTGCCAACCTCGGGGATGGCGCGCAAGGATCTGCTCCGCGTGCTGACGCACCCCGCGGTGCTCGCCGGCTATCCACACGTCGATGGGGCGGACTGGGTGCGCTGGACCGAGCGGCTCGGCATCGCGCACGGCGCCGACGCGGAGGCCCACAAGGGCACGTATCTCGAGGAGTTCCCCGGGCAGTTCCACTGGGATCAGGGCGTGCGCCGCCTCGCGCTCGGCGCGTTCATGGTGGGCGAGCGCGCGGAGCGAGGGGCCGCGAAGATCGCACGCCTCGAGCTGGCGCCCGAGGAGCTGCGCCCCGATCAGCAGGCGAGCGCCGCCACCTATGCGCTGCTCGTACGCTCGCTGTCAGATGATGCGGCCTGGCTGGCGCGCCGCGAGGCCACGCTGACCGAGTGGGCGGATCTGTTCGCGGGCCTGGTCGATATCTACCTCGCGCCACGCGACACCGACGCCACCCGCGATCTCGAGCGGGTACGCGCGATGCTCGCGGGCCTCGCGCACCTCGATCTCGATGGTCGCGCGATCGGGTTCCGCGAAGCGCGCGAGCACGCCGCCCGCCAGCTCGAGACCGCGCGCGCGAACCGCGGCGAGCCCCTCGCGGCAGGCGTGATGATCGCGCCGATCTCGTCGATGCACGCGCTGCCGTTCGAGATCGGGTTCGTGGCCGGGCTCGACGAGGGCGCGTTCCCCGCGGGAGATCAACCGAGCCCGCTCGATCTGCGTCGCGAGGCACGCCCCGGCGATGTCTCGCCGCGCGACCGCGATCGCGCCGCGTTCCTCGAGGTGCTGCTCGGCACGCGGCAGGCCCTGTACCTGTCGTACGTCGCGGTCGAGGCCAAGAGCGGCCAGGCGCTCGGCCCGTCGTCGGTGGTGCTCGAGCTCGCCGATGCGCTCGCACCGTACGTCGGCGCGGGGAGCAGCCGCGAGGCGCTCGCCCGGATCACGCAGCGCGAGCCGCTTCACCGGTTCGGTGGCGCGTCGCCGGGCGTGGTCCCCGCGATCGCGCGCGAGCGCTGGGCGTGCGAGGTTCGCGATGCCGTCCGCACCCACCTCCGCGCCGGTGGCCACACGATCCCCGACGAGGAGGGGCTGTTCGCGCTGCTCTCACACCCGGCGCAGGCGCCGCTGCGCGCGGCCCTCGGGATCGTGGAGGCGCCTGCCCAGGTCGTGGCCGCGGCGGGCACGCGGGGGCTCACGATCGCGAACCTCCGCGGGTTCCTCGAACATCCGGTGCAAGCCTGGGCGCAGGCGGTGCTCGGCCTCGACGAGCTGCCGGATGAAGCGAGCGCCGAGCACAGTGACGAGCCGTTCCACCTCGACCGTCCCGATCGGGCCACCCTGCTCCGCGAGGTGTTCGCCACGCACCTGCGCGAGCCCGGCCGTGCGCTCGAGGCCGTCTACGATGCCGCCGTCGCCGAGGCCACGCTGCGCGGACAGTTCCCTGTGGGCGTGTTCGCCGAGGCCGCGCGCGCCGTGGATCTCGCGGCGCTCACCACCTGGCGCGCCGGCGTGGGCCTGATCCCCACCGGTGCGGTGACGCGATTTGGCTTCGGGCGTGCGTCGATGGGTGGGGCGGAGCTGCTGCCCGCCCTCGCGATCGAGCTCCCGGGTGGCCGCAGCGTTCGCCTCACCGGGCAGACCGAGCTGCTGATCAAGGTCGGGGCCACGTACGCGTCGGTGATCGCGCTGCCTTCAGCGGTGGAGAACAAGTCGCGATACCACCTGCGCGGCGCGTTCGATCACCTCGTGCTCGCCGCGGCGGGCCTCGCCAATCACGGCCATGCGCACAAGCTCGTCGATGCGAAGGGCAAGGTCGTCGAGGTCCAGCACGCGCCGTGGAAGCAGGCCGAGGCGAGCGGATACCTCGCCGGCCTGATCCGGGAGATGGTCGACGAGCCGCACGGCTACCTGCTGCCGTTCGATTCGCTGGTCAGCGCGCTCTCGGGGAGCAAGTCCGCGTGGAAGCGCTACTACGATCCACAGCGCGGGCTCGGGTTCGGACCGATCGAGCGGCCCGATGGCCTCGCCACCCACGCCCACCCCGCCGAGCTGGCCGTCCGCCGCCTGCAGCCACTGGTGGAGCGGATGGACGGCGATCACGGCTTCACGGTGGGGGCACCATGACCCGCGTTCCGAGGCCCGCGTCCCTGCCACCCGCCACGGACCGGCTCGTCGTGGTGGAGGCCTCCGCGGGCACGGGCAAGACCTACTTCCTCGAGCACCGGGTGGTGGACCAGATCCTCGCGGGCGCCGAGCTCGGGCAGCTGTTGCTCGTGACGTTCACCGAGAAGGCGGTCGCGGAGCTCCGGATGCGGATCCGCGATCTGCTGGATCGCCTGTCGCGCGCGGACACCGATGCCGACCGCCCCGGCGAGCCGTTCTGGGAGCTGGATGATGCGGCGAAGCGCCGGCTGCGCGCCGCGGTGACCGCGTTCGATCACGCACCGATCTTCACGATCCACGGGTTCTGTCATCGCGTGCTGATCGAGGACGCGTTCGCGGCGCGCCGGCTGTTCGATCAGACCCAGGTCGCCGACGAGGTCGCGTTCGATGCGGCGTTCGGCGTGCTCCTCCGCGAGCGGTTCGCGCGCATCGCTCCCGATCGCGAGCTGCTCTCCGCGTATCTGCAGACCGGGCGCACCGTCGATGATCTGCGCAAGCTGCTGCTCAGCTGTGCGCGCGTGGATGCGCCGCTTCGCCGCCAGATCCAGCCCGCACAGGCCCGGGCCGCGGCCACGGGCTTGTTCGAGTACCTCGGCACCGCGGCCAAGCGCGCCGCGGTGAGCGCGCCGATCAAGCACGGCGGCCACCGAAAGCACGTCACCAACTGGCTCTCGCAGATCGGCGACGAGCTCGATGCGCAGACCCCCGAGGACTCGACGCCGGAGCTGCTCGCGATGCTCGATCGGCTGCGCGAGCCACTCGAGAAGCTGCACGAGAAGTTCGAGACGATCGGCGCCGCCACGATCGGCGCGACCGACGTCCACGCGGCCCTGCGCGCGGTGCTGCAGACCGCCACGCTCGACGAGGCGCTCGCCGCCGAGCTGCTGCCGCAGATCATGGCGAGGATCGGCACCGACAAGGCCGAGCACGGCCAGTTCGACTACGACGACATGCTCGAGCTCGTGTGGGAGGCGCTGCGCGACGAACGTCGCGGCCCCGAGCTCGCCGCGCGCCTCCGCGGGCGGATGCCGTGGGCAATGATCGACGAGTTCCAGGACACCGATGACGTGCAGTGGCAGATCTTCCGCGCGGTGTGGATGCACGCCGAGGCCAAGGGCCTGACGATCGTCGGCGATCCGAAGCAGGCGATCTACGGGTTCCGCGGTGCGGACGTGCAGACGTACGTGAAGGCGCGCGAGGAGATGCTGCGCGCGGGCGCCACGCGCGTGTCTCTGCGCGTCAACCGGCGCTCCACGGATCAGCTCGTCGCCGCGCTCAACCACCTCCTCGGCGGGAACCTCGGGCTCCCGTTGTTGGATCCCGTGCACGGCATCACCTACGACGAGCCGGTCACGGCGAGCGGTGATGTCGTGATGGATGACGGCGCGCAGGCAGCGCACGCCCCGATCACGGCGATCGCGCTCGGGGGCAAGGGCAGCTCGGACGAGCGCAAGGTCGCGATCGGCACCGCGATCGGCGAGGAGATCGAGCGCCTGCGCAGGGAGCCGCCGGGCTGGACCCTGCGCGGCGCACCGCAGGCGTTCTCGCTCGGGCACGTGATGGTGCTGACGCGCTCGAACAAGGACTCGTCAGAGATCGCCTCGGCGTTGCGCGAGCGCGGGCTGCCGTGCGCCCTCGTCGAGCCCGAGAAGCTGTTCCGCACGCGCGAGGCCGCGGAGCTCGCTGCCGTGCTCGCGGCGATCGCGGCACCGCGCGATCGGTCGGAGCGCCTGCGCGCACTGCGGACGCGGTTCTTCGATGTGCCGTGGGGAGATCTCGTGCGCGTGGTCGATGGTCCGGATCACCACCCGCAGATCGCGCAGCTGTTCGATTGGGCGCAGCTCGCGTCCCGTCGCGCGTACGAGACGCTGTTCCGCCGCGTGGTGGAGGACAGCCGGTTCGCCGAGCGCGCGCTGGTGCTCGGTGGCGGTGAGCGAGCGATCACGAACACCTGGCACCTGATCGAGCTCCTGCTCGCCGAGGTGGCGCGCTCACGCTGCGATCTCCACGAGCTGGTGGCGCAGCTGCGCCGCTGGATCGATGACGACACCAGCCAGCCCGACGAGCGCGACGTCCAGCGCGCCGAGACTGATCTCGAGGCGGTGCGGATCCTCACGATCCACAAGGCCAAGGGGCTCGAGGCGCCCTACGTGTTCCTCTATGGTGGGACCTCGGGGCCGCCGGGCTCGCGCGTCCACACGCTGCGCGATGCCACGGGGCGCGCGCTGGTGATCGGCGCCCCCGATCCGGCGACCAAGGTCCTGCTCGCCGCCGCCGCCGCGGCCGAGGATCAACGCCTCGCGTACGTCGCGCTGACCCGCGCCCAGCTGCGGCTCTACCTCCCGCTCTATTCATCCGACACGCTCAAAGACGCGGCCTCCTATCGCCCGATCCAGCTCTGCCTCGCGGCCTCGATCGCGAGCCGGGCCGCGCATCCTCGCGTGTTGTTCGGTGTGCATGCCGTCCCGCTCGGGGCGGACGCCCTCCCCGACGCTCCCGCGGATGCCCTCGTCGGCTTCGTCGCGCCGGTCCCACCGCCGGCCGCGACGCTCGCGCCGCTCGCGCCCGCCCGCACCGGCCTGACCATGCTGTCGTACACGCGGCTCGCCCACGATCTCGATGCGGCGGCGATCGCTGCCCAGCCCGGCGATGTCCTCGCGTTCGATCCTTCGGAGTTCGATGTCGATGACACCGCGGGCGAGGTCGGAGCCCGCGAGCTGCCGCCGGGTGCGAGCTCGGGCCTCCTGCTCCACGACGTGCTCGAGATCGCCGACCTCGAACTGCTGCGCAGCGCGCCCGATCTCGAGAGCTGGATGCGCGAGCCCGCGGTCCGCCAGCAGCTGTTCGACGCCATGCGCACGCGCGGGATCGAGCGCGATCGGCTCGACCACGCCGCGGCCCTGATCCATCACACGCTGGCGGCGCCCCTCACGCTGACCGATGGCAGCCAGCTGCCTTCGCTGGCGAGTGCTGCGCGGCTCGCGCGCGAGGTGGAGTTCAGCTATCCGCTCCCGGCCGGCGCCACGGTCGCGCCGGGGCGCGGCCTGGTCAAGGGCTTCATCGATGCGCTGGTCGCCTGGACCGACGAGGATCTGTGGGTCCTCGACTACAAGAGCGACCTCCTCGCCGGCGACGATCTCCCGCGCGCCGCCGCGCTGCGCGTGAAGGAGCACTATGCGGTGCAAGCGCGGCTCTACGCGATCGCCGCGGAGCGCATGCGCGGCACACGGCGTCTCGCAGGGCTCCTGTTCCAGTTCGTGCGCCACGACGTGGTGGTGCCGGTGCGGATCGCCGGCGACACGCTCGACGTCTGGACCACGTGGCTCGCCAACATTCCTGCACCTGGCCTCGCACCTGGCCTCGCACCCGGCGCAGCCCCGACGTCAGGAGGCCGCCCGTGACGCACCCCCTGCACCCGCAGGGCACGCTGCGCGCACGGTTCGAGCGCATCGGGACCGGTGAGCTGTTCCGGAGGCTGGGGATCGGGGCGCGCAGCTGCGATCTCGGGGACGAGGGCCTCTACCTCGCCGAGGAGCTGGTCTCGGCGGATGCGGGCTGGCTCGGGACCTCGGAGCAGCCCGAGGCGCTCGCGATCCTCGTGCTCGCGCTGATGATCGCGCAGCGGCAGGGCTCCACCTGCCTGCCGCTCGATCACAAGGGTGACCGGAAGGGCCCGCTGCGCTCCCTGATCACCGACATCGCGCGCGTGGCCAAGCTCGAGCTCGATGCGACGCGCGTGATGAAGACGATCGCGAACCTGACCGGCACGCCGCGCTTCAACTCGGTGATCGGCGTCGGCGATGCACGGGTGCCGCTGATCGTCGAGTACGACGCCGTGTACACCGAGCGTTCGCGCTGGCTCGAGCAGCGCGTGGCCACCCGCCTCGCCGAACGCCTGCAGCAGCGAACCGTGGATCCGCGGGCCGCCGAGGTGCTTGCCGATCTGGTCGCGCGCCCGGGTGCGCGGCCACTCTCGGACGAACAGGCGCGCGCGGTGGGCCTCGCGCTGGCAGGCGGCTTCACGGTGGTCACCGGAGGTCCCGGCACCGGCAAGACCGTGGTCGCCGCGGCGATCGTGCGCGGTCTGGCGCGGCTTGGGATCCAGCACGTGGCGCTCGCGGCGCACACCGGCAAGGCCGCGAACCGCCTCACGGAGGTGATCGGCGAGCAGCTCGCAGCGATCGATGACCCGTCGGAGATCGATCGCGCGCTCGCCGCCGCACCACCCGCCGCGCAGACCCTGCATCGCCTCCTCGGCTATGGCGGCCATCGGTTCGCGCACCACGCCAAGAGCCCGCTGCCGGCGGGCGCCGTGTTGATCGACGAGGCCTCGATGATCGATCTCGAGCTGATGGACGCGCTGCTCGATGCGCTGCCCGCTACCTCGCCGTTGATCCTGGTCGGCGATGCGCACCAGCTCCCCGCGATCGATGCGGGTCAGATCCTCGCGGATCTCGCCGAGCCGGGCGTGGCACCGCGCGTGGCCGTGCTTCACACCAGCTACCGGATGAACCTCGACGACAAGGCAGGTCGCGCAGTGTACGAGCTCGCGCGCGCGATCCACGATGACGACCTCGGCAAGCTCTCCGATCGCGCCACGCCGCGCACGGCGAGCACGCTCGTGTTCCGCGGCGCGGAGTGGGTCGATCCATCGAAGGCGAAGCGCCCGCACGACGTCACCCTCGCGGTCGCCGAGACCACGTGGCACCACTTCGGTGGCCCCACCGCGCTGCGCGCCGCCGAGCAGATCTTCCGGTTCAGCGATGGCGCGATCGATCCCGCGCACGCCGCCGAGATCGAGGCGCTGTGGGCGTTGCTCCAGCGTGGGCGCCTGCTCACGGTCACCCGCGCGCTCCCCACGGGCTCGGTCGCGCTCAACGCGCACCTCCACGATCTCGCACTCGATCGCCTCTCGGTCGGGGGCCGCCCCGAGTTCGTCCCCGGCGAGCCCGTGATGGTGACCGCGAACGACTACCACCGCGGCCTGTTCAACGGCGACCAGGGCATCATCGTCCGCGCCGACGAGGGCCTCGACCGGCATCACTTCCGCGCCGTGTTCCGGATCGCCGGACGGCTCCGGCCGTTCGCGATCGAGGCGCTCCGCGATCGGCTCGAGCTGTCGTGGGCGCTGACGGTGCACAAGTCTCAGGGCTCCGAGCTCGATGCGATCGCGCTGATCCTCCCGCACGAGGACCTCCCGCTGGTCACGCGCGAGCTGCTGTACACCGGCGTCACGCGCGCGCGCACCGGCGTGGCGATCTGCGGCTCGAAGGCGGTACTGACCACCGGCGCCAAGCGCGGCGCGCTGCGCCACTCGAAGCTCGGCGCGCGGCTCCGCGGCATCCTCGGCACCTGACGACGCAACCTCCCGTGCAAGTCTGCGGCGTCCGGCCGGAACGCGGACAGCGTCCGGCCTGCGGCCGAAACCGGACGGCCGGCTGGCGGTCCTCGCGCAGTTACAGGTGGCACGCGCGCTGCAATTTGTCGGTGCTACGATGGTTGCCATGGTGTCTCGCTCCACCGATGCGCCGGTCCCTCTCGGGGAGTTCGTCCCGATGGCCGATCAGCGGATCCTCCTGCGT
>JAYVRN010000936.1:0-9443 GCA_043776275.1 Myxococcales bacterium | reverse complement strand
CCCGCCGTACGTCCGCGTCCGCGGATCTACGCCGACTTCAACGGGCTGATGGGATCTCCGCGCGACCCTACCCGTTCGATGGTCCCGCTCGATACGTGGGGCTCGCTGCGAGACCTCTCGAATGCCGGGATCAAGCTACGCGAGGGAACGAGGCTCGTGATCCACGATGCAAGCGACGATGTCGAAGACCTGGAAGCTGACGCCACCGCTTTCTATGACCCTGAGCGTCGCTGGTGGTTCGCCGAGCTGGAGCACAAACTCACGTACGTGCCGGCTCGCGATCGAGCGCCCGTAGCGTCGTTCTTCTGCCTCGGTTGCCGAGCAGACCTTGGGCCTGAAGCGACGATCTCCGCTGGCGCGGTCGTGCAGCGACACCGCGATTGTCCGGCCTGTGGAGTCGAGATCCTCGCCGCCATCGCCCCTCCCTGATGGTGACTTCGCTGGCGACCGCCCGGCGACACGGACCAGCATGTGATCCGCTCAGATCATCAACGTCCCGGAACGCCGGAACGCCGACATCGCAGCGGGACCGGGCGAGGTAAGGTCCACGCGTGCCCACCGACGGCGGCTACCGGGGCGCGAGCAGCCTCGACGGCGACGCGGACCTGCAGAAGGCGATCCGCGATCTCGACAGCGGCGATCTCGACGTCCGTGGCAGTGGCGCGGTGCGCCTGCACACGGCCTGCACGGGTGGCCTGGACATCAGCGCGGCCATCCCTGCCCTCGCGCGCGCCGCCGCGAGCTCCCCGAGCAAGAGTGCGTCGACACGGCGGGCGTGCGCCTGCTGACCGCGTGGATCACGTCGCTCCCGCGATGACGAAACCGCCGTGCGACTCACGATATCTCATCGAGACGATTCGCCTCGAGCAGGACCTCGAGGATCAGGAGGCGGAACGTTGGTGTCGCGCGGCGCTCGAATCTCGTGCCGCGCCTGACGATCGTCGCCGAGCGCTCCGCGCTCAGGTTGACCTCGTGGCCGTGGCACGGGCGCGACCTCGCTTGCACGATCTACAACACCGCCGAGCGGAGCCTGTCAACGAGTTTGAGACACCAGCGCGCATTAGTTTAGTGAGCTGATCGCGATCTGGTCAGACTGATCCGGTCGATCGCGACTCTCCCGAGCTGTCACCTGACGAGCTCGAACGTCGCTTGTTCGAGGTTCCCATCCTCCTCGTGGGTGCGCTCCGCTCGGACCAGTGCACCGTCGGCGAAGCACAACTTGTTGATGATGGCCTCGTCGTCTCGCTCGGTGTGTTGCCAGCACCACTCGCCGGCTGCGTTGTTCTCCACCTGAGCGGTGAACGACACGTCTTCGTCCTCGACGTTCTTTTCGTACAGCTCGGCTGGCGGTGAAGCTAGCAACTGCTTGAGAGGATCCTTGGTCAGCTCGCTCACTTCGCGATCGCTGGTCGGCATGGTCTCCGTCCACCAGAGTCCCTTCGCCACCGCGACATAGATCCGTTCCGGTGCCATCGCGGGGGACGCTTGTGGAGTCTTGGTCAGGCCCCGGTCGTCGCTGGCCTTGGGCTTCGAGCACTCGAGCGCGGCAGCCGTCGCGCTCGTGAACCGTTTGACGAGAGAGACGTGACAACGCACGGTCGACGACCGAACCGAGACCTTCGGTGGCAAGCTATCGTCGCTGACCTGGGTCCGGAGTGTCGCCGCATAGGTGAAGCAAGCCCCTTCGACGAATAGCCCGCCGTCGAGCGGGCGCTCCTTGCGGCCCGCGCGTGCGAGCGCTTCGCACGTGGGGACCGTTCCATCATTCCGGATGATCGACGTCGGATCGTTCCTGCCGAGCGACGTCGGACCGGTCGCGGGCCTGCACGCGGTCAGGACCACGGCGACCGCCGACAACGTCCGTGCGCCAGACCGCCCGAACGCGGCCGCGCGTACTCCAAAGATCCGACCCACGTTCGCTTGAAGTTCGCACATCGAGCCCGAGCGCGCCATCGGTCGGCCACCACCACCGGCGGTCGAAGCGGCGGCGCCGACGAGCTGCTCCCTCTCGAATCGAACCAGTGCCCGTGCCCCTGGGTTTCAGGGGATCTCCCGGCGCTCGTCCTGACGTCGTTCTGCACCTAGTCGCTACCGATTCCACGCCGTTCCGCGCTACCGCTCTCCCATGGAGCTGCGATACCTCGGGACGGCGATGGTCGATCTTCGGATCGGCGACGTCCGCCTGCTCACCGATCCGGTGCTGGATCCGCGCGGCTCGACGTACGACTTCGGCCTGTGGTTCACGCCACGATCGTGGTTCGCCAGCGAGAAGCAGTACGACACGCCCGCCGTCGACGGCGCGTTCGATGCGGTGCTGGTCAGCCACGATCAGCACGCGGACAACCTCGACATGGCGGGCCGCGTGCTCGTCGCCGACGAGGCCCGGGTCGCACGCGTGATCACGAACCGCACCGGCGCGCGTCGCCTCGCACGGGCGCCATCCGCGGTGGATGCCCCCGGCAAGGGGCTCGGGCTCGGCACGCGCGCGATCGGGCTCGCACCCGGAGAACTGACGCGCGTCGGCAACGTGACGATCACGTCGATCGTCGCGCGGCACGGCCCGAGCTATGCGCCGCAAGTGCATCAGGTGACGGGCTTCGTGCTCGACGTCGATGACGGGCCGCGCGCGTGGATCTCGGGAGACACAGTGATGTTCCCGGCGCTCGCAGCTGCGCTCGCCGAGCTCGGCAAGACGCGGCCCGTGGATCTGGCGATCGTCCACTGCGGCGCGGTCGGATTTCCGAAGGCCATCGGCTTCGGCGGCGCGCGGTTCACGTTCGACGCGGCCGAGGCAGCAGAAGCGGCCAAGCTGGTCGGTGCACGGGTGATCGTACCGGTGCATCGATCGGGCTGGGCGCACTTTCGCCAGGACGAAGACGCTCTCGCCTCCGAGCTCGCCCGCGCGGGCCTCCAAGAGCGCGTACGTATCCTCGAGATCGGCGAGACCCTCGCACTCAGCGAGTAGCCATGGCCTAGACTGACCGGGCACATGTCGAACTCGCTGCTCGTCGTCATCGTCTCGTGTCATCTCAAGCCCGAGTGCGTCGAGAGCTTTCGCGAGGCCACGCGGATCAACGCGCGGGCCAGCGTCGAGGAGCCCGGCATCGTGCGGTTCGACGTCGTCGAGCAGCAGGACGATCCCACACGCTTCGTGCTGGTTGAGGTGTATCGGAGCGCGGAAGCGCCCGGCGCACACAAGGAGACCGAACACTATCGGCGGTGGCGGGACACCGTCGCCGACATGATGGCCGAGCCGCGAACGTCGAAGCGGTACGTCAACCGCTATCCCGACGACGCGGGCTACTGAACGCGAGTCGACGCGGCGGAACCCGCCAATGTTGTGACCATCCGCGCCGCGCAGATCGCGCGACGTTGCCGTCCGTTGAAGTTCGTCGACAGCAGGGCACGCTGTCGAAGGACCATGATGAACACGTCGAAGAACCTCGTCTCGATTCGCAGCTTCGCGGTGATCCTCGCCGCGCTGATCGTCGCCACGCTCGCGATGAGGCGTGAGCCACCGCGCAGGGGTGTGAGCGCGGCGTGGGAAGAGCTGCCGCCCCTCGCGCACGCGCGGCAAGACCACACGGTGACCACGATGCCCGATGGAACAGTGGTCGTGGTCGGCGGGCGTGACGCCGACGGTCGGCCACTACCCTCGATCGAGGTGCTCACGCCTGGCGCGTCTGCCTGGCGCGAGGTCGGTCAACTCGCGTACGCGCGCGCCGACCACACCGCCACCCGAATGCCCGATGGACGCCTTCTGATCGCGGGTGGTCAGGGAGCGCAAACCATCCTCTCGAGCTCGGAGATCTTTGATCCCGCAACGGACGCCATCAGCGTCGGGCCGGCACTGGTGCGCGCGCGCAGGCGTCACACCGCGGTCCTCGTGAGCACCGGCGAGCTGTGGCTCGTCGGCGGTGACGAGCACATGCACACGATCTCGGTCGAGCGCCTGCCTGCGCGTGGCGCAGATTTTGTCGACGCGGGGACGCTCGACGGCGTTCACGCGGCATGGGCTGGTCGCTCCGGCGTGGTGGTGGCGCGTACGCGGTTTCGCCCCTGGTTTCCGGGGTGGAGCAAGTGGTTCCCATCCGGGCGCTGGCAGCCGCCGGTCCTCGATGAGGTGACGAGCGGCGCGACGAGATCGATCGCTCATCGCCTGCCCCGCGCGAGCAGCATCGCTGCGATGAGCGTCGCGGGTGGCGCGATCGTGATCACTCGATCGCCCGCGGTGCGCGCGTGGCGATACGACACCGCAAAAGATGCGCTCACCGAAGTGGCATCTCCCCCGCGCGGCGCTGTCCTTGGTTGGCTCGCCGCGATCGATGGAACTGCGGGGGTGGTGAGCGTCGGAGAAGGCAGTGCGCTTCAGTTCGACGGTCGGGAATGGTCCGCGTTGCCGGCACCACCCGTTGGCTTCTTCGAGTTCGTACCTGCGGCGACCGCCAGCGCGCTCGTGATCGTCGGCGGCATCGACCGCGCGACCGGGAGCCCCACAGCGCGTGCGTGGCGGTTGAGGTTCCCCGCGACCAGATGACGTTTCGCGCGCCCATCACGAGCGCTCATGGCGGTTGGTGTAGGTGCACGTTCTGAGGTTCGTGAGATCCCGTGGTCGCTCGGGAGCCCCACCTTAGGTGCGGTCATTCGGTAACCTTCCTCCCTCCCGGACGTATCCCCGCCGATGCTCAGAATCCTGGCCAACACGCTCTTCACGCTCGCGAGCGCGTGCATCAGCGACGACGCCGGGCCGGATCCGATCGGCGCCCGAGCCAGCGCGTACCTGACCTTCGAGCTGATCAACGCGCGCCCGTTTCCGACCGCGCAGCATCAGGGAAACCCCTTGGTGAATGTCTGGACGGACGAGCTAACCCACCACCCGTCGGCCGCGAGACGAGCAGCTCGCCGCCGTACGTCCCCGCCGCGTCGAACGCGATGCCTTCGGTGCCACTGAGCTCGGAGAACGCCGAGCCAGCTCCGGTCGCATCGAATGCACCCCAATCCACGCCAGCGCCGTCGGTGTCACCGGTGACGTAGAGCTTGGCTCCATACGGCCCCGCCGGGGCAAACGCCATCCAGTAGATGTCGTCGAGCCCAGGCCCGGGTGCGGTGACGAACTGCGTCGGCGCCGCTCCCCCGGGCGGCACCCGGAAGATCGTGCTGTCACCATCGCCATCGCCGCCCTGATCTCCGACGTAGAGGTTGCCGTCGAACGCGCCGGCCGCGTCCCAGGCGACCGTTGTCAGCGGGGCCGGAGGCTTCGACCATGCCGCGGTTGCCACCACGCGGATGCGGCGAATCCAAGTCCAAGGAAGAGAAGGATCAAGATCTCGACAAGCGCGTCGCCGATCGCGCGGCCACCGACGCCGCCGACGAGAAGCGAATGGCAGAGAGGTTCGCGCAGGGACGCAAGGTGCTCGCCGACAAGGTCGCGCCTCTGGAGGCGATCGTGAAGGCGCCCAGGCGCGCACCCGGAAAGCTCCCTTCGAGCCCGCCACCGGACGACAAGAACACGATCATCCTGCCGGCGGACCCGGCGGACGCGCACGCGTTCCTGACCGCGACGAAACCCGCCGGCGAGGCGTGGTGGGCGTGGTCCGCCATCGAGAAGAGCATCCTCGGTGCCGCAGCCAACAACGGCGCACCGTCGTCCGACATGTTCGAGTTCCTGAGCCAGGCGAAGTACCTCGCGCTCGTGTCCTCGGTCGACTACACCCGGCCGTACGTGGCGACGAGCGGCTCCGGCTACTACCCAGGCAAGCGCGTCGCCGAGGTCCGGCTGTACGCGCTACCCGCGGGCACGTACCTCGGCGGCGTGAAGTTCGACGCGAAGACCGATCCCCAGGTCGTCACGAAGGACGACGTCAACGCCGTGCTCGAACAGCAGCTCGCGGAGCACGTGACCGCGGCGATGTACGCGGCCCTCGCGAAGGGCGGCGAACCAATCGCGTTCAACGTCGGCTGGAACGCGCTACAGAACAAGCGCATGGCGATCGAGCTGCCGGCGCACTGGGAGCTGGATCCGAAGGACACGGGCAAGATCCTCTTGGGCCAGTTTGGGGTCGAGGACGCGTTCCAGTCGATCAGTGTCTACGAGGAGCCCGCGGGCATCACGTTCGCACCGGATGCAGCCTGCTCCGCGCGGGTGGCCGCCTACGCGAAGGAGCTCGGGTCGACCGTGAAGACCGCCGCCGTCGAGCAGGTCGATGGCGCGCCCACGTGCCTCGCGATGCTCGACTGGCGGGGGAAGCGGCTCGAGCGGCTTCGCTACCTGGGCGCAGGGCGGAAAGAACTGTTCGCTGCTGTGCGAGGCGCCGGCCGAGTTCGCCGCGCTGACTGACCAATGCGATCGGATCTGGGCGTCGCGCGTGCCGATGCCGTGACGACGTCGCGGCTGCCGGGACTAGACTGACGCTGCACATGTCGAACTCCCTGCTCGTCGTCATCGTCTCGTGTCATCTCAAGCCGGAGCACGTCGAGAGCTTTCGTGAGGCCACGCGGATCAATGCAGCGGCCAGTGTCGAAGAGCCCGGCATCGCGCGGTTCGACGTCGTCGAGCAGCAGGACGATCCCACACGCTTCGTGCTGATCGAGGTCTATCGCAGCGCCGAGGCGCCGGGCGCGCACAAGGAGACCGAACACTATCGACGATGGCGCGACACGGTCGCTGACATGATGGCCGAGCCACGCACGTCGCAGCGCTACGTGAACCGATATCCCGACGACGAGGGCTACTGATGGCCGCCACCATGAACCTCAGTGGAAGGAGTCGTCGGATGTGAGCCATGCGCGCTCATGACGGTTGATGTAGGTGCACGATCTGATCGTTCTGCACAAACTGATCGAGACCAACGACCTACAAGTGGTTGATCACCTGCGCGATCTGATGGCACCGATGTTGCTGTTCAGGTGGATATGAAGCGAACGCAAGGCCCCCTTCGCGTGCGAGTCCTTGCCACCACCGAGCTCAAGAAGGCCCAGGGTGCCCGCGGGAGCTACTGCGGGTCCGTCGTCCACTGCGATTGCGGGTCGGTGTACACGCCGTCGTTCGGTTGCGGCGGGGATGCCTTCGGGTACTTCTCGACGTGGGGCGACTTCAATTGTCCGGCCTGTGGCGTCTCTGCGTTCTGAGCACGTCAACCGCTATCCCGACGACGCGGGCTACTGATACCCCGAGTTCTTCCGCACTTCCTCCGGACGTGCAAAGGGCCCGCGGCGAACCGCGAGCCCTCGGCGAACCGATCGGTCGCTAGCCTAGTTGCAAGCCGCTGCCGACTGCTTGACCGCATCCGCCGCGGCCTTGCACGCCGTTCCGAGAGCAGCCTTGCCCTCGGCCGGGATCGAGGCCCATGCCGTCGACGTCTGCTCGTACGACTGCTTCAGCGCATCGCGCGTCGCCTGCGGGAGCTTGTCGCACTTCGCGAGGGACTCGATCGCGGCCTTGTAGTCCGCGCACTCGGCCGGGAGGTCACCGCCGCCAGCGGCCGCCGCCGGAGGAGCCGCCGCCGGGGGAGCCGCGGCATCACCAGCGCCCATCGCCTTGCTCATGCAGCCGGCGAGCTTGGTCGAGGTCTCGCGCATCTTGTCCTTGTCGGCCTCGCTCGGGACTTCGGTCGCCTGGTCCTTGGGAGCGTTCGCCGCCATGTCGGCCGACCACTTGGTCATGCTCTCCTGGACCTTGTCTGCGCATGCCTTGTCCTTGCACTTGCACATCTCGTCGGCGAACTCGCCCATCTTGGCCATCGCCTCACCGGCGCCGCCGCCCTTCTTCTTGCAGGCAGAGACGGAGAGCAGCGAAGCCGTTGCGAGAAACGCGATCGTCAGGTTCTTCATGTGGATTCAGTCCTCTGGAAAAGTTGTCGGAGGTGGTCGTAGGTGGTCGGAGGTCGAACGAGGCACATTACCGCACGTTCGACGTATCGAGCCTCGATCGTCCCGGTTTCAGGCGAGCTGCTCGAGATGTTCGCGAAGCGAGCGCGTCCGACGCAGCTGTCAGGGCGTCGGCCGTCGATACACCACCACGTACGCCACCTGGGTCACGCCGATGGCGGGGAGCTCGAGCTTCGCGAGCACCTCGGCGACGCAGGCCGAGACCGCGACGCTGATCCCGGCGACGGAGACATCAGCGACGGTGCCGTCGCCGCGGATCGTGAAGTCGAGGGCGACCGAACCGGCGGGTAGCAGCGGGTTCGCGAGCAGCTCTTTCTCGTAGCAGTAGCCGAGCATGACGGCGTTCCGCCGCACGTACCGGCGCACGATCGTTGGGTCGAGGGCGCCGACGACGTGGCAGCGATCGCGGTCCGGGCAGACGGCGACGACCACCCCGTGGTGCTGTCTGCTGCCAAGCGGGCTGTATGAATATGTCTGCTCGCTCCAGTGGCGGTCCCACGTCACCTGTTGCGGGGCAACACCGCCACCCCAGCCGTGGCCGAGCCCCGCACCACTGCTGAACGCACCCGTGTCGCCGGTGCCGATGGTGCCCCAGTCGAGACCCCCGCCGCCCGGCCCGGAGCCGTTGCGCTCGAGGCCGAACGTGCCGCTGGTCGCGCCTCCAGTAGCGGTGACCTGGTCGAACGCGCTGGTCAGCCGATCTGCACCCGCGAGGGTCTGGACGGCCTCGTCGAGGACTCGCGTGGAGCCGAGCACGCCGGCTCGGCGCGCCTGCGCGATCAGCTCGGCCTTGGCGAGCTGCGGCTCCTCGCCGGTGTTCTGGACCGCGACGTGGTCGTGCGTCGCGGCGCGCCCACCCGCGGGGAGCTTCATCGCGCGCGCCTTGCCGGCCGCCTTCGTGTCGCGTGCGTGATCGTCCGCGACCGCATCCGGCGGCGCCGCGCGGGCCTCCGCGGGGTGGCCGATGCGCGTCGGTCGCGTGGTCGCGGTGGCGGCGCGTGCCGTGCGCGCGATCGGTGCCGCATGCTCGGTCGCGAGCCGCCACAGGCCGACGTGGAGCGCGAGCGCGGCCGCGAGGTACGGGACCAGAGCCCAGCTCCCGCGCGCGTAAGGCAGCGTGCGTGCTGGACAGGGGATCTCCTGCACCGTGTAGTCGACCAGGCCGATCTGGCCGGCACGCCCCGCGATGACGACTCCCGCGACCACGATCGGCGCCCCAGGCTCGAGGTGAGCGAGCTCGACGAGCTCGTCGCCCCAGCGGACCGAAACCTCGAGCGTCACCTCAGCATGACACCGCGGCGAGGCGCGCGTTCCCGCGAACTCGCGGCCCCGCCCGAGCGAGCGCGAGCCCGATCGGCCGATCACTGGCTGGCCCGATGAGGGTGGGTGTGAGTTGACCACGCGATCTGCGTACGCAATCCGTGCAACGGGCACCTGCATCCGCCGCCGGGACCCGACGATGAGGGTCTACGCGTGGCGTGGATTCTGCTGCTGACGGAGTGATGACCAAGCAGCACCACCAAGCCGCTCCTGGACACCAGGATCAGGATCGCGAT
>JAYVRN010000935.1:0-9444 GCA_043776275.1 Myxococcales bacterium | reverse complement strand
CGCGCTCGGCGCCGCCTTCGGCCCACACCTCGTTGGAGCCGTAGTGCACGCTGCCGCAGCCCGTGCGGATCTTGCGGCCCGCGAGGCCGAAGTCGACGAGCACTGCCTCGCCGGTCTTCTCCCGGAGCACGATGTTCGCGGGCTTGACGTCGAGGTGCGCGATCTGGACCTGGTGCATCGCCTCGAGCCCGGCGAGCAGATCGTCGATGATCCGGAGCGCGCGCGGCATCTCGAGGTGCTCGAGCTCCAGCGTGCGCTCGAGGTTGGTGCCGCGGACGTACTCCATCACGAGCACGGGCTTGGGCTGCGAGGCGGCGTCGAACGTGATGAAGCGCGCGAGGTTTGGCTGCGTGGGCAGCGCGAGCAGGGCGCCGGCCTCCTCGCGAAACAGCGCCTCGAACTGCGCCTCCGAGAGGTTGCGAGCCGCTCCGCCCGAGTAGTCGGGCGCCTTGAGCGCGACGAGCTCGCGATCCGCGAGGTGCTTGTGGTCGGCGCGCACCGCGAGCAGGACCGAGCCGCCGGCGCCACGTCCGATCGGCCGCACCACGTGGAAGCCGCCGATCAGGCGCGAGAGTGGGACCCAGCTCGGGAGCATCACCTCGAGCGGCGCGGTGGTCGTCGCATCCTCGGTGCGCGGACGATGGGCGAGCCACAGCAGCACTCGCTCGAGCGCCGCGGCGAGGGCAGGCGGCAAGGCCGTGCGCCCGAGATCGATCGTCATGGCGATCGCCTCCTCGAGATCGGCGGCCTCGCGTGGGAGGGCAGCATCGATCGCGCGGGTCGCGGCCTCGAGGTCACCCGCGTGGTCCGTGCGCGGGAGCCCGAGCCGCTGATGCGCACCGAAATCACGACGTGCGAGGACCGCGAGCTCCGTGGCGAGGGCGTCGAACGTCCCCGGTGCGAGCGACGAGAGGCTCGACGTGACCGTGATCCTCGACATCATGTTGCCGAGGCGCGCGAGCGCGAGCCGCACGGACTCCACGCGTGGTGACTGCTCGGGGGGCAGGGCATCGGCGAGGTCGGCGAGCCGCTCGACGAGCGCGCGGACCGCGTCGCTGTCACCCGGATCGGCGGCCGCCCAGGCGGCCTGCTGCAGCCGCGCGTAGGCCGCGAACGCCGCGCCGACCTCCGGGATCATCGACGCCTCGCAGACGATCGCGAAGTCGTCATCGGGGAACGCGTGGGTCCAGGCGAGCAGCAGATCGGTGATCTCCGCCTGGTCATCGCGCAGCAGCGCATCGCCCGCGCGGGTCAACGCCGCCCACACGGCGCGCCGTAGCGGGGAGTGATCGGCGCCCGCGCGCGCCATCAGCAAGCGCACCGCCGCGAGTCGCGGCGCGAGATCGAGATCGCCGGTCTTGCGAACGCCGTCGAGGAGCCGGACCAGGGCGCGCAGCCGCGCGATCCGGAGGCCCTCGTGGGCGACAGGTCCAGTCTCTGGCCTGGCTTCCTGAGCGAGGAGGGCCGCCTCGATCCGGCCAAGGGCGTCGGCGAGCGCGGTGCGGGCGGGATCGTTGTCGGGCGCGAGGGCGAGCACCGCGGTCAACGTATTGTCGGCGAGCAGCTCGCGGTCGAGGTCGCGGAGGAGCCGCATCGAGTGGCGGCGATCGAGTGGCTCGTCGTCGGTCACCTCACCGAGCCAGTCCGCGGCGGCGGCGACCTCGGCCACCGCCTCGCGTGCGTGGCGCAGCGCACCCGGGATGTCGCCTGCATCGAGGGAGATCCGCGCCTCGCGGAGCGGCACTCCCAGGCCATCGCTGCGCGCGCGTCCACCGAGCTCGAACTCGAGCGCCTCCATCAGAGCAAAGCGGCCATCGTCACCGGTCGCCGCCTGGGCCTTCATCTGATCCTTCGTCCACGCGATCGCGCTGGCGGTGGCGCTGCGTAGCAGCGGTGCTCGCTCCTCGCGGCGCAGCTCCGCGAGCGCTTCGGCGCCATCGAGCGGCGCGCGGAGGATCAGGCGATGCGCGAGGGAGTCCGCGTCCTGCGGTGCGGACAGCGCGAGGCCCGCGAGCCCGAGCAGGGCGCCGCGCGCGACGCCCGCGTCCTTGCCGGCGCGCTCGATCAGCACCGGCTCCCACCGCGCCGCGGCGCCGCCCCACTCGAGGGCCGCCGCCGCCGAGGCGGCACCGCGCCGGAGCTCGGTCGACGAGGCGGTGGGGCGGAGCTCGCGATCGATCTCGGCCGCGAGGTTGGAATCGACGTGCGCGAGGAGCCCGCGCGCGATGCACGCGAACCGCCAGACCAGCGCCTCGCGATCACCGAGCAAGCGCTCGAGCGCGGCGCGGATCCCGCGGCGCGCGAGCACGGCGGCCCCACCCCGATCGCCGACGTCATGACGGCGGACCGCCTCGCGCGCGCCGTGCGCGAGGATGCGCGCGGCGAGCCGGCGGCCGGGCAGGGCGCCCATCGCGGGAGCTTCGATCCAGCTCTGCGCGAGGCTCGGCTGCGCCAGGAGGCCGAGCGCGAGCTCGCCGATCGCGCCAGGCGCGGTGAGTGGCGCCGACAGCACGACCTCGGTGCGGGCGCGTAGCGCCTCGCTCGCCAGGAGCTTCGGCGATGAGCGCGCGAGCGCGATCACGAGGCGCACGAAGGTCTCGCGATCGGCTGCGCGCAGGCGCGTGAGGACGCGACGGCCGAGCTCGCGGCGCTCCGGGCCAGCGGGCAACGCTTGCGCGAGCTCGAACATCGCGATCGCACCCGCGGCCGGCGACAGCCACTCGAGCTCGGCGAGCATCCCGTCCTCGAGCGTGGCGCGGACCGCGAGCAGGAGCTGATCGGCGGAGATGCCTTCGAGCGGCGCCGGTTCGCGCTCCGCGATCTGGGCGAGCATCGCCAGCCCCTGGCGTGCGGTTCGCTTGCGCTCATCGGGATCCGCGAGCTCGTGGAGCGACGCGAACGCCGTGAGGTAGGTCCGCCCGGAGGCATTGCGGGGGCCATCCGTGAACCCACTCCCAAACGATCGAGGCCGCGTCACGGAGCGATGGTACAGCGTCAGGCGGGCGTCAAGTCGGCGACGGTCAAGGTCTCGCGGTAGAACGCGTCGCCGTCGGGGCCGAGCCCGGTGACCTCGATCCGATCGGCGAAGATCTCGAACAGCCCGGCGTTGTAGCCGGCGTGGCGAAACAGCACGCCGGGGCCCACCGGGCCGAACGGGCCGAGGCCGCGTGCGAGCGGTCCGGTCTGGAACTCCCGCACGCCGTGCGCGTGGCGGTAGGCCGCGAAGTAGTGCTGATCCGCGGACACGAACATGACGCCGGGGATCCCGACCAGCGCATCGAGGAGCAGAGCGCGCTCGGTGGTGAACGCGATCCACGAGTCGTTGTTGTTGCCGAAATCGAGCGGCACGGTGGTGAACACCAGCTTGAACGCGGCGGTCGACCGCGCGAGCCCCTCGACCAGCCACGCGCGCTGCGTGGCGCCGAGCATCTGCTTGGCGGCATCGTCGGGCGCGTCGTTACGGCTGCGGAAGCGCCGGCAATCCAGGAGGAAGCACTCGACGTTCGCTCCCCAGCGCCAGCTCCGGTAACGGATCTCGCCGATGGGATCCCGCACCGGGAACATCTCGTCCCAGACCTGCATCGCCGCCGCGTAGCGCGCGGGCTCGCCCTCCACGAACGCGGGATTCCAGTCGTTGTGGAACTCGTGGTCGTCGTAGATCGCACGGATCCCCACGCCCTCGAGGAGCAGCCGCCCGGCCCATGCGGTGCGCAGATCGAGGTGGCGGCGCCGGTACTCGTCGACGGTCTTCGCCACCGGGCCGTTGTCGGTGTAAGGGAAGTCGCCGAGCGAGACGAACAGCTCGGGGGCCGCCGCCAGCAGGTTCGCGACGAGGGAGCTGTCGAATTCGGGGTTGGGATCGAAGTCCGCCGACACCGCGATCCGCACAGGGCGGGGATCTTCGTCGGCGGGGGCGGTGCGCACGCGGTTGGGGCCGATCGGGCCGACCGCGGACACCGTGGTCACCTCGTAGGCGTGGTCCGGATCGAGGCCGTCGAGGTCGATCGCGCCGAGCCCATCGACGAGCGCGACGTCGTGGAACGCGACGATCGCTCCGGCTTCGCTGCGAACCACCACGCGCGCATGGTCTCCACGGGCCGCCCAGATCGCGACCAGGAAGCCCTCCGCCCACGGTTCGAGCACCGCGACGCCACCATCGCGCGCCGGCGTGAGGTCATCGCCACAGCCGCCGAGCGCGAGCCCCAGCCCGCTGGCACCGACGAAGCGGACCCAGGCGCGCCGCGTCAGCTCGGCTCCACGTGGCCGCCGGGTCATGCGACCAGGGTAGCACCGGGCCGCGCGCCCCGACCTGGCGTAGGCTGTGCTCGTGCCATCGCAAACGCTCGACCTCGCCGGCCTGACGACGCGGATCGTCGGACCCGCCGACGCGAAGACCACCGTCGTCCTCCTCCACGGCTTCGGCGCGCCCGGCGACGATCTCGTCGCCCTCGCCCAGTATCTCGGCCCGCGCGCACCGGGCACGCGGTTCGTGTTCCCGGCCGCGCCGCTCGAGCTCGGCGGCCTCCACGGCGAGTCACGCGCGTGGTGGCTGCTCGATCTCGCACGGCTCGAGGCCGAGCTCCGCGGTGGGGGCCGCGTCGATCGCTCGAACGAGCTTCCCGAAGGGCTACCGGCAGCGCGCGAGCACGTCGTGCGCCTGCTCGATCAGCTGCAGGCGCGGTTCTCGATCACCGACGATCAGCTCGTGCTCGGCGGGTTCTCGCAGGGCGCGATGCTCTCGCTCGATGTCGCCCTCCACCGCGCCACGCCACCGTCCGCGCTGATCCTGATGTCGGGCACGTTGATCGCCGAGCCCGCGTGGGGCCCACGGATGACGCAGCTCAAGGACATCCCGATCGTGATGTCCCACGGCAGGCACGATGCGCTGCTGCCGTTCGGCGTCGCGGAGGTCCTGCGCGACAAGCTCACCGCCGCCGGCGCCAAGGTCGAGTGGCACCCGTTCCTCGGCGGCCACGAGATCCCGGCCGCCGTGCTCGCGGCCGTCGGCGACCTGCTGCGCGCGCGCGCCTAGTCGGTTCGCTTACTGCTGAAGTCGGCTGCAGAGA
Organism: Myxococcales bacterium; assembly: GCA_043776275.1. Lineage (GTDB taxonomy): Bacteria > Myxococcota_A > Polyangia > Haliangiales > Haliangiaceae > JABFXX01. The sequence continues at coordinate 4,378 of JAYVRN010000935.1, read as the reverse complement.
CTCGCGCCAGCATCCGGGCAGCAGATGTCGATGTCTAGCCCCATGTACTTGCTGTGGACGCAGACGTGGGCACCCTTCGATGGATAGTAGTAGGCCCAGAAGAAGCACATCTCGTCGTTCGCTGACTCTCCAAACTGGGCCGCGGTGGTGCCCGTGTTGTGATAGCTGCACTTGATGTCGAAGCCACCGCCAGCAGGCACCACGAACTCGGGCTTGTGCGTGACGGTCTCGGGTTCGCTCCAGCTGAAGGGGCTCGGCGCATAAACCGGTGTGCGTGCTCCTCCAATCGACGGCGCCGTACTCACCGTCACATTGGTGCCCAGGTGATGCGTGTGACCGGTGATCGCGAAGAACTTGGCACCCGTCAGGTCAAGCTGAGCGCGGCTCGGCGTGAAATAGGTCTGGATGTCCATCGTCGCTCCCGCAGGGATGTCGATGTCCGGCGTACCGATGAACAGGATGTTCGCTTCATCGCGGATGGATGCTGACTCCGCGGCATAGAACTCCGACGTTGCAGTCGCTGCGATCGGTGCTTCGGTGCTGTTGATGAAGTGCATCTCGATGCGGACCATCTGGTTTGCTGCGAGGGTGTACGCGACACCATCGGGGAGCGTCAGTTGGTCCACCTGCTTCTGGGTGATCATCATGGGCGCCACCATGCCGGTCAGATTCAGCGCGCCGGCGAACGGCTGGCAATCGTAGGGGGTAGGCTGCTCCACCGTGTCCATGTCGTCCTTGTAGACGATGAGGTGGTGTGAGCCCGTGCTGAGAAGGTTCCGCATCTGATGGACCTTGATCGCGGTCGGGTTTCCTAGCCGCACCACGATGCACTGCGTGTTCTCCTGTCCAGGCTGGACAGTGACAGGGCCCCAGTTCGCCACGAACTTCTCGCCGCTGAGTGTTGGTGCATCAGGCGGCGTGTCATCACCGCCTCCGCCGGTGGAATCGTTGCCGCCGCAGGCGAACAACAGGCACAACGAGGCAGCGAAAATCGTACGACGGTACAGGACGCGCTTCATGCGAGGAGACAGTACTCAACCCACCACGCTCGGAACAAGCAGTGGTTTTTGGATGGTGGGTATATGTGTGCGCCGTGTTGGGCGCAACGCGTCACAGGAAACGACCCATGGAATTTAGCGACGGCATGGGCGCCAGCGAGGATGGGTGTCGTCGCCAGGATTGTTGGTGACGCGCACGGGATTGGCGCCATCCACACCCGAAACATAGATCTCGTAGTTTCCATCGCGCCGGCTCGACCATGCGATGCGGCTGCCGTCAGGTGAAGGTGTGGGCTCGAGATCCAATGCCGGGCTCGAATCGATCGAGTGCTGGTTCGTGCCGTTTGTGTTCATGACGTAGAGCTCGCTCGCGCTGGCAGGGTTCTTCACGAAGTAGATCTTCGTTCCGTCCGGGGACCACGCCGGCTGGCCGTAGCTTGCACCCGCATTGCCGGTGAGATCGATGGAACTGGATCCGTCGGCGTTCATCGACCAGATCGCCGACTGCCCGACGAAGACCACCTCTCCTCCGTCAGGTGACCATCTGGCTCCGCCCACGCCGTCGCTCCCCGGCCGATTCGTCAGGTTCGTCGGATTTGCACCTAGGTTACTCATCGAGAACACGTCGAGATTGCCCGACCGGTTCGAGACGAACAGGATCTTCGTCCCGTCCGGAGACCACTCGAGCGGCCCCTGCGCATCCTGCCCGGGTGTGACAGTTGCTGGCGCAGGGTTCCCGTCGACGGCAGCGACGAGGATCTCCTTGGTGCCGGTTCCGATCGGGAGACTGCTGTAAGCGAGCTTGCTCCCGTCGGGGGACCACTGTGGCGTCAGGAGAAACGAGTTGCTGCTGTCGACCTGACGAACCGGCGCACCGAAGTAGTCGACCACCCAAAGCGCCATGCCCTGTCGCGACAACGCGATGTGTGTTCCATCGGGCGACCACTCGGGGTCGACGTCGACCTCCCCACCGAGTGAGATCTTGTATTCCATGAAGGTCTGAAGATCGATCCGGAACACCTTGCCATCGGTGAACTGTCCTCCGCGCTGGAACAGCAGCTCGGGGACACAGACGCCACCGTCAGCCGGCGTGTCCATGTCGTGGGCGTCGTCGAGACCAGCATCCGTGCAGGTCATCGCACCTTCTGGGCAGTAGTTCGGGTTTGGCCGGGTACAACCGCTGCCAGCGATCGACAGAAACAGCGCCGACCAACCGACCCGGATCATCGACTCCACATCAGCAGGATAGCTGATCCCCAGCGCCCTCACGGAACGACGCGCGTGACCTTGTAGCCCTTGGCGGCGAGCAGCTCGAGCACGCTCTTGGGCCCCATAAGGTGCATCGCGCCGACCGCGATGAAGCCGCCGCCGCTCGCGTGCAGCTTCTCGATCGCCGGGATCCAGCTGGCGTTGCGACCATAGAGCAGGTCCTGCATCGACATGTCGAACTCGGCGGCGGTGTAGCCGTGCTTGAGCGCCTCGGTCTTCTCGTCGTCCGAGAGCGCCATCATCTTCTTCTCGTCGCCGGCGAGGTAGGCGTCGAGCATGTCCTTGGTGTGACGGTCGCTGCCTTCGATGTCGTCGAGCATCGCCTTCAGCGCCTTCACGTTCATCCACTTCTCGAGGATCGCGGCCTCGACCGCGGCGGCCTCGAGGAACACGATCTGCTTCTTCGCGCTCTGTGCCCGCGCGAGGAGCAGCGTGTCCATCTGGGTCGTCATCGGCAGGCCGCGCATCGACATCATCGTCGCCGCGACCATCGGCTTCATCCCTTCGATCCTCGCCGCGACGTCAGGCGTGACGATGGTCTCGAGCTTCTTCCAGTACGCGTCGCCGAGATCCTTGCGCAGCGAGCAGCTCGTACATTCGAGGATCTTGGCCAGCGCGGGGTCCGAGAGGTCGGTCTCCATCGCGAACGCGCGCCCGCCATCGAGCTTGTCCCACACCACCTGCGGGAGCCGGGTCTCGGCATCCACGCCGAGGTGGATCGTCCCGAGCGCGTACGTCGTCTTGCCGTCCTTCTCGATCGACCAGAACAGCGGGTGGGGGAGCGGATCCTTCTTCGGCGGCGCCTTGGTCCAGGGATCGGCCGCCGGAGGCCCGGCCTTCGCGGACGGGGTGGGCGTGGGTGGCTTGCCGGGAGTTGCCGGGGCATTGGCCGGGGCGGCAGGATCCGTGGACGTCGCCGACGGGGCGGATTGCTTGCAGGCGACGAGGCCGAGGATCGCGGTCAACGTCACGAACAGGGCGCGCTTCATGGGCGTTCTTTAGCACGCGGTTGGTAGGCGTGCTCACAGAACCCGGATGCGGACCAGAGGACGATAAGGTCGTGCGACACGGTGGGGCTGCGCTGATGGTCGGGCTCGTGCTGACGATGTCGATGACATCGATCGCACGTGCAGACGACATCGCGCTCTACGAGCGGCTGTGGCCGAGCATCCCGACCACGCGGCAGCTCACGCTCTCGCAGCAGCTCACCGATTCGTTGACCGAGCTCGGCAACACACTCGGCTATCACCTGGACCTGCTGTCGAACGACATGCTCGCCCTGCGGTTCGATGGGCGGCACAAGCGTGCACGCGTGAAGTTCGGCGTGATCGATTCGGACTACGTCACGTTCAAGTTCGACAGCGTGGTGCACTTCACCGCGGGCATGGCGCGGATCCAGGCGCGACTCGACGTCGGGATCGCCGGCCACGTGTTGCACGTGGATCTCCCCGACATGGAGATGCTGCCGGCCGAGTATCACGGCGAGCGCGGCGTCGAGCTGCGCGTGCCGCTCTACCAGCACTACTTCTGACAGCACGCCATCTGACGGCACGACTCGGGGCAGCACGCCCGCTGACAGACCCCGAAACGTAGCGACGACGCGCGGTGAGGCGCGGCGTCTGATGCGCGTGATCTCCGACTAGCGGTGATCGCGAACGGTCGGGCCCGACGGCGGCGGCGGGGCGACGTTCACCCAGCTACCGTCGAACCACTGCCAGCGCCCATCGCGCTGCTCCCAGCGGCCATCGTCCCACCGCGAGTTCGCGCGCTCGCGCTCCCAGTGACCGGCTTCCCAGGCCCACTGCCCGTTGGTCCAGTTCCAGCGACCGCGGATCCACAGGAAGCCGGTGCGCGGCTGGATCTGCTCGGCCTGCGGCGACGGTGGTGCGGCCGTCGGATACGGCGACGGCGGAGGCGGCGGCGGCGGCGGGGCGACGTTCGCCCAGCTGCCCTCGACCCACTCCCAGCGTCCGTTGCGCTGCTCCCAGCGACCATCGTTCCAGCGCGCGTTGGCGCGCTCGCGCTCCCAGTGACCGGCCTCCCAGGCCCACTGTCCGTTGGTCCAGTTCCAGCGGCCGCGGATCCACATGAACCCGCTGCGCGGCTGGATC
>JAYVRN010000934.1:0-9445 GCA_043776275.1 Myxococcales bacterium | reverse complement strand
GAGCTCGATCTCACCATCCGCGGAGCGATCTCGATCGCGCGTCGCCTCCAGGATCCGCTCGCCGAGCTCGTCAAGATCGAGCCGAAGTCGATCGGCGTGGGCCAGTACCAGCACGATGTGCACCAGCCGCTGCTCGGCAAGAAGCTCGGCGCGGTCGTCGAGGACTGCGTGAACAAGGTCGGCGTGGAGCTCAACACCGCGAGCGCGCAGCTGCTCGGGTACGTCGCCGGCATCGGGCCGTCGCTCGCCAAGAAGATCGTGCTCCACCGCGATGCCCACGGCGCCTTCACGGCGCGCGGCCAGCTGATGGACATCTCGGGCCTCGGGCCCAAGGCGTTCGAGCAGGCCGCCGGCTTCCTCAAGATCCCGGGCGCCACGCACCCTCTCGATGCATCCTCCGTCCACCCGGAGAGCTACACCGTCGTCGAGAAGATGGCCGCGGACCTCGCGGTCGAGTTGCCCGCGCTGATCGGGAACCAGGAGCTGGTCGACAAGATCGATCTCTCGAAGTACGTCGAGGGCGAGGTCGGTTTGCCGACCTTACAGGACATCACCGCCGAGCTCGCGAAGCCGGGCCGGGATCCACGCGCGGAGTTCGCACCGCCTGCGTTCCGCGACGACGTGACCTCGATGGAGGATCTGAAGCCAGGGATGGTGCTCGAGGGCATCGTCACCAACGTCACGGCGTTCGGGGCGTTCGTCGACATCGGCGTCCACAACGACGGCCTCGTCCACGTCTCGCAGCTCGCCGAGCAGTTCGTGAAGGATCCGGCCGAGGTCGTGAAGGTCGGGCAGAAGCTGACCGTGCGCGTGCTCGAGGTCGACACCGCGCGCAAGCGCATCGCTCTGTCGGCGAAGCGCGGCGGTCAGCCGGCCCCGAGGCAACAGCGTCAGGGCGGCGAAGGTCAGCAGCAACAGGGCCAGGGCCAGCATCCGGGGCCGGGCCAGGGCCAGAGTCGTCGCGGCGGTCGCGGTCGCGGCGGTGGAGGTGGCGGTGGGCCGCGTCCCGATGGACAGCCCCAGCAGCAGCAGGGCCAGGGACGACGTGGACCGCGCAACGATCAGCGCCCGCGTGGCGATCAGCCGGCGGGCGAGCAGATGCACGCGCAGTCGCAGGACGCGCAGCACTCACCGCACCCGAACGACCCGTCGGCGGGGGCGCACGCTCCGCAGCAGCCGCACGATCAGCCGCCCGGCGAGCACGGCCAGGCGCAGCCACCGGGCGATCAGCCGGCGGGTGAGCGTCGCCAGTGGCAGCCGCGCGGTCCGCAGCAGGGCGGCGCGCCGCAGCAGCAAGGTGCGCCGCAGGGTGATCGCGGTCCGCAGCAGCAGGGTGGTCCGCGTCCTGATCGGGGGCCGCGTCCCGATCGCGGTCCGCGTCCCGATCGCGGTCCGCAGCAGCAGGGTGGTCCGCGCGGTCCGCAGCAGCAGGGTGGTCCGCGTGGCGATCGCGGTCCGCGCCAGGGTGGGCCGCGCCAGGGCGACAACCGCAACTGGCAGCCGGGTCCGCCGCAGGGCGGGCAGGGCGACAACCGCAACTGGCAGCCGGGTCCGCCGCAGGGTCAGCAGGGCGACAACCGCACCTGGCAGGGCGGTCCGCCGCAGGGTCAGCAGGGCGACAACCGCACCTGGCAGGGTGGTCCGCCGCAGGGTCAGCAGGGCGACAATCGCAACTGGCAGGGTCAGCGCAACGATCGCGGTCCGCGCCGTGACGATCGCGGCCCGCAGCAGGGCGGTCCGCGGCCTGACGATCGCCGCGACGATCGTGGCCCACCGCGCTCGAGCGAGCCGCGCCGAGAGGGTCCGCCGCCCGAGAACTGGGGCGTCGGCGGGTTCAAGAACAACCCGTTCGCGAAGCTGACCGGTAAAGACAAGAAGGCGTAGGCGCGCGCGGCCGTCAAGGCGGTGGCGCGGCGGGCACCGACTCGGGCGGATAGCAGAACGAGATCGGCCGGCGCATCGAGCGCGTGATACGCAGAGGGCGTGAGCGCGCTGAAGGCACACGTCAAGAACGGTCGGCTCGTGCTCGACGAGCCCACGAACCTAGCCGAGGGCGCCGAGGTTCGGGTGTGGGTTGTCGAAGGCGATGACCTGGACGACGCCGAGCGCGCAGCTTTGCACGAGGCGATTCACGAAGGAATCAAGGACGCGCAGGTAGGCCGCACGATCGCCGCCGACGAGTGGGCTGCTGAGCTGCGCTCCCGGCTGTGAACGAAGCCCTCGATCTCTTCACGCACGAGCTCCTCGATGTGATCCGGTCGCTCCAGCAGAGCCCGGAGCTCGGTCATTGGTACGAGGCGGTGCGCTTCGAGACACCCGTCCGCAGGATCCTGCTGCGCACGACGGAGACGCACGTCTACCACGCTCTCGTCGAAGGCACCGTGGTCATCGTCGCTGTCTGGGGCGCGCGCCGGGGACGTGGCCCGCGACTGTAGCTTGGCGCGCCGCCCTCATCCCTTGGAACCGAGGACCGCGTGGTTGATCCAGCCGTAGCTCTTCGAGCCCGCGGAGTTCTCCGCGTAGCCGTAGACGAACGTCAGCTGATGGGACGTCTGTTCGCTGTGTTTGCCGCCGCGCCAGAGCGGCGTGTGCTCGTGCGGGACCGAGGTCGAGACATGGAACTTCGTGCCCGCGGCCAGCACGTCGCTCGCGACCCCGAAGCGAGATCCGCCGGTCCCGGGGACGTTGAACAGCAGGTTGACGACGCCGCCGTCCCGCTCGTAGTAGTGCGCTGGCTTGTTCTCGATGCCGGTCTGGTGCGGCATCGTGTACAGCTCCTCGAAGCTCGCCGGCACCTTCTTCGGGACGATCGTGCGTGACTTGTCCTCGAAGTGCTCGGCCTTCTGCCGGTTCGTGACCTTCTCGTCGATCTGCTTGTCGTGCTTGATCACGGTCTTCTGGCTGGCCTCGGTGAATGCGTCGACCGGGACCCAGCCGCTGAACTTGTCACCGACGTGGAACGCGAACACGCAGGTCTTCTCGATACCGTCGATCTTCACCTGCGTGACCTGGCCGGTGTTGAGCTTGATGCCCTTGCCATTGGCGTGCGCCGGGCCGAGGACGCCACCCTGATTCGAGTACACGTGGGAATCGATCTCGAGCTTCGCTGCATGGTGCTCGTCGACGAGCCGGTTCGGATCGTGCCCGTTGTCGCCGCGATCTGCGGAGTCGGTGTTGTACGCCCGCATCTCGACGTTGTGGTGATCGCCATCACGCGCCTCCGGGAGGGCGTGCAACACCTGCTGGACGTACTTGTTGCCGAAGTGCTCGTGCAGCACCGCGATCATCCTCGGTTGGTCGTGGGGGTGCTGGGCGATCAGCTCCGCGACCCGGTCCGGTCCCGGGTGGTGATCGTCGTGTGCGATCAACGCGTTGAGGAGACCGACCCCGACGTGGCCTTCGGTCTTGTGATACCCGACATCACCTTGGGCATCCTCGTGCGGCTGCTTGTGTGCGTGATCGCTGGGGTGCTTTTGGGCCACGCTCGATGATATCGCGCGAACGGGGAACGGATGAGCACGATCATCGCGGCGAACCTGCAGCCGAGATACCCGAGATCCAGCGCCTATTTCGGCTTGGCCCAGTGCAGCGGGCCCATCTCGTGGGGGCCCTCGACGAGGGCCTCGGGCGGGGCGTGTGGGTCCGGCGCGGTGCGCTTGGTCAGCGCACCCGTGGTGAGATCGATGCAGTCCGCCCACGGAATGCAGTACGTCGGTCCGGGCAGCGTGTGGGGGATCGGCTCGAACGTGCGCTCGACGACGCGCGAGATCTTGAACGGCTTCACGTTCGGGGCCGCGACCTCGATCCGCTGCGGCGAGTCGTAACATTGCGTCAGCGTCATGCCGCTCGGCGGATAGACCCCGATGATGTCGAGCTCCTTGCAGCGCTGCGGTCCGATCGCGACGCCATCGAGCGCGAGGCCGGACGGTGTGCGCGCGAGCAGGTGTGCTCCGACCGGACGGACGAGCATGGTGTTCTCGACGAGCGTGAGGCTGTCGAAGTCCAGCCACAGGAACCGCGGCTTGGTCGTTCGGTCGCGATCGATCGAGCCGCCGAGGTCACACCACTCGTCGTAGGGCCGGAGTCCGTCCACGCCGTAGTCCCAGAGCGCGACGACGGTCCATCGGTTCTCGTACGGCCTGACCCCCGCGAGCCGACCCGCGGCAGGGAGGTCGATCGAGGTCTCGGCTCCGGTCGCGAGGGTGCGGCGCACGGCCTTGCGGTGCTGGTCGGCCTCGACGACGTACGCGAGCTGGGTTCCGTCGGGCGAGAACTCGGCGTCCACGGCCGACGCGAGGACGAGACCGGTTCGATGGGCCACGTCGATCAGGATCACGGCGGCATCGATCGCGACCACGAGGTGATCTCCGGTCGGCGACGTCGCGATGACGTCGGAGACCTCGATGCCGGGCCCTCCGCCGATCACGAGGTACGCCGAGGGGGTATCGCCGAGCGCGAAGTGCATCTCCTGTTCGAACCGGATCTTGCCGTCGCCATCGGTGTCGCGCCGCTGCTGGCACACGATCGCCCAGCGCTGCTTCGGATCGGGGATCGTGCGGATCACTCGGTGTGCGGTCCCGATCGCATCGCCCGGGCCGATGGCGGTGGGGACCTCGACGTCGAGCGCGAACGAGCCGATCGGCCACGGATCGTCGGGCGACTTCGACTGCCCGGTGGTGACGTGCTTCGGTGCGGCGATCGCGGGCTTCGCAGGCTTCGCGGGCGGCGGAGCAGGCGCGGGTGGCGTTGCGTCCTTGCTGCAGGCCGCGAGGATCAGAGCGAACGCGATCCGCATCGGTCGAGGGTACCGCGAGTCGTCCCCCGCGGTCGTGAAGAACCCTGACGGACGCCGTTGCTCCTCCGGTTCAGGCCGCATGCTCGGCGGGTCAGAACGGGAGGGCGAGGGTCGACAGCGTGAACGAGCCGCGGACCTGACCGCCCACGGTCTTCGCAGCCGAGGTGAGGTTGAGCGTGCCCTCGAAGACGATCCCTCGGTTGGTGAAGGTGTTGGTGGCCGGCACGAACGAGATCACCGCCGCGGTCACGGCTGCGCCGAAGCCGGCCGGATGATCGCCCGCCACGTACAGCGCGGGCTCGACGGACAGCACCGCGATGTCATAGCTGCTGTTCGCATTCTCGCCGAACAGCTGGATCGTCGGATGGCCGGTGTCCGCATCGGCCCCCGCCGCGGCCCCCACGCGCTGGGGCGCCAGCGCCTGACCATCGAGCGTGCCGGTCAACGTGCCGGTTCCGGAGGCGAACACGTCGGAGGCGCCGAGCGTCCCCCACGTCGTCTGGAACGTGCCGATGACGCTCCCGTTGGTCTCGAAGCACGGCTTGGCGTCGGGCTTGAACGGGGCCGTCCACGGCGGCGGCCCTGCGGCGAGCTCGGCGTCCAGCTGGGCACGGCGCGTCCTGATGAACTGGCGAACGGCCTCGACCTGGTCGGCCGGAGCCGAGATCAGCGTCGCCATGCGATCCACCTCCGCCACCAGCTCGGTCTCGTTCCAGATCGTGGCGAGGTGCTGGCGGACGCGCGCGACGTAGCGGTCGCGCGTCGGCGGATAGAGGTAGAGCCGGCGCGCGAGCATCCCGTTGGCCGCCGCGACCGCCGTGTTGGCGTTGATCACGCGACCATCGTTGAACGTGTTGTCGACGCCCCACGGCAGGAACGAGAACTTGCCGGTGGTGGGATCGTGATAGACGAGGAAGTTGTTCGCGAGCCCCGAGTAGCTATCGGTGTGGCCGATCAGGATCTCGGCCGCCCAGTAGTCGAGAAATTCTTCGACGTCCACGAGCGGATCGAGCGCGGCCATCAGCGTGGAGTCCGGCTGCGCGAGCGCGGCGGTCACGGCGTCGAGGTCTGTCGATGGCGTGGTCTCGTTGGTCTTCTTGTCGAACGTCAGCGTCCAGGTCGGTCGGAAGTCGGAGAGCGCGCCCTCGTAGAGGTTGCCCGTGTCGCTGGTGAAGTGGCGCCGTAGCATCGGCTTGTTCACGCCTTCCACATTGACGTAGATGCCGAGATCCTGACCGTTGACGCGGACGCGCGCGAAGTTGCACCGCGACGCGGGTACGCCGGCCTTCGCGAACACCTGGTAGGCGAGGCACTGCTTGATCAGCGCCGGATCCTGCTTCGCGTTGTTGAGCGTCAGCGACTTGAGGCCGAACAGCCTGTTGGTGGCGACATACTCGTCCGTCTTGATCTTGAGACCCGGCTTCTGCTCGTCGAGCGAGCCGTAGAAGCCTTTCTTGCGGATGCCGACGTCCGCCACGGTCACGCCGTCGACGGTGATCGCCGCGTGAAAGCTGGTGAACGGATTCGGGTGCGGTCCCGTCGGGCACGAGCCGAACACGTCGCCGATCGCCCGCGTCTGGTGCCGCAGCAGATCCCAATCGGCCGGCGCGATCTCGATCGCGACGTCGATCACCCGGGCCGGGTCATAGAGTGGTCCCGTCAGATCCGGTGGGGCATCCACGCCCGCGTCGACCCCGGCATCCGGCTCCACCGCCGGGTCGGCGTTGGTGCATCCCACGGCGACGACGAGGGTAACGGCGAGGGCGAGCGTGGAGCGCATCCCCACCAGTCTACGCAAGTAGGGTGCCAGCGTAAGCCGGCGTTTCCTGGTCTGCGGATGTGGGGGTTCCCGCCACAACGAGAGGCGGTCGCCGCGTTCGACGACGGTGAGATGTCGAGCGAACGCGCCGGCGACTTCGTGAGACATTGGTGCCATGGGGTTTCTGTCGGGGACGGAAGGCAAGAACGACCTCCACGGCGCGCCGATCGCGAGTGGCGCTCAGGGCGCGACGTCCGAGCAGGCCGCCTACGTGTTGACGGAGAGCCACGGGGATCCAGCCAAGCTGACCGCGCTGATGTCCGATCTGTCCCCGGAGCTTCGCGCTGCCGTGCTCGTGGAAGCGCAGCGAAAGTTCGGCAATCAATTCGTCCAGCAGCTGCACGCAGGGACACCAGGGGTGCGCCCGCCCACGCCGCCAGAGTTCGCGGCGCTCGATCCCGACGTCGTCGAGAAGCTGTGGGGGTCACGCCACAATCTCCGGTTCTTCCGGGACAAGCCTGAAGAGCAATTCTGGGATCAGGTGCGCGCCATCGGGCCCGCGGACCTTCACACGATCGTGCTGGTCGCTCGCTGCGCCAAGGCCGCCGGGTTGTGGAAGCACATGCACACGCTCAACGGTTGCTACACGAACGGGAGCTCGTACGGGCTGGAGTTCCTCGGCGACCCCGTCGGGGTGACCACGAGCGGGTGGGGCAAGGATTTCCCCCAGGAAGCGGTCCGCCGCGAGCACGGAGGCACGGCGCACGACTGGTATCGCCAGGACACCGGCGCCGGGAACCCGGGCCTCCACCTCGGGCTGGCGGCAGGGGCCGGATACAACAACCTGCACATCGATCCGACGAACCCGATGAATCGCGTCTCGGATGGAAAACCGCACCTCGAGCCAGCACCACCGGGATCGATGTTCCCCGTGGTGCCGGTGTACGTGCCCAAGGGGCTGGCGATCTACGACGTCGGTGCGCTGGTCTCGCACGCGGCGGAGATCGGGTTCTTCGGCGAAGGTGCGAAGTCGAAGTTCAAGAAGCCGCAGAGCCCGACGGAGAAGTATCTCCGGATCGGCGTGCTCAGTGAAGCGGGCCAGCTCGCGGCGGAGATCGCGACGCGCGAGGACGGCCAGGCGTCGCGGATGAAGAATCAGGTGCGGTGGGGTGGCCTGTCGGGCGTCATTCACGCGGAGTCCGCGAAGATCAAAGCCGCACACAGCAAATGCCTGGCCTTGGCGATGCAGAACGATGCCACCACCGCCACGGCACTCGACGCCGAGCTCGAGAAGGCAGAGCTCGAAGCGACGAATCTGTGGAAGGCGCTAGCGACGATGGTTCGCAATCTTCGAGACGAGGCGCCCGGCCACTCCGCAGGCCTCAAAGGATTCGATCACGAGGAGGGCTGGGGGCCGTACGCGATCAAGGACGGGAAGGCCGTGATCGACGCACTGCAGGCCACGCGTGGCCGAACCGGCGCGCCGTAGACGTCGATCCTGCATGCTACCGAGCGCGCTTGCGCTTGGCCTTGGCCTTCGCCCTCGGCTTGAGCGGGCCGGCGGCGAACGCGAGGCGATACGCGTCGGTGATCGCGGCTCGGATGTCCGCGGCCCGGGCGCGGGACAGCTGGATCAGTACGGCCGGATAGCTCTTGAAGTGCTCGATCGTGAAGAACCCGGGGAGCTCCATCGCCAGGAGCGCGTCCTTGGCATCGAGGTTCTCGACGATCACGCCGAGGATGGTGCCGGTCGGGTAGGGCTCGTCGCCGAACCGCTTGATGTCGGCCTTGCTGAATGGCCGCTCCCAGATGAAGCCGCGCTCGCCGACCACCCAGGTGCGGTTGCCCCAGCGCGTGCCGGCCGTGACGCCTGGGAGTGTTGCGGCGTGCTTCGCCACGGCCTCGAGTGTGAGCACGCTGGGAGCGTAGCGCGCCGGCGCCGCGTTGCGGGCGTTCGTGCGACCTGGATTCCGCGCCGACTATCCGGAGCGTTGACGGCCTCGAAGTAGAGCCGGGCGGCGTGGCGTGCTACTGCCTGGACACGTGCGCCGCCTGTCCTTTGTTGTCCTCGTGATCGCCGCGGCGTGCGGCGGCAAGAAGAAGTCCGCGCACGAGGACGCCGGGGCGCCGCCGCGCGATGCGCAGGTCGTCGTCACGGCCGCGGATGCCGCGCTCGATGCGCCGCCCGCGCCGCCCGCGCGGGTCGAGCACACGGCGTTCAGCCTGGTCGACAATCGGCACGCTGCGCACCGCCTGGTCGACGGCGAGCTGGTGATCGATGCCGGCGATGCCGGGTTCGCGCGCTACACGCGGTTCGGCGTGCCGGCACCGCGGTGGCACCTGGGCAAGGACATCGAGGGTCAGCGCGCGGCGACCGCGGATCGCGCGGCCACGCTCGAGGTGCCGCTGACGGTCGAGCAGGCGCGCGCCACCGTGCAGGTCACGGTGCGCGTGCACGGCGAGGACAAGCAGCAGCTCGCGCTCAAGGTCAACGGCCGCGCGGCGAGCAAGGATCCGCGCATCGATCTCGCGGACGGCTGGCAGACCATCGCGTTCGCCGTGGATCCCGAGCGGCTCGGCGTCGGCGAGAACCTCCTCGTGTTCGAGACCTCCGGCAAGGGCAAGGACAAGGTCGCGTTCGCCTGGCTCCGGTTCGGCGTGGCGCGCGAGATCACCGAGCTCGATCCGCGGACCTCGATCTTGTTCGATCCCAAGGGCAGCCTCGAGCTCGCGAAGGATGCCGGCGTCACGTACTTCGTGACCGTGCCCGATGGCGCGAACCTGGTCGCCGACGTCACGCCGCCGTGCAAGGTCGACGTGCGCGCGCGGCCGAGCGCCGACAGCTTCATCGGCGGCGTGCTCGGGGGCGAGGCCGCGCGGATCGATCTCTC
>JAYVRN010000933.1:0-9449 GCA_043776275.1 Myxococcales bacterium | reverse complement strand
CGCCTTCGAGGCTCGGCGACGGCGGCGTGACCGGCATCGGGACGCCATCCGGGAACAGCTCGAGGTCGTACTCCTTGCGCTTCGCCGCATCCATGAGGCTCGTGTACGCGAGGTCGAGCCGACGGTGCACCGCTTCGAGGCTGGCGGGATCGTAGAGGCCGCTGATCGCGATCGACTCCGCGCCGTAGACATCGCGGATCCGGCGGTTCGCCCGGCGGATGTCCTCGAAGCTCGCCGTGGGCGGCACCTCGAGCAGCTCGTAGTGCGAGTCCGACGGCAGCACGTCGCCGTCCGTGACGGGTGGGCGCACCGCGAGCAGGCCGCGCGCCACCCGCTCGAAGCACTTCGCCACGCGGGTCTCCGGATGCTCGATCAGGAGCGGGCGGCGGCGGCGCGTGGAGGCCCAGACCGCCTCGTCGTACTCGAGGTGGCCGAGATACCGGATCTGGACGCCGAGCCGGCGGCGCGCGACCGAGGCGACCGCACGTCCGAGCTCCATGTCGGACTTGCTGCGCGCCGAGTTGATCACCAGGTGGGGTGCGAACCCGAGGATCGCATCGCGCAACGCGTGGACCTCGGTGGCCCCATCTTCGACGGCATCGAGCCAGATCTCGAGCGGGCTCGGCGAGCCACCCTCGAGCTCGCCCGGCTTCTCCTCACCGGTCCGCGTCCGGACCAGGTGCGCGAGGCCGCGGCGATCGAGGAGCTTCAGGAACGCAGCCTTGACGAACCGGTGCATCAGCTCGATCGACGTGGGATCGGGGACCGCGACCACCATCGAGATGTCCGCCTCGAGGAACAGCTCGAGCGTGGGCGAGGCGAGGCCCGGCCCGAGATCCACGACCACCCAGTCGGCGGGCAGCGTCCGCAGCTGCTCGCAGATCATCCGCACGAACGCCGGCCCGGGCTCGGCCATCCACGGCGGGTCATAGACCCCTGCGATCAGCTTCACGCCAGGGACATAGGTCGGGACCGCGATGTCGGCGAGCGCGGGGCCGTTGGCCGCGAGCGCCTCGGACAGCGACCGCGCGGGGCGCGGCACGCCCGCGAAGATGTGCAGGTTCGGTGCGCCGAACGAGCCATCGACGAGGATCACGCGCTTGCCGAGGGTGGCCAGGAAGATGCCGACGTTGGCGGCGACCAGGCTCTTGCCCACGCCGCCCTTGCCACCGCCGATGGCGACGATGCGAGGCTGGGTTGCGGGCGCGGACATCACGGCACATAACCGCGATCCCCGACCCAGGGTCAAGCGGCCGTGGCCGACCAGGCGAGGTCGACGGGGCCCTGTGGCCTGGGCCCGCTACCGCCCGAGCGCGCGGACGGCCGAGGCGACGGTGTCGTGCTCGTCGGCGGCGATGGTCCGGACGTCGAGCCACACCCGGCCATCCTCGATCCTGCCGACCACCGCGTGCTGGCGCAGCTGGCGATCGAGTGCATCGGCCGGCGCGCCCGCGAGCGTGACGGCCCACGAGGCGAGCTGCGCGGTGGGCATCGCGCCGCCGCCGACCGTGGCGCGCGACGGCTCGACGGCGATCACGAGACCGCCCACGGCGCCGATCGCGGTGGCGAGCTGATCGGCGACCAGGCGCAAGGACTCGGCGGTGGCGCCGAGCATGCGCGTGGTCGGCAGCGCGTCGAGCGTCCCCTCCTTGTAGAGAGCGAGCGTGGCGCCGAGCGCCGCGAGGGTCAGCTTGTCGGGGCGCAGCGCGCGCATGAGGGGATGCGCCCTCGCCTGCGCGACCGCGGCCTTGCTGCCCACGGCGATGCCGGCCTGCGGGCCGCCGAGCAGCTTGTCACCGGAGAACGTCACGAGATCGGCGCCGCTCGCCACGGTCTCCGCGACGGTGGGCTCGTCGGGGAGGCCCCACGCGCGCTGGGTGGGACGATCGACCAGGGCGCCCGAACCGAGATCGATCATGGTCGCCAGGCCGCGCTCCTTCCCGAGCGCGACGAGCGCGGCGGGCTCGACCTCGCTCGTGAACCCGACGATCGCGAAGTTCGAGCGGTGGACCTTGAGAAGGAGGCCGGTCGCGGGCGTGATCGCCTGGACGTAGTCCTTCGGGTGCGTCTTGTTGGTGGTGCCGACCTCGACGAGGATGCCGCGCGAGAGCTTCAAGATCTCGGGGAGGCGGAACGAGCCACCGATCTCCACCAGCTCCCCGCGCGAGACGATGATCTCCCTGTCGGTGGCGAGCGCGGCGAGGCCCAGCACGGTGGCGGCCGCGTTGTTATTGACGACGAGAGCATCCTCGGCGCCGGTCAGCTCGCACAGCAGGCTGCGCAGGTGATCGTGGCGCGAGCCGCGCTCGCCCGCGACCAGGTCGTACTCGAGGTTCGAGTAGCCGCGCGCCACCTCATCGATCGCGGCGCGCGCGGCGGCGGCGATCGGTGCGCGCCCGAGGTTCGTGTGCAGCACCACGCCGGTGGCGTTGATCACCCGCCGCAGCGCCGGGCGCGCGAGCTGCGCGGCGACCGCCGCGACGGTGCCGGCATCGATGGTGGCGTCCTGCGAGGTCCCGGCGAGGAGCGCGGCGCGCCGGGAGCTGATCGCCCGGCGAGCCGCCTCGACCACGGCCCAGCGCGGCGCGCCGGTCTGGAGCGCGGCAGCATCGGCGAGGACGTGGACCGCCGGAAGCTTCGACAGGAGCTCGCGCTGCACGAACGGACGCTACCGCGGGAGTAGCGGATGTCGCCACGGTCGATTGCGCCGCGTTCGAGGACGGGCCTAGGTTTCCCGCACAACCCACAGGGGAGGAGCGAGACATGGTGCAGACGAATACGGTGCTGTTTGGTTGGAATCGGGCGATCGCGGGCCGCGAGGGCATGGCCGGCGAGCTGTTCGCACATTCGATCGGTTACTTCGAGAAGCTGAAGGCGACCAGCCAGCTCGAGAGCTGCGAGCCGGTGTTCCTGAACCGCCACGGCGGGGACCTCAACGGGTTCTTCCTGTTGAAGGGCACGCACGCCCAGCTCGACACGATGATGTCGAGCGACGAGTTCGTGGACATCACGATGCGCGCGGAGCAGTACCTCGAAGGCGTCGGCGTGATCACCGGGTACACCGGGAGCATCATTCCGGACCTGATGCAGCGCTGGATGAAGACGATCCCCTCGCGCTGAGCGAGCAGCTTCGTTGCAAGAACGGCCGGCGGTCTCCGTCGGCCGTTCGGCATTTTCGGGGGTAGACTCACCGCGTGGACGTCCAGGCGGTCTCCGCCCTCCTCGCCGCGCTGCTGATCCTCGCGATCGGCGCGTCGGTGCTGCTGCGCTCGCGGCGCGACGGGATGTTCCGCTCGTTCGCGCTGTTCACGTTCACGGTCTCGGCGTGGCACCTGTGCACGTTCATCGATGCGGCGACCGAGAGCCCGGTGATGCGCTGGCTCGCGCTGTGGGCCGCCGCCACGATCCCGCCGACCGCGATCCGGTTCTTCCGTGCGTTCCTCGCGCAGCCCTCGATCGGCGGCCCCAAGCGCGGCCCCCGCGTGACGCTCGCGTGGACGCTCGCCGCATACGCGATGCTCGTGTACTCGGCGATCGCGCAGCCGATCCACGAATCGACGTACTTCCTGGTCCCGTTCGGCGTCTACGTGTTCGGCGGCCTCTACCGCTGCGTCTGGGACATGTGGCGGATGTACCGGGCCACCGCGAAGCGCGTCGAGCGCACGCGCGTCGGCTACCTCGCGCTCGGCGGGTTCGTCGCCACCACGCTGACGTTGACCGACGTGCTGCCGCGGTTCGGCGTGGCGTGGCCCGCCGTCGGCAACGTGCTCGGCATCCTGTACCTGTACTTCCTGTCGCAGACGCTGTTCCGGAACCGGCTGATCGATCTCAACGAGCTGCTCGGCAAGATGGCCGTGCTCGGCACGCTCGTGGTGCTGCTGTGGGCGGTCTATGGCTTCTTGCTGTACTGGATCGGCGGCGGTCAGAAGGGCCTGTACCTCCTCAACGCCCTGGTCGCCTCGTTCGTGATCCTGATCCTGTTCGAGCCCGTGCGCAGCTGGCTCGAGAACGGGATCAACCGCTGGCTGCTCCGTCAGCGCACCGAGCTGCGCGGCAAGATCGATGCGGTCCGCCGCGAGCTGCCCGGCGTGGTCGACGTCTCCGACATGGTCGCGCGCATCGCCACGGCCCTCGAGGAGTCGCGGCGCGTAACCGATGCCGCGATCTACCTGCTCGATGCCGACGGCGCCGGGTTTGACCGCGTCGGGCAGATCGGCACCGTGGCGCCGGAGCGGCTCGATGCCAACGCCGAGCGCTCCCTCCTCGACCGGGTGCGCTCGGGGTACATCGATCGCGACATCCTGGGTCGCGACATCGACGAGGTCGGCGGCGCGGCCGAGGCCGAGGCGAGGCGGGCACCGCTGCTCGCCCTGCGCACCCGACTCGACGAGCTGGGCGCCGATCTGATCTTCCCCCTCCTGGGCTCGGCGGAGACCGAGCAAGGCCCGTGGCTCCTCGGGCTGTTCTGCCTCCGCGACGATCGGACGATCAGCGCGTTCGATGCCGACGACATCGATTCGTTCCGCCAGCTCGCGATCGGCGCCGCCCGCGTGATCGAATCGAGCCAGGCCTACGAGCGGGTAAAAGAACGCGATCGCCTGGCCGCGCTCGGCGAGATGGCGGCTGGCCTCGCCCACGAGATCCGAAACCCGCTCGGTGCGATCAAGGGCGCGGCGCAGCTCCTGATCACCGGCGATGGCAAGCCCTCGGGCCCCGCGGCCGATACCCGCGAGTTCCTCGACATCATCGTCGAAGAGGCCAACCGCCTGAACAACGTGGTCACGCGGTTCCTCGACTACGCCCGCGCCGAGCGCCCCGGCCGTGAGGGCGCCGACAAGGTCGATCTCAACTCGGTGGTCCGCAAGACCGAGCAGCTCCTGCGCCAGGAGAACCTCAAGAACGTGGATCTCCGCGTGCGGCTCGATGACCAGCTGCCCCAGATCGCGGGGGATCCCGAATCCCTGATGCAGGTGTTCCTGAACCTCGGGCAGAACGCGCTCCAGGCGATGCCCGAGGGCGGGACCCTCGAGATCCTGTCCACGCGCCGCCGCCGGTCGCGCCTGGGCTATGGCCAGTTCGCCGAGGTTCGGTTCCGCGACACCGGCGTGGGCATCCCGCGCGATCGCCTGAAGAAGCTGTTCATCCCGTTCTATACGACCAAGCAGAAGGGTACCGGCCTCGGGCTCGCGATCAGTCACCGGATCATCAACCAGCACGGCGGCACCATCGAGGTGCGCTCCACCATCGGTCAGGGCTCCACGTTTTCGGTGTTCCTGCCCGCCGCCGAGCCCGTGCCGGCGAACAAGATCGAGGACATCACCGAGACCGGGAGGCTGTCCTCTCTCGGGACCTTGATCCGCGGCGACGCCACGCCGACCCCGCCGACCAGCGTCAAAACCGAATCCGGCCCCGAATCCGGCCCCGAATCCGGCGCGGTCGCAGCGGGCTCCACGGTCGATTCGATCTCGCCGGAGGACTCGCTCGCCGATGCGCCGGCCGCGGCGGCGAGCGGCGACGAGCAACCTGGGGTAGGCTGAGCTCGATGCAACCGGCGAAGATCCTCGTCGCGGACGACGAGCAGAACCTGCGCCGCGTGCTCGTTGCCCTCCTGCGCCGGGAGGGCCACGAGGTCCTCCAGGCCGCCAACGGGCTCGAGGCGATCGAGCGGCTGACCGATGTCGACGTGGTGATCACCGATCTCCGGATGCCGGGGGCCGACGGCATGGAGGTGCTGCGCACCGCCTCGAAGAACTATCCGCACGTCCCGGTCATCATGATCACCGCCTACGGCTCGGTCGGGCAGGCCGTCGAGGCGATCAAGGCCGGCGCGTTCGACTACATCGAGAAGCCGTTCGAGCAGGACTCGATCCGAGCGATCCTCACCAAGGCGATCGGCCAGGCCGCCGCGAACCGCACCGCGCCCCGCTCCACCCTCTATCCGTCCAACGACGCGGACGCGAAGGGGCGCTACGGCCTGGTCGGCTCGAGCGATCAGATGAACACGATCTTCGCGGTGATCGACCAGGTCGCCGATACGCCGTCGACGGTGCTGATCACCGGCGAGAGCGGCACCGGCAAGGAGCTGGTGGCCAAGGCGCTGCACGAGCAATCGAGCCGCAAGGGCGAGCCGTTCATCAAGATCAACTGTGCGGCGATCCCCAAGACGCTGATGGAATCGGAGCTGTTCGGCTACGAGAAGGGCGCGTTCACGGGCGCCACCTCGAGCAAGCTGGGCCGCTTCGAGCTCGCCGATGGCGGCACGCTCTTCCTCGACGAGATCGGTGAGATCCCGGTGGAGATGCAGGTCAAGCTCCTGCGCGCGATCCAGGAGAGCGAGTTCGAGCGGGTCGGCGGGATCAAGACCCTCAAGGTCAACGTCCGGCTGATCACCGCGACCAACCGCGATCTCGAGCAGGAGATCCAGCGCGGCAACTTCCGCGAGGATCTGTACTACCGGCTCAACGTGGTGCCGCTGCAGATCCCGCCGCTCCGGCTGCGCAAGGGCGATATCCCGCTGCTCGTCCAGCACATCATCAAGAAGTTCAACGAGCGGCTGAAGAAGAACATCACGGGCATCGCGGACGATGCGCTCTCGGCGCTCGAGTCCCATGGCTGGCCCGGCAACATCCGCGAGCTCGAGAACGTGCTCGAGCGGACGATCCTGTTCTGCAAGTCCGAGCGGATCGAGCGGGCGGAGCTCCAGCTCGGATCCGCCGGCGAGCCGCCCGCGATGCCGCGCACCACCTCGAGCGGGGCGCTGCCGCCCGTGGGGGACGACGAGCTCGACGACGAGGATGGCGTGGTCGGCGAGCTCGCGGGCTCGGCCTCGGGATCCCTCAAGGACATCGTCCGCGCCGAGACCTCTCGGGTGGAGCGCGAGCTGATCGTGAAGGCGCTCGAGGAGACCGGCGGCAACGTGACGCAGGCCGCACGGCTGCTCAAGATCAGCCGCAAGAGCCTGCAGATGAAGATGAAGGAGCTGGGGCTTCGCGACCGGGAGGTCTGACCGTGTTACCGTCCCAGCTGGTGCTGCCAGCGCGTGTCGCCTGCTTGACTTGCCTGTCCGCTCTCGCCATCGCGGGAGGGGGGATAGCGCACGCGAATCCGGACTCGATCGTCCCGAGCGCGGCCGATCCGGGCGACCCGATCGATCTCCACCTGCGCCTCGACTACGAGTACCAGATCGATCGCTCGCTCCTGACCCGCGAGCAGGTCGGCGCCGTGGGCACCGGTCCGCTGGACCCGATCTCGAAGAGCCGGGACCTCAAGTTCCACCAGTACCGGCACGTGCTGACGCCGCGAGCCGAGCTCGGCATCTATCACGACACGTACCTCTCGATCGCGCTGCCGATCATCATCGCCCAGGAGCGCGAGCTCGAGCTCGACGGCGGCGTCGACCGCGCGAACAGCACCACCCTGGCCGACGGCCTCCTGCCGATGCAGGGCTTCGATGCGCGAGATCCGGGCACCGCGCCGCCTGGCAACCTGGTGTTCCGCGGCGTCTCGCGCTCTGGCCTCGATCAGATCCACCTCGGCCTCGCAGCGGCGCCGATGTCCCAGTCCCGCGACGACACCAAGCCGACGTGGAAGCTCGGCGCAGAGCTCCGCCTGTCCGTCGGCAAGATCATGAAGTTCGATCCGATGAACCCGGGCAGCGAGACCGGCACGAGCAAGGGCGTGCACGAGGCGCGCGTATTCACGAGCGTCGATCGCAAGTTCGATCGGCTCGAAGGCTGGTTCGAGCTGTTCTGGCAGATCCCGATCGCCGAGAAGGCCGGCTCGCTGTTCAAGGATCCCGGCTTCGGCAGCACCAACGTCAAGCTCTCGCAGCAGGCCGGGGTGGCGTTCGGCATCGAGACCTATGCCCTCGATGACAAGCAGAACGGCAACCGGATCAGCCTCGATATCGGCACGCGCGTGGTCGGCCACTTCGAGGGCCGCGACTACAGCGAGATGTGGGAGGTGTTCACCTATGCCGGAGACACCCGGCTCGGCGGCCCGCTGATCCTCGATGCAGATCCGCTGAACCCCGGTGTCCAGCCGCTGAGCCACCCCGGGATCTCCAACGTCGAGAACTACCTCGAGACCGCCGGCCGGTTCGCGATCCGCGCCGCGCTCGGTCCGAAGGTCCGGTTCGCCGCGCTGGTCGACGTGCTGTGGAAGACCGATCACGCGATCACGTTCGCCGACGCCGGCGTCGATCTTCCGACCTGCGGCAACCGAACCACGAATTGCGAGGACGATGCCAACGACCTCGTGAACCCGGGCACCAATGAGGTCAACCCGCTCCATGCGCAGCGGATCGATCTGGTGGGGCACCGGTACTTCTCCGAGGACAACTTCGGCCTGATCATCGGCATCGAAGGCCAGGTCCTGTTCTAGCGATGAGGCTGGCGGTGTGCGCTGGCGTGCTCGGGCTGCTCGGGCTCGCGGGCTGCGAGAGCTGCGGCTCCGACGGTGTGCACCATCTGCCTGATGGACCATCCGCGCCCGATGCCGGGCGGCTCGACGCGTTCGTGCCCACCGGTGGCGCGATGATCGTGGCGGAGAGTCCACCCGGCCCACAGAACGGTGATCCCGTGACGTGGCAGGGCGCGCTCGCCTTCAAGATCGCCACCGATGGCGCTCCTGCCGTGGCGATCACCGGGATCCCGGCCGCGTCGCTCCACGATCCGGCGGACGTGGTGTTCCGGGCCGGCTCCTCCGAGGTGCTGATCGGTAACCGCCACGGCAACAACAGCGCCGACGGTGTGAGCGGCTCGATCTCGCGCTTCCTCTACGATCCGATCACGCAGGCGTTCACGCCCGCCGGCGAGATCCTCGGGAACGGCCTCGCCGGGGTCCATCAGCTGGCGTTCGATCCGATCACCGGCGAGCTGTTCGCGGCCAACGTCAACGCCGGCGTGTCGCGCTTCACGTTCGCCCAGGATGGCTCGGCGACACCCGCGGGGACGATCTCCAGCGGGGCGAGCCGGGGAGTCGCCGTCGCCCCTGACGGCAAGCGCCTCTACGTCTCGACCGCGGCCAACGTGATCCGCCAGTTCGCGCTCCCGGATGGGACGGAGCTGGCTGCGACGACTCTCACGAGCACCGGCAACCTCCACTACTTCGCGCTCCGGCAGGGCCAGCTCTATGTGGCGGCCCTCGACGACAACCAGGTCCACCGGTTCCAGCTCGCCGCCGACGATTCCCTCTCGGCGCTGCCCTCGATCGACGCCCAGGCGCCGATCGCGGTCGCGTTCAGCGAGGATGGCCTCGAGATGTTCGTCAGCGGGCACCGCACCAGCAACCTGGTGATGCGCTACCGCTACGCTGCGGCGACCGACCGCTGGGAGCCCACCACAGAACTGGCGCTCCCGTCGTCCCTCGGCGGCGTCTCGATGCTCCCGATCCGCTGAAGGATCTTGCCCGGTTGGCTTGAGCCACCCGGCTGGGTCTCATACCTTCAA
>JAYVRN010000932.1:0-9469 GCA_043776275.1 Myxococcales bacterium | reverse complement strand
CGAAGATGAGCCTCTCGCTCTGGCTGCGCACCGGGCGCGCGAACAAGGGCCTGAGCCTCGAAGCGGTGGCGAAGATCACCAAGATCCAGCCGCGGATCCTCGAGCGTCTCGAGGCCGGCAAGCTCGAAGGTCTGCCGGCCGAGGTGTTCGTCCGCGGCTTTGTGCGTAACTTCGCCCGCTGCGTCGGGCTCGATGAAGCCGAGGCACTCGAGCGATACACCGCCGCCGCCGGTCAGCCCACGGCGCCGACCGCCGCCGCGCGCGCGCTGGTCGAGTCGATGTCGGAGCTCGCGCCCGTGACCGCGACGCGATCCCCCAAGGTCCTCCGTCGCGATCCGGCCGATCAGGTCGGGCACGCGGGCCAGGCCGGTTCGGCCATGACCGCTGGCGAGCTCTCGTTTGCCGCGGGCAGCCTCCAGGATCTCCCGAGGGCGGAGACCGTCGTGGAGATGCTGCTCCCCGAGACCGGGACCCTGGTCGCCGAGCCGATCGTCGAAGCTGCGCCGCTCGAGGCTGTGGTCGACGCTGCGATCCTCGTCGAGGCTCCGTCCGCCGAGGTTGCGATCATCGTCGAGGCCGCGAACGTCGTGTCGGCCGCCGATGCAGCGAAGCCCTCCAAGAAGAAGCGTGGCGGCAAGGGTCGCGGCAAGCGCAAGGAGATCGCCACCGGCACTCCGTCCGAGCCGATGCCCGTCGTCGCGGCGCCAGCTACCGAGACCGTCACCGCGACGTTCGTCGCCGCCGTCGAGCTCGACTCTGCAGCGCCCGAGTCGATCGACCTGGCCGAGGGTTCGACCGCGGTGTCGCTCGACTCGGCGGCCGTGCTCGACGCGACCGCCGAGATCGTGGCTGACAGCGCCGCCGAGCTGAGCGAGCCCGCCGGGACCTGGTCTCCCAAGATGCCGACGATGCCGATCGTGGTGACGCCGAGCGTGCCGTGGCGCCGTCCGTTCGCGTCGGCGACCTCGATCTCGATCTCGAGCTCCGCTGTCGTGCCTTCGCTCGTGATCGACGATGCGGATCCGGACAGCGCAGAGCGCGAGCTCGAGGATCGAGTCGCGGCCAAGGAGCCGGCGCGTCGCTCGTTCCTCCCGCCGATCCTCCTCGACCGCGAGGATCGCTCCGCGCGTCAGGGCGGGCTGACACTCGCCGTGATCATCCTGTTGATCGCTGCGACGCTGACGCTCTCGTACCTGATGCGGCGGCCGAGCTCGACCGGTGATGGCGTGACGCAGGCCGAGGCCGCGCACGACATCGTTGTCGGCTAGCTTGTCGGCTGGCACCGCGATCCTCGGTGTGGTCCTGAAGACCACGCCGCTGCGCGAATCGGATCTGCTGGTCACGCTGTTCACCGACACCCACGGCCGGGTCAGTGCCGTGGCGCGAGGGGCGCGTCGCTCCCAGCGCCGGTTCGGGGGGACGCTGCAGCTCCTGGTGCTCGGTCGTTACCAGCTCGGCCGGCCACCCCGCGGGGATCTGTGGAGCCTCGAGGGCGCGGAGATCGAGCGCGAGTGGACCCGGCTCGCCACCGATGTCGTCGCGGTCGCGCACGCGAGCTACGTCGCCGAGCTGGTCGGCGCGCTGCTGCCGACGGAGATCCCCGAGCCCGAGGCCCTGGCTCTGATCGTCGCCCTGTGGGACAGCCTCGCCGAGGAGGGACCATCGCCCGGTGCGCTGCGCGCCGTGGAGCTCGCCATCCTCGAGCTCGGCGGGCATCGGCCTTCGCTCGAGGCTTGCGCGGCGTGCGGACGCACCGACCTCGACGGCGGAGCGGTGTTCGATCCGTCCCGCGGCGGGGTGATCTGTCGTCCGTGCGCGGCGTCGAGCCGCGGCCCGGGGATCCGGCCGCTCGACCCGGCGACCTTGGCGTACCTCCGCGCGGCCGCCGCACACCACAGTCCATCGGCGGCCCGGGCACTCGACACCGATCCGCGGTTCACCCCGGCCGACCGCACGGCGGGCCGGGAGGCCCTGATCTCGATGGTGACCATGCTCGTCGGCAAACCGCTGCGGAGCCTCGAGTTCATCGCCAAGCTCGGGGCGGCGGGCCGCCGGTCGGACCCCATCGGTTCGTAGTACACTTTCGCGTCATGGGGCGCCGGATCGCGTTCGTCGTACTTGCGGTTGTGTTCGCGCTACCAAAGGCGATGGCTCAGCCTGCGGGAGGCGAGCCGGATATCGAGATGGAGCCGGATGGGAGTGCCGCGGGTAGTGTGACGCTGACGCCGCCGCCGCCGCCGCCGCCGCCGCCGGCCGATGGCAGCGCCCCTGTCGTGAAGGACCCCAAGGTCGCGAAGAAGTGGCAGGTCGCCGCGCAGCAGCTCGTCCAGAAGGGCGACTACAGCACGCGCAAGAACAAGCCCGACGACGCGAAGGCACAGTACGAGAACGCGGTGACCGCGTATGGCAAGGCGATTGAGGCCAGCGAGGACCTCTCGCTCCGCTACGAGCTCGGGCTCGTCGAGGAGAAGCTTGGCAAGCTCGATGCGGCCGCGACGAACATGCGCGCGGTCGCCACCGCGAAGACCGGCGTGAAGCCGGACCTCGCCAAGAAGGCGAGCGGGAAGTTCGACGAGCTCACGACCAAGGTCGGGCTGGTAACGCTGACGCTCAACACCGAGGGCGCCACGATCAGCCTCAACGGCGCCGAGCTCGGAAAGTCCCCGCTGATCGAGCCGATGATCTTCATGCCCGGCACGTACACGCTGTCGTTCGCCGCCGACGGCTATCAGCCGAAGGACTCGGAGATCAAGGTCGAGGCAGGGTCGGAGAGCGAGCGGGCGATCGAGCTCGAGCCGATCAAGATCGTGGTCGAGCCGATCAAGAACGAGCCCGACGCCCCCGTCGTGGTCACCGGCCCCAAGCAGCCGTCCAAGATCCCGCTCTACGTCGGTGCGGGAGCGACCATCGCGCTCGGGACGGTGGGCATCATCACCGGGGTGCTGGCGGTGTCGCAGCACAGCACCTTCGTGGCGGGCGGCTCGACCAAGGTCGAGCGCGAGGACGCCAAGTCCAACGGTACGACCCTGGCGCACGTCACGGACGTGATGTTCCTGACCGCGGTCGGCGCGGCTGGGTTCACGGCGTACTGGTACTTCTTCAAGTACAAGCCAGCACAGCGGAAACTGTCCGAGGCTCCAGCCCCGGCTGGTCGCGATCCGAATGCGCCCGAGATCTCCAAGGTCGACGTGGTCCCGTGGGTCCAATCCTCGGGCGGCGGCTTCAGCGTGTCCGGCGCGTTCTAGTCAGTCGTTTCGCTCGTTCAGGCGTTCAGGAGAACCCGATGGCCAATCCACAGTATCCGATGCAACCGCCGCAGATGCAGCAGCAGCAGCCGATGGGGCAGATGCCTCCGCAGGCCGCGCCGCCGCCGCAACCGAAGCAGGCCAAGGGCGGCACGTCGAAGATGGTGCCGATCGTGGTGTCCGCCGGCCTCGCGGTCGGGACGTTCTGCGGCCTGTTGTTCGGCGTCGGCACGGGGGAGGCGGCCGATGCGTCGCCGTCGAGCGGCAACAACGTGAAGAGCCCGGATCCGTCGGAGACCGCGCCCGTGACGCCGACCAAGCCGTCGACCACCAGCGCCGTCACGCCGGCCAAGCCGTCGACCACCGTGGCGGTGACGCCGGCCGCTGGCTCCGCAGCACCGGCCGCTGGCTCGGCTGCGGGATCCGCATCCGGTTCGGCGACGGTCGCCGCCGCGGGCTCTGCGGCGCCTGCTGCCGGGTCGGCCGCGCCGGCTGCTGGCTCGGGCGCGACGCCGACCGTCGCCGCGGGTTCGGGCGCGACGCCTGCCGCCGGTACGACACCGCCCGCCGCAGGCAGCGGTGCGGGGAGCGCGAAGCCAACCGTCGCCGAGCCCGCCGCGAAGAAGCCGAAGCTCACGGTCGAGCTGATGCCCGAGTCGGTGGCCGCGACGGCGAAGATCACCGTCGATGGCAAGCCGATCGAAGGGAACTCGATCGAGATCGATCTCGGCAAGGACGCGAAGAAGGAAGTGAAGATCGTCGTCAAGGCCAACGGCTACAAGACGGTCGAGCAGAAGGTCGACGTCGATAGCGACGTGGCCGTGAAGATCGAGCTGATCAAGCGCGCGAGCACGCCGACCGGGCCGCGGCCCGGTGGACCCGTCACGCCGCCGAAGAAGAAGACGGGCGGCGGGCTGATCGATATTTAGGCGCTCGTTCGCGTCGAAGACGTGGGTCGACGAAGCGACCTACGCTCGCGGCATCGATCTGCTCGAAGTCATCGTCGCCACGCTCACCAAGCTGACGTGATCGCGTCGATGGGCAACGTCCAAGGTGGCGTTCAGGTTCAGGTTCACGTCGACGTCCAAGTCAACGTTCCTTGTCTGAAGCGCTAGCCTTTGACCGCGCCGGCGGTGAGACCGCCGACCAGATACTTCTGCAGCACGTAGAACGCGACCATCACCGGGAGGCTGGTGACCACCGCGCCGGCGGCGAACAGGCCCCAGTCCGCCGAGAACTCGGTGACGCTCGACTGGATCAGGACGGGCAGCGTGTACCGCGTCTGGTTGGTCATGAACGTCGACGCCATGATGAACTCGTTCCACGCGGTCATGAACGAGAACAGGGCGGTCACGGCGAGCGCCGGACGTGACAGCGGCAGGATGATCTTCACGAAGATCATCCAGGGCGAGGCACCGTCGATCCGCGCGGCCTCCTCGAGCTCGCGTGGCAGGGAATCGAAGTAGCCCTTCAAGGTCCACACGCAGAACGGGATCGCGGTCGTCGAGTACACGAGCACCAGGCCGACGATCGAGTTGAGCAGGCCGAGCTTGTTGAGGATGACGTAGAGCGGCAACAGCAACAGCGTGGCCGGGAACATCTGGACGACGAGGAACATCGTCAGCCCCGTCTTGCGGCCCGGGAACTTGAACCGCGAGAGCGCGTATGCGGCGGTGCACGAGATCGTGACGCCGACGACCGTGGTCAGCAGGGCGACCACGACCGAGTTGACCGCGTGGCGGAGGAACAGCAGCTCGCCGTTCGCACCGCGCGACGTGAACAGCGCGGTGAAGTGATCGAGCGTGAACGAGTTCGGGACGGGGGAGGCCGACAGCGCGAACTGGGTGCCCGGCTCGAACGCCTTCTTGCACACCAGCATCACCGGGTAGAGCACGATGCAGCACAGGATGATGAGGCCCAGATACGTGAGCACCCGGAGCGACGCGCGCGGCCCACGTCGCATCACGTGACGTCTCCCTTGCTGCGGACGATGCGGGCGCCGAACACGGTCCACAACAACAGGATCAGGAAGATGATCGTCGCGTACGCGGCGGCCATCCCGTAGCGCTCTCCGCGCTCGAACGCCCAGCGATAGGCGTCGGTCACGAGGATGTTGGTGGAGCCACCGGGCTGTCCTGCGGACACCAGGTAGATCACGTTGAACATGTTGAACGTCCAGATCGAGCCGAGCGCGACCGCTGGGCCCAGGGCAGGGCGCAGGTGCGGCATCGTGATGTGCCGGAACCGCTGCCATGCGCTCGCGCCATCGACGGAGGCGGCCTCGTAGAGCTCCTTCGGGATCGATTCGAGCGCGCCGAGCGCCACCACCATCATGAACGGGAACCCGAGCCACGTGTTCGTGATGACGTTCGCGGAGAACGAGGTCGCCCACGACGAGAACCACGACACGCCGTCGAGGCCCGCCCAGTGGAGGAGCGAGTTGATCGCACCGTACTCGCCGGTGAACATGCCCTTCCAGATCAGCGCGGTGATGTAGTTCGGCACCGCCCACGGGAGGATGAACAGCATCCGCCACACGCCCTTCCCGCGGAGCCAGGTGCGCGACAGGACGAGCGCGAGCGCGACGCCGATCGTGACGTGGAACGCCACGTTCGCCACCGTCCACAGCACGGTGACACCGAGGATGAACCAGAAGTTGAGAGGATCATCGAGGGGCCGGCCGCCGCCCGACAGGATCTCCGCGAAGTTGTGGAACCCGACGAACGTCCAGGTGCCGTGGTGGTGATCGTAGAAGCCGAGCACGAGGCCGATCACGAACGGCGCGGCGACCAGCACGATCATCGAGATCGCGGCGGGCGCGAGGAACCCGAGAGCCGTGCGGTGCGATCGCACGCCCGCGGCGAACCGGTCCGTGAGCTGCGCGGCCTGGGCGAACGCGAGGGCCGCGCCGAGCACGACAATCGCGGTGGCCGCGATCCACGATTGCCACAGCACGCACGGGATCGCGAGGGCCGCGAGGCCGGCCGCGGTCCCGGCGAGCGCGGCACGCCCACCGACCAGCGCGCCGGCGGCGGCGAGCGCGGCCCCGAGGCCGAGCACGCCGATCAGGACGAGGAACGGGTAGGGCGCCGGCCGGGCAGGCGGCGTCAACGCGATCGCGAGGCCGTCCGCGGCCGTGCGCACGGCGAGCGCGCGGCCGGTGCCGTCGGGGAGGAGCTCGCTGACGACGCCCTCGGGGTGCAGCCGATCGAACCGCGTGGCCGCGTCATAGAACAGCTTGTCGTCCTCGGTGGAGCCGGCGGCGCTCGCGGTGAGCGGGCGCCACGCGCCTGCCTCGCGGAGCTTGCGGGTCTTCAGGTAGCTGCGCTTCGGCGAAGGCGTGGCGGGGCCAACGATCACTGCGTGGACATCGGGGAGCGCGCGACCTTCGGCGATCGCAGAGGCGGCCCGGGTCGCGAGATCGAGCTGGCGCTCTGCGAGCTCGCGGTTGCGGACGCCGACGAACGCGATGCTCGCGATCAGGATGCAGAGGACACCCGCGACGGCGAAGTCGCGGAGCTGGCGGACGACCGTGGTCACTTGCCGCCACCGACCAGGTAGCTCGCGACCTCGCGTTCGACGGCGATCAGCTGCGCGCCCGGCTCCGCGCGACCTGCCACGACCTCACCCAGCGCGGTCTTGTACGGCGTCCACACCATGCGCATCGCCGCGCCCTTGGGCATCGCCACCGTATGGGCGAGCTGATCGCGGAACGCACGCAACGTGGGATCCGCAGCGATCTCCGGATCGTCGTACGCGTGGACGTTGGGGACCACCTGACGCGCGAGCTTCGCGCGCTCGATCGCCGCGACGTCCGAGGTCAGCGCGTCCATCACCGCGAACGCGGTGGTCTTGTCGTGGGCGCGCGCGGACATCAGGATGCCCTCGGCCCCGAGGAACGGGGCGGCGGGCTTGCCGGTGGCACTGACGGTGGGCAGCGTCGCGACCTTCCACGGCACGTTCGCCGCGATGTCGGACTGGAACCACGGGCCCGACATCACGGTCGCGGCCTTGCCTTCATTGAACAGCGTGGCGACCAGCGGGCCCTCGGCGTGATCGGGCGCGACGCCGGTGGCGACCAGCTCGCGCGCGAACGCCATCGCCGCAGCCGCCTCGGGCGTGGCGATCGCGAGGCCGCCGGCATCGTCGAGGATCTTCCCGCCGTAGCCGAACAGCCATGGCGCGTGACCATACAGATCGACGTTCGCGTAGGCGACCGCATACCCGTGGCGCGCCTTCATCGCGGGGGCGAGAGCGATCATCTCGTCGGTGGTGCGCGGCGGCTTCGGCGCGAGATCCGTGCGGTAGTAGAGCGCGAGGGACTTGACCGCGATCGGCAGGCCCCACAGCGAGCCCTTGTACGCCATCGCCGCGACCGCCTCGTCCGTGAAGCGATCCGCGCGCGCGTCGTCGACCCAGAACTCGATCGGCTCGATCACGCCCGAGTCCGCCCAGTCGCCGATCCGGTCCTGCGGGTAGATGAACAGATCGGGGCCGTTGCCGCCGGGGATCGCGCTCGTCAGCTTGTCCGCGAACGCGCCATACGGCACGGCCACCAGCTCGAGCGGTTGATCCGGGTGCTCGGCGTTCCAGCGCGCGGCGCCCCTTGCGAGGGCGTCGCGCTCGGCGCCGTTGTACGCGTGCCACAGCACGGTGCCCTGCGCGTGATCGCACGCGCCCAGGAGCGCGAGGATGATCGGCAGCAGGCGGACCAGGCGGCGGGGCGCGGGCGTCACGGTCGGCGAGGGCGGCGGCGGTAGCGTCGAGCGCGAGCTCGGAGCGCGCCAACCGAGGGCCGCACGCACCGCTCGCGTCCGCGTCGAGCGGTCGCTGCTCGGCGCGTCGTCCTCGGGCGCCGGGTTCACAGCCGGAGCTCCGTCGCGCCGTCGAACACGTGGATCGCCTTGGGGTCGAGCCAGACCTGCACGGTGTCGCCGGGGCGTGGCGAGGAGCCGGCGTCGGTACGCACCGTCAGCGGGCCGGCGGCAGACTCGAGGTGCAGCACGACCTCGGCGCCGAGGACCTCGCGCATCGCAACCTCGCCCGAGAGCGCGATGTCCTCGCGGTTGCCGGTGAGGGACAACCGCTCGGGCCGCACGCCGACGACGATCCGATCGACCGCGTCCTTGGCCGGGCGGAGCGCGGGCGAGCGCCCGGCGAGCGGGATCTCGAAGCCGAGGCCGCGCGCGGTCTGCTTCTCCCCGGTGGCGGTCAGATCCGCGGTGAGGAAGTTCATCGACGGCGTGCCGAAGAACCCGGCGACGAACCGGTTGGCCGGGCGCTCGTAGATGTCGACGGGTGTGCCGATCTGCTGCACGACGCCGTCCTTCAGGACGACGATCATGTCGGCGAGCGTCATCGCCTCGATCTGATCGTGGGTGACGTACATCGACGTCGTCTTCGATTGCTGGTGGATGCGCGCGATCTCGCGGCGCATGTCGCTGCGCAGCTTCGCATCGAGGTTCGAGAGCGGCTCGTCGAACAGGAAGACCTTGGGCTCGCGGACGACGGCGCGGCCGATCGCCACGCGCTGGCGCTGCCCACCCGAGAGCGCCTTCGGGCGGCGCTCGAGGTACGGCTTCAGGCCCAGGCTCTCCGCGGCCGCGAACACGCGCGACTGGATCTCGGCCTCGGGCAGGTGCTTGATCCGCAGCCCGAACGCCATGTTCTCGAACACGGTCATGTGCGGGTAGAGCGCATAGCTCTGGAACACCATCGCGATGTCGCGCTCGGCCGGGGGCAGGTGGGTGACGTCGCGCCCGCCGATCTTGATCACGCCCGCGGTTGGCTCTTCGAGCCCCGCGACCATGCGCAGGGTCGTCGACTTGCCACACCCCGACGGGCCGACGAGCACCGCCATCTGCCCGGAGGGGATGGTCAGGGCGAGATCCGGGATCACCGGGCGGGTCACGCCGTCGTACAGCTTGCGGATTCCCTGAAGCTCGAGCTCGCTCACGGTCCGCTCGTACAGCAAGCCCCACGCCACGCCAAGTCCGCGTCACGGTGAAGGATCACCACGGCGCCGTTGCGTCTGGCAACGAGCCCTTGTGCAGACCACAACATGCCGTGCCAGGGGCTGCCACGACGTCCGTGTCGCCCGGCGGCCGTCGGATTCAGAAATTGGATGGTGTGCGCCGTGGTTTCGCGGGCTTGGCCCGGGCACGCAGCGTGCTGTTACCCACGTTCATGAAGGCCGTCCTCGTCGCGCTCACCCTCCCGTTCGC
>JAYVRN010000931.1:0-9488 GCA_043776275.1 Myxococcales bacterium | reverse complement strand
CGCCCCCGCCACCACCACCGCCGCCAATGGGTACTTCCCCGACGTCGCAGGCAGCCAGCGACACCAGGACCAGCATGGAAGTGGAGAAAGCCCGCAGTAAGACCATTTGTAACAGTCGGTCCATGCAATTGCTAGCGCACCCCAGGGGTGACCTCGCAGGCGAGGTGGAACTGGTTGAAATTGGGTGCACTGCACGGTGGATGTGCGCGAGACGCCAGGACAACTCCCGTCAGGACGGAGAGTAGGCACCCCATGGGGAGGACGAATGCCCCCAGCGGACCCGTGGTTTTCCGGGTCCGGAGCAGCCAGGCGACCGAGGCTGCAACGGGGAGGCTGAACACGGACACCACCAGGGTCAGGGGCAGCGAGCTCGGCAGGAACCCATTCCAGGCGACCTCCCGAAGCTGGTTCGGGGTCAGCACGAGCAGCATCGGGAGTGCCGCCGCCAGGGGGGCGAGCCACCGCCCCGGGCCCAGGCGTGGCGCGAGCGCGGTCACGGCGGCCGGAACCAGCCAGATCCACGCGAGCTCTGCGGCGCCAATCGCGAGCAGCACGACACCGATCGCGAGAGGAACGATGACCGCGATCGCGTGGTAGCGGAACACGCCGATCCACGGCCGGAGGCGACGCGCGAGCAGCGCGAACAGCCCGAGCGCACCGCCGAACACGAGGACCTCCGTGATCATCGCGCGCAGTGGCGAGTGGAGCCACGGCGCGGGATGCGCGCCACGCGTGACGAGCTCGGTGGCGAGGGTCGCGCCGGCGGCGAGGGCGAAGCAGCCGAAGGCGGCGAGCGCACCAAGGCCACCGCGAACGCGCGCGGTGCGTAGCGAGACCAGGAGCGCGAACGCCGCCAGGCCGAGCGCGAGCTCGACGGCGATCAGGATCCAGCGCGCGACGACCCGGTTGTGGAGCACCGGCACCCAGAAGCCATCGGCGCCGCCTGCGTCGGGTGGAGGCAAGCGGGTCAGCGCGAACAGCAGCCGGCCGAGCTCGTCGATCGAGCTGCGATCGACGCGCGCCAGGAGATCGCGCGGGCTGTGGTACGCGAGATCGATCCACTCGCCGTCTTGCCCACGATCGTAGAGGTGGATCGCGCGGATGCCACGCCGCGTGAACGGGCCGTGATCGGAGCGCTCGGCCTGTGGCCACCACCGGCTGACCACGCGGTGCGCGAGCGGGGCGCGGATCACCACGCCGGCGCGATCCGCGGCAGCGGCGAGCCAGCGCATCTCCTCGGCGCCGATCAGCTCGCTCGCACCGTTGAGGCTGAGGGCGCCACTCCCTCCGACGAGGTCGAGGGCGATCGCGAACATCGCATCGTCACCCACCCGCGCCGCGAGTGCCTCGGCGCCGACCAGGCCGACCTCCTCGTTCGCGGTGAAGGCGAGCATCACGCCGTACTTCGGCGACGCGAGATCGAGCGCGCGCGCGAGCTCGATCAGCATGCCCACGGCGACGGCGTTGTCGATCGCGCCCGGGCTCCCGGCGACGGTGTCGTAGTGCGCCATGATCAGGAGCACGCGGCCCGGCGGACCAAACCGCACCACGAGGTTCGGATCGGTGCCCTCGGCGCGGTGGGCGCGCCGCACCGTGGTGCCGAGCAGCGTGATCTCGGGGAGGTCGACGGCGCCCACGGCGAACTGCTCGACCTTGCCGCCGGCGTCGGTCACCGCCTTCTCGATGTAGCGCGCCGCCTCGCGCGAATATTCGGTGTCGCCGGGGCGTGGGCCAAGGACCATCATCGAGCCGACGTGAACCATCACCTGGTCGACGTCGATTCCGGCTCCCGGCGCGCCGGTCGTGCCTGTCGTGCACGCCGCGCAGAGTGCGAGGACCAGCGCGGCGCGCACGGCTAGGCCGCGAACGCCCGTAACAGCGCCGCGGTCTCGGAGGCCGTCCCGACGGTGATCCGCAGGCAGTTCGCCAGCGGGCCGGTGGCGCCGAACGCTCGCACCGAGATCCCCGCCGCCGCGAGCTTCGCGTAGGTGGCCGCGGCGTCGGGGAACCGGACCAGGAGCAAGTTCGCGCGCGAAGGGAACACGTGCAGCCCGAACGCCGCGAGGGCGATCGCGAGGCGCGAGCGCTCCTCGACGACCTCCGCCACGCGCGCCGCACACCACGTCGCGCCGTGTTCGAGCACGATCTCGGCGGCGCGCTGATCGAGCGACGACAGGTTGTACGGTGGCCGCACCTTCTCGAGCACGGCGGCGATCGCGGGCGCGCTGATCGTGAAGCCGACGCGCAGCCCCGCGAGACCGATCTTCGAGAGGGTCCGCATCACCACGAGGTTCGGATGCTCGGCGAGCTGCGGGAGGTTGGTGACGCCGGCATACGCGACGTACGCCTCGTCGGAGACGATCACCGTGCTGGGGTGGCGCGCCGCGAGCTCGAGTGCGAACGCCATCCGCCACAGCGTGCCGGTGGGGTTGTTCGGGAGGGCGAGGAACACCACGCTCGGGCGATGCTCGATGATCGCGGCCTCGACCGCGGCCTCGTCGAGCTCGAGCTCCGGCGTGAGTGACACCTCGACGAGCGGTAGCCCGCGCGCGATCGCGGCGATCCGGTAGTAGACGAAGCTCGGGGTCGGCGTGAGGATCGGCCCCGGGAACGCGCTGCACAGCAGGGCGATCAGCTCGTCGGAGCCGTTGCCGAACACGAGCTGCTCGCCTGCGACGCCGAGCTGGAGCGCGAGGAGCGCGCGGAGCTTGGCCGCCTGTGGATCCGGATAGCGCTCGAGCGGGACCTCGGCGAGCGCGGCTCCGAGCTTCGCGCGCAGCTCGGCCGGCAGGCCATACGGCAGCTCGTTCGCATCGAGCTTCGCGACGTGGCGGGGCGGCTTGGGCACGTGATACGCGGTGCTGCCTCGCAGCGCGGCGGGCACGCGCGCGGCGAGCGGCCCGAGGTCGTCGTCAGTCATCGCCCGCTCACGGGGTTGCCCCGCAGCAGCGCCGAGCGGCCGTGGCCGTCGAGCCCTTCACACGCGGCGAGGGCGGCGATCGGCGCCGCGTGCGCAGCGGCAGCCGCCGCGGTGTACTCGACGATCGAGGTGCGCTTGCGGAAGTGGTGCACGCCGAGCGGAGACGCATAGCGAGCCGCGCCGCCGGTGGGCAGCACGTGGTTCGCACCGGCGAGGTAGTCCCCGGCGGCCTCCGAGGAGTACGCACCGACGAAGATCGCACCCGAGGTGGTGCACCGCGATGCGACGGCCCTCGCGTCCGCGATCTGGAGCTCGAGGTGCTCGGGGGCGAACGCGTTCGCATAGGCGATCGCCGCCTCGATCGAAGCCACGACGATCGCGGCGCCGTGGCTTCGCAGCGCGGCCAGCGCGATCTCCTTGCGCGGGAGATCCGCGAGTTGACGGACCAGCTCGGCCTCGACCGCGGCGGGCAGCTCGGGCGCTGTGGTCACGAGGACCGCGCGCGCCTCGGTGTCGTGCTCGGCCTGGGCGATCAGATCGGCCGCGACCCAGGCGGGGTTCGCGCCAGCATCCGCGATGATCAGCACCTCTGACGGACCTGCGATCGAATCGATGTCGACCTCGCCGTAGACCTGGCGCTTCGCGGACGCGACCCATGCATTGCCCGGCCCGACGATCTTGTCGACGCGCGGGACGGTCTCGGTGCCATACGCGAGCGCGGCCACCGCCTGCGCCCCGCCGAGCTCGAACACGCGATCGACGCCGGCGAGCTGAGCGGCGAGCAACGCCTCGGGCGAGGCACCCGGCGTGACCATGATGACCTCGGGGACGCCCGCGACCTTCGCGGGGATCGCCGTCATCAACACGCTCGAGGGATAGCGGGCGGTGCCCCCGGGGACATAGAGGCCCACCCGCGCGAGCGGCGTGACGCGGAGCTCGAGGCGCACGCCGTCGAGCACCACGTCGACCTCGGGATCGAGCTGCAGGGCGTGGAACGCGCGGAGCCGGTGGGTCGCGAGCTCGAGCGCCGCTCGGACCTCCGGATCGACGCCGGCGGCGAGCTCCGCCCAGCGCGCGGAGGACAGCTCGTAGCTCCCCGCCGTGGGCTCGCGCTTGTCGAACCGGCGGGTGTAGTCGGCGACGGCCGCGTCCCGGCGGGTGCGGACGTCGGCGAGGATCGCCGCGACCTGGTCGTCGATCGACCCGGCCATCCGTGTGCTTCGATCGAGCAGTGCGGCTGCCTCGGGGGTGCCGCCGCGCAGAACTCGCAGCATCGTCACTTGTTCTCTACTTCTTCTTTGGCGGTTTCTTGGGATCGGATTTCGGATCGGGCTTGGGATCCGGCGCCGGGTCGGTGGTCTCGACCTTCTTCTCCGGGATCTTCACCTTGTTCGGATCGTAGTGATCGAGGTTCGGGGTCGGCGCGTTTGGATTGTACGGCTCCTTGACGTCACCCGGCTTGGGCTTGTCCTCGGGCCCCGGAGGGAGCGGCCCCTCGAGCGCGCCACCCGGCAGCTTCGAAGGATAGCGATCCCCATAGCTCTCGACCACCGAGCCCGGGACCGAGGTCCGACCCTGACCGCCGACCTTCACCACGTGCCGCTTCGACGGCCAGATCGCCCACGCCTCACCCGGCCCCTTGATCGTCAGCGTGCGAACCCCGGAGATCTTCTCCTCGTCGACCTGATAGCCCTTCTCCTGGGCCAGGCGCCGGACCAGCTTCACGGTCTCCCGGACCACCCCATCGGGCTTCTCGTAGCTCGTTACCGTTACGTTGACGAGATCCTTGTCCTCAATGTGCCCGCGCTTCTCGGCATCATTCGTGATGTAGCTGGCGCTGTAGGCCTCGCCCTTGTTGCCGTCGATCCAGACCTCGACGTCGAGGAGCGGACCTTGGAAACGTCGGTACTTCCAGGAGCCAAGGTCGCCCTCGACCACCAGGCGTTTCGGGACCGGCTTGGTGCCTCCACACCCGACGAGGAGGACCAGCGCAACCAGCACGGATCGCATCCGCTATATCGTACCTCTTATCCGTGTTGACAGCGCCGGCCCGTCGCTGAATAGTCCCGCCACCTCTATGGCCAGCTACCTGTTCTCCTCCGAATCCGTCACCGAAGGTCACCCCGACAAGCTTTGCGATCAGGTCTCCGACGCGATCCTCGACGCGTGTCTGGAAGTCGATCCGCATAGCCGCGTCGCCTGCGAGACCGTCGCCAAGACCGGCTTCGTGCTGGTCGCCGGTGAGATCACCACGCGCGCGCAGCTCGATTTCCAGAAGATCGTGCGCAACACCGTTCGCGACATCGGCTTCACGTCGTCCGACATCGGCTTCGATGCCACGACGTGTGCCGTGATGGTCGCGATCGAGCAGCAGTCTCCGGACATCGCCCAGGGCGTTGACCGTGGCGACCCGAAGAAGCAGGGCGCGGGCGATCAGGGCCTGATGTTCGGCTATGCCTGCGACGAGACCAAGGAGCTGATGCCGCTGCCGATCCAGATGGCGCACCAGCTCGCGCTCAAGCTCGCGGAGGTCCGCAAGCTGCAGTCCAACGGGATCAACTGGCTCCGCCCCGATGGCAAGACCCAGGTCTCGATCCGTTACCAGGACGGCGAGGTCACCGGCGTCGAGGCGATCGTCGTCTCCACGCAGCATGGCCCCGAGGTCGAGCACAAGGAGATCGTCGATGCGATCACCGAGCTCGTCATCAAGCCAATCGTCCCCGCGAAGCTGATCACGAAGAAGACGAAGATCCACGTCAACCCGACGGGTCGCTTCGTCATCGGTGGTCCGCAGGGCGACACCGGCCTCACCGGCCGCAAGATCATCGTCGACACCTACGGCGGGTACGCTCGCCACGGTGGCGGCGCGTTCTCGGGCAAGGATCCGAGCAAGGTCGATCGGTCGGCCGCGTACTACGCGCGGTACATCGCGAAGCACATCGTCGCTGCGGGCCTCGCTCGCCGCTGCGAGGTTCAGTTCGCGTACGCGATCGGCGTCGCCGAGCCCGTCTCGATGCTGGTGGATACGTTCGGCACCGGCATCGTCGCGGACGACGTCCTGACCAAGGCCGTGCTGAAGACGTTCGATGCCCGCCCGGGCATGCTGATCACGGAGCTCGATCTCCGCCGTCCGATCTTCCGTGACACCGCCGCCTACGGCCACTTCGGCCGCGAGAACGCGAACTTCACGTGGGAGCAGACGCCGCTGGTCGACAAGCTCCGCAGCGCTGCCGGCATCAAGGCCGTCAAGCCCGTCGCCGCTGTGGCGCCGGTCGTGGTCGCTGCGGCCGCGAAGCCGGAGAAGGCTGCGAAGCCGGAGAAGGCTGCGAAGCCGGCTCCCGCTGCGAAGGCCGCACCGGTCGCCAAGGCGGCTCCCGTCGCCAAGGTGATCGCGAAGCCCGCGCCGGTCGCCAAGGCGGTCCCCGCGGCCAAGGTCCCGGTCGTCAAGGCGAAGGCCGCGACCAACGGCCACACCAACGGCCACACCAATGGCCACGCGAACGGCAACGGCAAGGGCGTGAAGACCAACGGCAAGCTCGCTGCGAAGCCCACCAAGCTCGCTGCGAAGGCGTCGAAGAAGGCGCCCCCGCCGCCGGCCGCGAAGAAGAAGAGCGCGAACGTCGCGCGCGCGTAGCCGGATCGCTTGATCTGGTGATGCCCGGGCCCGATGCCCGGGTGTGGGAACGATCACCGCCGCGAGGCGAAACCGAGCACGACGGCCGAGAGATCGTGCCATCGTTGCCGGAATGCGGACGAAGCTCTTCGCCGCGGCCGTCCTGCTCGCGAGCGGGACGGCAGGCGCGTGGGTCAACGGGCCGACGCACGAGCCCGATGAGGTCGCCGCCGTCGGTGTGCGGCCCCGCGCCGAGCGAACGTTGCTCCCCGCTCGTTCGCTCCCGGCGGGCTGGCGAGGTGTCCGCGATCGCGACACGGGTGTGGTGGCAGAGCTGTGGGGCAGCCATGTCGAAGCGCCCGGTGCCAGCGCGGATCCGAAGATCGCGGAGCAGGCCGCGCGTGCGTTCGTGGCGGCGCAGCGCTCGCTGCTCGCGCCGGGCCTCCGGCTCGACGACCTCGTGCTCGTGGCGAACCATGCCGAACGCGGGCTGCGCACGATCAGCTTCCGCCAGACCTGGCGCGGCGCTGCCGTGATCGGCGGACAGCTCGCCGTGATGATCAAGAACGATCGCGTGTTCGCCGCGACCTCACAGATCGTCCCCAACGTGGCGCTCGAGGTGCCGGCGCGCACCACCCCGATCGATCCGCGTCGCGTGCAGGACTGGATCGGTGGACGCGTGACGATCCGCGCGGTCGGCCCGCGCGTGGTGTTACCCCTCGCCGGTGCGGCGGGGCTCGAGCTGCGGATCGCGGATCAACTCGAGGTGGAGGCACTCGATCGCCCGGGGCGATGGGATGTCTACGTCGGCACCGATGGCGCCCCACTCCTGCGCAGCTCTCGCCTCCGGTTCGCGAGCGGCACGCTGCAGTTCGATGTGGGCGTGCGCTATCCCCTCGGAGCGCGCACCGCGGCTCCCGCCCGGAGCGTGAACGTCACGGCGGATGGCACCCCGACCATCACGGCCGCCGATGGCACGTTCGGCTGGACCGGGACGCTCGCGGCGAACGTGGCGCCTGGCCTCGTCGGCCCGTTCATCGAGATCCTCAACGGCGCAGGCGCGCTGGCGACCGCGAGCCTGACCGCACAGCCGGGCGCGCCGGTGGTGTGGAGCCTCGCCACCAGCGAGCTCGGAGATGCGCAGCTCGCGTCGTTCGTCAACGCGACGACCTCGAAGGCGCGCGCTCGCGTGCTCCTGCCTTCGCTCGCGACGTGGCTCGATCAACCGCTCCAGGTCACGGTCAACGAGAACAGCGTCTGCAACGCGTACTCGACCGGCGATGACATCCACTTCTTCCGCGGGAACACGCAGTGCGAGAACACCGGACGCATCGCTGATGTGGTCGATCACGAGTTCGGACACTCGGTCCACTTCCACGCCATCATCCCCGGCGCCGGTGCGTTCAACTCGGCGCTGAGCGAGGGGCTGGCGGACTTCTTCGCCGCGACGATCGTCGGAGATCACGCCCTGGGCCGCGGCTTTCTCCTGAACGATCCGCTGCCGCTTCGGGATCTCGATCCCGAAGGTCGAGAGGCGATCTGGCCGAGGGACAAGAGCGCCGATCCACACCTGACCGGTCTCATCATCGGAGGCACGCTGTGGGATCTGCGCACCGCGCTGATCACGGACCTCGGACCGGCCGCCGGGCTCGCGCAGACCGACGTGATCTTCGCCGGCGTCTTGCAGATGGCTCCCGATCTCCCGGGCGCGTTCATGGCGGCGCAGATCGCCGATGACGACGATGGCGATCTTGGCAACGGCACGCCCCACGCGTGCGCGATCGAGGCCGCGTTCGGGCGACACGGACTCGCCGGTCCCTCATTCCTGTCGACCCAGATCGGCCCTCCGACGTTCGATGGCACCCGGTTCAGCGTCCCCACCACCACCCCGACCGGCACGCCGTGCCCGGTGCCAGGCGTGGCGCGGATCACGCTCGAGTATCACGACAGCACCGGCGCGACGGGGACCGTCAACTTCACGCCGAGTGGATCCACCTGGGGCGGCGCGCTGCCCGCGCTGACTGCGAATCGCCTCGTGTTCTACAAGATCGTCGCCACGCTCGAGGATGGCGCGACGATCACGTATCCCGACAACCCGGCGGATCCCGAGTACCAGCTGTTCACCGGTACCCCGGCGGAGATCTGGTGCGAGCGCATGGACGAGGACCCGAACTGGACCGCGACGGGGACCACAAGCTGGCAGTGGGCCACGCCGTCTCCGCTCTCCGTGAGCGGCGATCCCACGCTCGCGCACACCGGTGACCACGTGCTCGGC
Organism: Myxococcales bacterium; assembly: GCA_043776275.1. Lineage (GTDB taxonomy): Bacteria > Myxococcota_A > Polyangia > Haliangiales > Haliangiaceae > JABFXX01. The sequence continues at coordinate 680 of JAYVRN010000931.1, read as the reverse complement.
ACCGAGATCTCGGGCAACGGACGCTATCCGACGAACGCGATGACCTCGATCAGCACGCCCGAGATCCAGACCTGGATGTACGACGAGGTTCATCTCCAGTACTGGCGCTGGCTCGCCGTCGAGGACGGGCTGTACGACCAGGCCACGATCGAGATCAACGGCACCAGCGTCTGGCACAACGCGACCACTACCGACGGCAGCCTCGATCATGTGGATCACGAGTGGCGATTCCAGGATGTCAACGTCACCCCGCTCGCGGGGCACGCCGTGCAAGCACGCTGGACGATGGCGAGCGATATGAGCCGCGAGCTCGGCGGTTGGACGATCGATGATGTCTGCCTGGTTGGCCTCGGTAAGCACCCGGTGTGCGGCGATGGGATCCTCGACGTTCGCGAAGATTGCGACGACGGCAACCTCACCGGCGGCGACGGATGCAACGAGTACTGTCACGTCGACGACGGCGGTTGCTGCTCGGCCGGCACGGATCCATCCGGGCCACTCGTGCTCGGCCTCGGTGTGCTCGCCCTGGCGCGCCGCCGCCGGCGGTAGACTCGCGAGATGACGATCTCGTGCGTCAAGGCGATCCCGATCCTCCGCATGTTCGACGAGGCGCTGACCCGGCAGTTCTACGTCGAGTTCCTCGAGTTCGAGGTCACGTTCGAGCATCGCTTCGATCCGGC
>JAYVRN010000930.1:0-36982 GCA_043776275.1 Myxococcales bacterium | reverse complement strand
GTTCGTTGACGACACCCGAGGCACCCTCGCCACCACGAGCCGAACCGACCCCGGCCCGGGCCAGACCGATGGCATCGAATTCCTCGATGAAGCCAATCGCCCCACCCTCTCTACGGGCGATCTTGCGCAGCGCTCGGAAGTATGAGCGGATCTTTCGGGCGGTCGCGCCGTAGAACATCGACTGGAAGGCGGTGGCCGAGACGAAGACGAATGGCACTCCGGCGCTGCCCGCCATGGCCTTGGCGATGTAGGTCTTGCCCGTGCCGGGAGTGCCGGAGAACAGCAGGCCGCGACGAGGCGTTCCGCCCATTTCCTTGGCGAAGGTCTCATTGGCCAGGAACAGGTTGAGTGAGCGCACGACCTCGTCTTTTACCGAATCCGCACCTACAACGTCGGCCAGTCGAACGCCGAGATCTTCGGGGCGAAACAGAGTATGGGGCGAGCGCCCGGACAAAAGGATCGGTGCGCCCATACTGAGCCCGATGACAAGCGTGAGGAAAATGCCCGGCAGTAGGGGGTTCTCCCAGTTGATGGTCGGGACGAACGATGACGGCCCGACCGGGTGGCCAAGCCACGCCTGCACGAGCAGGTAGACCGCGACCATGAGAAGAATGATGGTGAAGCGCCGCAGCTTGCGCTGTCGGAATGATTCACGGGCCTTGGCCACATCCGAGTCCCGACCCAGCACCGTCGCTGTGCCAATCGCCGAGCGTAAATCAATCTGCGTAGCCGTTGCATTCATGCCGCCGTCTCTCCTCTTTGGTGTACCCGTCTCACGCACCGTAGCGATTCAGGCTGTCAAGGGGTTCTCAAACCTCAAAGAGTGGTCAGAACGGTGCGCATCATGACGTTTGGTCGGGGAGTATGGCTTGACGCACCCAGCGAGCCACGAAGGCCGCGACCACCTCGATCGACTGGTCGGTTAGGCCTAGGCGATGGGCGTGGCTGAAGTGGGTCACCGCCCCGATGACGCCGACACCGAGCAAGTTTGCGTCATCGGTCGGGTCGACCAAGCCGAGAGTCTGCGCCTCGGCAATCTGGGCAGCGACATCCCGGGTGTGTATCTCGCGGCCCTCCTGCAGCAGGCTGGCGACCAGACTTTCGCCACTTTCATGGTCTAAAAAGGCGAAAAAGGACGCATTTTCGGCCATGAAGCGCACTGACGCTGCCGCCCCTTGGCAGATGCGGGTAAGGGGATCGGCCTGCGGATCGATGCCGTCAGCCTGGGCTCGACGAAGCCGCAGTCGCATCGATCGCACCAGTTCGGCAAAGAGAGTCTCCTTCGTCGCGAAGTACCAGTAGAAGAGGCCCTTGGCCACGCCAGCGGCGTCACAGATATCCACCACTCGCGTGGCGGCATAACCGCGCTCGGCAAACAAGACGCCGGCGCAGTCGAGTAACTGCCGCTTGCGTTCCCGGCCCTGGTCGGTGAGTTCTCTGCGCTCGGCATTCACTTCCACCAGTCCAGCAGTCACCTGACCCTCGGGTCAATCGACCGCCGGTTGTCGAGATGACAAGCTGTGGACCTCTTTCAGACGCGAGGATTTCCACCATGCATCTCATACCCGGCGCCGAACCATGGAGTCATGACGGCTCGACCTCGTTTGGGGCACTGTGCCTTCACGGATTCACCGGAAACCCGGGTGCCATGCGCAGCCTGGCCGAAGCCTTCGCCGCCTCTGGATTCCACGTGGAACTGCCTCGCCTGCCCGGGCACGGCACCACGGTGCAAGACATGATGACCACGACCTGGGCCGACTGGACGGGCGAAGCCGAAGCGGCCTACCAGCGTTTGGCGGCACGCTGCGACAAGGTCGTGGTCGCCGGACTCTCGATGGGTGGCGCGCTCACGGTGTGGCTCGGCACGCAACATCCAGAGATTTCAGGCCTGGTCTGTATCAACGCCGTTGTGCAGCCCGTAGCCGACGAGTTGCTCGAGATGGTGCAGGGCATGATCGATGAGGGTGACACGTTGATCCCTGGAATCGGCTCTGACATAGCCGATCCTGATGTCAAAGAGACTGCGTACCCCGAAACACCTACGGTGCCGTTCCTCTCCCTCATGGCCGGGCTCAAGGCCATGCACCCGACGATGGGTTCGATTGCCTGCCCGGTTCTTATCATGACGAGCCCGCAGGACCATGTGGTCGACCCGGTGAACAGCGATCTTCTCGCCGAGGCCGTGAAGGGCACGGTCGAACGGGTGCGGCTCGAACGCAGCTATCACGTGGCCACGCTCGACTATGACAAATCGGTCATCGAAGCATGCGCGCCAGCCTTCGCGCTGAGGGTCTGCCAATGAGCGTCGCCATGCTGACATCGATACCGAGTCCATCCTCCAATGCCATACATCTCGGCCCGTTGCAGCTTCGCGCTTACGGATTGATGATCGCCTTTGGGGTCATCGCCGCCGTCTGGCTGGCGGGCCGACGGCTCCAAGACCGGGGCGAGGGCACCAAGGAAGACATGTCGGGTATCGCGATGTGGGCGGTGCCAGCGGGTGTGATTGGTGCTCGGCTCTATCACGTTCTTACCGATTGGAAGAGCTTCCAGGGAGATTGGCTCCGGGCGTTCAAAATTTGGCAGGGCGGCCTCGGTATCTGGGGAGGGATCGCCCTCGGCGCGGTCGTAGGGCTCTGGGCCGCTCGCCGCCGTGGAATCTCCACCTCCGCCGGGCTGGTGGCCGCTGCGCCGGCCCTTCCGATGGCCCAAGCCATCGGGCGCCTCGGCAACTGGTGGAACCAAGAGCTGTTCGGTCGCCCGACCACTTTGCCATGGGGTCTGGAAATCGACCCGCCCTATCGCCCGACTGCCTATGCCGACATCGTCACGTTTCATCCGACCTTCCTCTACGAAGCGTTGTGGAACCTGGCCCTGTGCGGTTTCCTGCTGTGGTACGACCGCAAACGTGACGTCGCGGCGGGCAAGTTGTTTGCCATGTACGTGGCCGGATACACCTTCATCCGCTTCTTCATCGAACGATTGCGTGTCGATCACGCCTATAAGGTCGCCGGGCTTCGGGTGAACGAATGGGTGTCGGCCATCTGCTTTGTCATCGCCGCGGCCTACCTGGTGCGAAATCGCCACGACAAATGGGTCCCGAGCGCCCCGGCTGCTGATGTAATCGCCGATCCCGCCGATGCCGATGCCGATGCCGATGCCGATGCCGATGCCGAGCCCAAGACCGATGCCGATGCCGATGCCGAGCCCAAGACCGATGCCGCGGCGAAGTCGGCCGTGACGAAGCTCGGCGCGATCGCGGCCACGCCGCCGGTGTTCGCGGCGCCGGCCGCGCAGCTCGCGCCGGCCGAGCAGGCGCGCTTCCTCGCGGACGTCTACGAGCTGGTCAGCGCGATGTGCCTCGCGCGCGCCCTCGATCTCGTGGATGGCTCGGCGCCCGCCGCGACGCGGATCGCGAAGGTCCTGACCGCACGCCCCGCCGAGCCCGACGCGCGCACGCGCCAGGCGTTCGAGAGGCTCGCCGCGTGGAATCGCGCCGGCGCGCCGCACGTCGAGATCGCGCGCGAGTGCGGCCTGTCGTTGCAGGCGCAGGCGATCCTGCTCGTGGTCGCCGCACCGCAGCTGTGGAGCGAGAGCGCCCGCGCGTACGCCGCGCTCGGTGCGCAGGGCCGCGCGCTGATCGACGAGACCTTGCTCGGCGAGCTGCTCGGCAACGCGCGCGAGGATCGCCACGAGCTGGCGCTCGAGCTCGACGAGGCTTCGCCTCTGGTCCGCCACGGCCTGATCGTGCGCGCCGAGGGCCCGCGGATGTTCGCCGCGCTGTCCGTGCAGGACGGCGTGATCGCCCGCCTCCGCGGCGCGCGCACTGCCCTCGTCGGGAGCGCCGCCGCGATCGCCAAGGTCGCCGATCCGGTGCCCACCGTGTCGACGTGGGGCTCGCTCGTGGTGCCCGACGAGATCGACGCGAGCCTGCGCGAGCTGGTGGGCCGGATCCGCCTCCGCGACACGGTCCTCGGGACCTGGGGCCTCGGCTCGATCGCGCGCACGCGCGGGGTCACCGCGCTGTTCCGCGGCGAGCCGGGCACCGGCAAGTCGCTCGCGGCGTCCGTGATCGCGGGTGCCCTCGGCCTCCCGCTCTATCGCGTGGACCTCTCGCGCGTGCTCTCGAAGTGGATCGGTGAGACCGAGCGCAACCTCGGCGCCGTGCTCGATGCGGCCGAGACCGGCGCGTTCGTGCTGCTGTTCGACGAGGCCGACTCGCTGTTCGGCAAGCGCACCGAGGTCGAATCGAGCAACGATCGCTACGCGAACCTCGAGGTCAACTACCTGCTGCAGCGCCTCGACCGGTTCGATGGCCTCGCGATCCTGACCACGAACCACGGCACGTCGATCGATCCCGCGTTCCAGCGGCGCCTGACCTGCGAGCTGCAGTTCCCTTCGCCGGATGAGCCCGCGCGGCTGCGCCTGTGGCAGGCGCACCTCCCCGCCACCGTCCCGACCGACGGAGATCTCGGCCTCGCGGCGCTCGCGACCGAGTTCCCGCTCAGCGGCGGCTACATCCGCAACGCCGCGCTGCGCGGCTGCTACCTCGCCGCGGCCCAGGGCGGCCCCTTGCGCGCTGCCCACCTGCGGCGCGCGGTCGAGCTCGAGTACGAAGCGCGCGGCAAGCTCCACGCCAGCGGCGCGCTCACCTGATCCCAGCCCACGGAGGAACCATGCCCGAGACAGGACGCCAGAAACAGCAGCTCTCGAACCAGCTCGTCGGCCTCGATGCCCACCGGATGGACAACGTCGAGTCCAACGAGCTCGAGATCGATGGATCGCGCTACTTCCACCCCGGCGAGGAGCACAAGGACGGCGGCGTGTTCGGCGCGACCCGCATCCTCGTCAACGACCAGGCCGACTGGATCGTGGTCAAGCAGAGCAACGGCATGGTCGATGCGAACGGCCGCACGATCGGCAACACGATCGAGAAGGAGGCCGCGTTCTCGCGCCTCGCAGACAGCGCGGCGAATGGCGGCAAGTCGCGGGTGGCCGCGGCGCGCGCGATCGGCCGCAGCAAGGAGGACGGCGAGCCCGATCTCCTCGTGATGGACCTCATGGCCGGAGGCAACGTGAAGCGGATGACCGAGGCCGTGATCGAGCGGATGCGGGCCAAGCAGCTGACCTACGAGGAGGTGGTGATCGCCCTGACGTACCTGTGCCGCGAGACCGCGCTCGGCGTGGCGCAGATCGCGGCGGCCGGCTTCGTCCACATGGACCTCAAGCCCGACAACCTCCTCCTCGACGACAACATGGACGTGAAGATCGGCGACTTCGGCTGCGCCGCCTGGGAGGGCGACACGATCTCGCAGGGCCACAACACGATCCGCGCACCGGAGGTCAGCCAGAAGAAGGGCTGTACGTTCGCCTCGGACGTCTACTCGCTCGGCAAGACGTTCCAGATGATCGCGGGCGAGAAGATCTACATCAACTCGATCCTCTCGGTCGCCGACACCATGCTCGACGCGGATCCGAGCAAGCGCCCCACCGCGCAGGCCGTGGCGTCACAGCTCAGCACCGACGACGTGCGGGCGCGCAAGATCATGACCGATACGCTGAACGCCCGCGAGACCGCCCAGGTCGCCGAGACCCTGCGCAAGCAGCGCGAGGAGGAGAGCGAAGGCGAGGAGCACGAGGAAGGCCACGAGGAAGGTCACGACGAAGGTCACGACGAAGGCCCGAACGGCCTGCTCCTCGACGACTACTTCGCCACCCGGAACCGATCGGGAGCTCGGTTCGAGGAGCGCGCGCCCGCGGTCGACCTGATCGATCCGTACCTCGTGGGCCAGGTGCAGGCACCCGAGGGACAGCAGGTCGATCCGTACCTGGTGTCCGAAGACCAGGCGCCGCAGGTCGATCCATACCTGTCGACGACCATGGTCGAGACCGAGCCGGCCACCAACCTCGTCGATCCGTACGTCGAGGAGCTCGCGGCCAACCAGCCCAAGCCGACCGCCGCCGCTCTCGGCTACGGGATCCAGATCGCGGCACCCGAGCCCGAGAGCACGATCGACAACTACAACCACTTCACCCAGGAGGAGCGCGACACGCTCGAGAACTATCAGAACCTCACGCCGGAGGAGAGCACGATCGACAACTACAACAACTTCACCCAGGAGGAGCGCGACACGCTCCAGAACTACCAGAACCTCACGGCCGACGAACGCGCGGCACGAGACCACGAGTCGAACCAGGCCCCGGGCGGTGAGCGTGAGGACGAGCGTGAAGACGAGGAGGTCCCGCTCGTCGATCGGCGGGCGAACCTGTGGCGGATGCTCCAGGCGAACCAGCCGTGACCGCTACGATCCGGAGGTCAGCGAGCGGAGGCTGTGCTCGAGCCACTCCACGTACCACTCGGCGAAGCTCTTGCCTCGGGGCGCCAGGCCACCGCGATCGGGACGCAGATCGTCCCAGATCTTGCCGCGCTCGGGCCCGGTGACCACGAGCATCGAGCGCAGCGCGCAGCCCTGGTGCGAGATCCAGAACGCGCCGTCGGTCAGCGAAGGCTCGTAGTACGCGGCATCACACGCCTCGTTCCACGCATCCTCGTCTGCATCGGACGCGAACTCCTCGGGCGGCGTGAGGCGGTCCGCCGGCAAGTTCCAGGCGGCGGCGTGCGGGAACGGCGCGCGCAGATCGCCGGTGGCATCCGCGAACGACTCGAGGGTGTCGCCCGCGCCGTCCCACCGGCCGAGCGGAAAGATCCCGTAGTACGGCCCGACCCCGCCGTTGCCCAGCTCGAGGAGGAACGTGCGGTAGTCCGCGGGCAGCGAGATCTCCGCATCGCGCTCCCACATGATCAGCTCGCGCTCCTTGATCGGTGGGTTGAGCTGATAGCGATGCCCGCTCGCGCCGAACAGGCGCAGCCGCGGGTCTGCCGCGCGGAGCTGCGCCAGCGATGCGCGTACCCGATCAGGCTGGAACATCGCGCGCGTCCCCGGTCCGCATCCGGGGACGCTAGCACGGCCTCGGGGTGCCGCATTTTGCGGCGGACGCCGGATGGAAACCGCCGCCCCGGTCCGCAATAGTGGAGGCGTGAAGGTTGTCCTGGGCGGCGTGTCGATCGGATGTCTCGGGTTCGTGGCCGCGTGCGCGCTCGCGCCGCTGGCTCCACTACCGCCGCCGCGGCAGACCAACATGGGGCTGCACATCTCGAGCTCCACACTTGGGAACGGGCTTCGGGTGGTGCTCGTCGAAGATCCCAAGGCGCCGGAGGTGCAGGTCACGATGCGCTACCAGGTCGGCGCGATCGACGATCCGGCCGCGCAGACCGGCGTCGCCCACCTCGTGGAGCACTTGATGTTCCAGCAGGTCCTCGGCGGCCAATCGATCTTCGCGAAGCTGGAGGGCATCACCTCGTCATTCAACGGCACCACCTCTCTCGATGCCACCACCTACGTGGCGCACGCCCAGCCAACGCACCTCGACGAGCTGCTCTCGATCGAGGCGGTCCGGCTCGGGTTCCGCTGCACCTCGATCACGGATTCGGTGTTCACGCGTGAGCGCGCGGTGGTCATGAACGAGGTCGCGATGCGGGACGAGAGCTCGGAGCTCGTCAACGCGGTCAACCTCGGCTTGTATCCCGCCGGGCATCCCTATGCCGTGCGGGCCGGCGGCGACGAGCGGGCCGTGGGGACGATCACGCGCGAGCAGGCCTGTGCGTTCGCAGATGCACACTATGCACCGAGCAACGCGGTGCTCGTGGTCTCGGGGAACCTGACACCGCAGGTGCTCGAGACCGCGCTCGGCAAGTTCCTCGCCCGGACCGCGAAGCGTCAGGCCGCGCCGACGGCCACGATTCCGGCGCTCCCTTTGACCGCACGTCGGGTGGAGGCGTCGGCGCCGATCGACGATGACGTGGTGCTCGTGGCCTGGCCGCTTCCGGAAGACCCACGGGTGCGCGCCAAGGTGAGCGCGATCATGCGCACGGTCACCAGGCTGATCGACGACGAGATCGTGGGGCGCGCGCAGCTCATCCGGTTCGGAGACCGGCGCGCGCCGATGCTCGGCGTGGCGATCGCGCCGGGCAAGCGCGAGACCGTCGCCGACGTCCTCGAGGGCGCAGAGCGCGGCGTCAACGGACTGCGGGCGAGGTTCGGCCTGCTCGGCCGCCTCGAGATCGGCGAAGCGATGTTCGATCAGATCCAGCAGAGCGCGATCTACCAGCAGTTCTCGATGCTCGAGGCCGGTGGTGACCGCGACGAGCAGATCGCGAGCCTCGTCCTCGCAGGCCAGGATCCGGGCCCGGTGATCGGCGACGAGCTGCAAGGTCTGCGCGAGTTCACGCGCGAGCAGGCGATCGCCGTCGTCAGCCAGCATCTGGCGTTCGATCACGCGACCGTCGTCATCCTCAAGCCTCGCGAGACCACCCGACGAGGTCGCGCTCCCACGTTCGAGGCGCCGATCCACGACATGGGCCAGCGGCGCGATCCCCCCGACCCCACCGAAGCTCACCGGCCCGCGACCGGCTCGCTCGCCGCGGCCCCATCAGACGTCAAGCTGCGCACCCTCCCCAACGGCCTCAAGGTCGTCCTGCTCCCGCTCACCAGCGTGCCCACCGTCGACATCCGCCTGGTGTTCAACGCTGGCGCCGGCGACGAACCGCCGACCCAGCGCGGTGTGGCGACCCTGGCTGCCGATGGCCTGACCTGGGACGCCCGGTACCTCAACGACTACCTGCTGTTCGCCGCCTCGGGTGGGAGTGATACGCAGAACGTGGCGCCCGATCACACCACCTTCATCGTGCAGGGCCTCGACATGCACCTCGACATCCTGCTCGCCGGGCTCCGCCGCCGTGTTCGCAACGGGAGATACACGGATGCCGCCGCCACCATGCTCGAGGCGCGACGCAAGGCAGCGAAGCGCTCGACCGAGGACGTCGCGTTCACCGACGCGCAGCTCGTGGCGCAGTTCGGCTCGGGTCACCCCTACGTCGCAGCCGGCCGCGTTCGCTACGCGAGTGCGACGCTCGACGCCGATGATGCCCAGGCGTTCCGGACCGCCCACTACACGCCCGACAACGCGACCCTCGTGATCGCCGGCCGGTTCGATGCCGCGGTCGCGGATCGCTGGATCGACTTTCTGTTCGGTGACTGGAAGGGGATCGCCGAGCCACGGTCATCGCCCACGCGCGTGACGCAGGCGGTCTCCCTCGCCCACGACGCCGCGACCACCCAGGTCCGGATCGGCGTGTCCCTGCCCGCCACCATCGGAGCGCGCGCGCCGCAGCTGGTGGCGGCCGCGATGCTCGATGACATCGCCCACGACGTGCGCCACCAGCTCGGCGCGAGCTACGCGATCGACGCGAGTCTCGGCGAAGCGCGGCTCGCGACCAACTACGTGATGTACGGCACGATCGACGCCACACGGATCCGCGATGCCGCCGCGCTGTTGCGCGCGCGCTTCGATCAGCTGCGCACCGATGCCGATGGCACCGCACGCGCGTTTCTCCTCGCACGCACCCGGGTGCTGGCGCATCTGTCGAGTATCCCGAGCAGCGCCGAGGGACTCGCCGGCTGGGTCGAGGGTGATGTGTCGCTCGGACGTGCGCCGATGACGGATGCAGAGACCGCGCGCGCCGTGCAGCAGCTCACGATCGAGGGCATGGCGCCCGTGCTCGCGGAGCTCGACCTCGCGCGCGCCAACGTCGTCCTCGTGGGTCCAGGTGCCGAGATCGACGCCGCGTTCGCGGTGCTCGGGCGGACGCCGACGCGGATCGCCACGAAGGTCGAGGACGACGACGATCCGCTCGGGAAGGCCAAGCCCAAGCGTCACAAGTCCGAGGCCTCACTCTCGCTCTCGGACCTCGCCGCCCCCCTGACGGAGCAACGTCCACCCCTGCGGCTCCGCCTCGCCGTGGTCCCGATCGCGTACACGAGCGGCAAGGTGCTCGCGGTCGCGGTCAGCGGCGTGGCGTTCGGCGCCGAGGTCGGCCTGCGGCTCGACAACACCACCATGGTCGGCGTCCAGATGTCGCTCGGCAAGCTCACGGGCATGCGGGACGTCAGCACCGGTCTGATCCCGGACCTCCGGCCGATCGAGATCGTGCCGGTCGGCGTCAACGTGTTCCTGCAGGGGAGCGGCTACGACCGGTTGTGGGCCTCCGTCCTCATCGGGGTCCACGCCAACCGCGTGACCGATCGCATGCAGCCGCCGATCTGGACCAACGCGCTTGGCCTCGGCATCGAGGGCGGCGTCGATCTCCTCAAGCTCGGGCGGCACCGCCTCGGCCTCTATGGCCGCGCCGAGAGTGAGCTGCTGTCCAAGGTCTCGTATGCCGGGTTCGTCGCGGGCGTCGCGTATCGGCTGTAGCAGGGGTATCCTCGGGGGATGGGCCGCACCACCATGGCGATCGCGACGGTGCTGCTCACCGCGTGCGGCGACGCTGCCCCCGTGACCATGATGCCGCCCACCATCGACGCACCCGCCATCGACGCACCCGCGGCGCCCGCGCACCTCGTGGCCTATGTCAGTGGCTACGGCCCGAACCTCGCGTGGTTCGACCTCGATCCGGCATCCGGCGTGCTCGCACCGATCGCTTCTCTCGCGGCGTTCGCCGGCTCGCCGTCGTTCCTCGCGATGACGCGGACGCACCTGTACGCGGCGAGCGAGAGCACGAGCCGCGTGGGCGCGTACACGATCGACCAAGCGACCGGCGCGCTGACCGCGATCAACGATGTCGCCTCCGGCGGCAATGGCCCGGCGCACGTCTCCGTCGATGCGAGCGGGAAGTTCGTGCTCGTCGCGAACTACGGCGCTGGAACGATCGCGGTGTTGCCGGTGCGCGGTGATGGCGGGCTGATGGCCGCGATCCAGACCGTGAGCGCCGGGACCAACGCGCACCAGATCCTGACCGATCCGTCGAATCACTTCGTGCTCGTCCCGTGCAAGGGCTCGGACTACATCGCGCAGTACACCTTCGATCCGCAGACCGGCGCGCTCGCCGCGAACGCGGTGCCTCACGTGACCACGGCGACTGGCGCTGGCCCACGCCACCTCGCGTTCGCACCGGGTGGAGCCCATGCTTATCTGATCAACGAGCTCGACAGCACGCTGACCACGCTCGCCTTCGATGGTTCCACCGGGCGGCTGACCGCGCAGCAGACCGTCTCGACGCGCGCCAGCGGGGCGACCGGGACCAACACCGGCGCGGAGATCGTCGTGCATCCGTCGGGCAAGTTCGTCTATGCCTCGAACCGCGGTGACAACAACGTCGCGGTCTACTCGATCGCCGCCGCGACCGGGATGGTCACGCTCGCGAGCCACACGCCGACCGGCGGGATGACGCCGCGCAACTTCACGATCGATCCCTCGGGCGCCTGGCTCTACGCCGCGAACCAGGGCTCGAGCACGGTGATCACGTTCGCGATCGATGCGGCCAGCGGCGGCCTGACCCGCACCGGCTCGCCGATCACGGCGACGCAGGCGTCGTTCGTCGGGTTCGTGGCGCTCCCCCCGCGATAGCCGGCCCTATACAACTCGCGGAGTTAGCGGGCCACCGGCAGGAATCCTCGGGAATCGACACGAACCCGGGATCAAAACCCCGGCTCGCACGACTCCTCCCGCATGACCCTGGTCCGTGCCCTTCGTGCCCTTCGTGCCCTTCGTGCCCTCCCGGCCCTCGTCGCGGCCTCCACGCTGATCGGCGGTGCCGCCTGCACCACCCCGGGTCCCGCCGAGGCTGCGGCCCCCGATGCACCTTCGACCACGGTCGATGCCCCGACTGGCATGGACTACTGCAACGCCACCGATCCGCGCACCGTCCCGATCCAGGTGTTCCCCACCCCGGAGTCCGGCGAGGCTCCGTATGTCGATGCGCTCGCGGGTGCACAGACCTCGATCGATCTCTCGATCTACCTGATGGGCTACGGCGGCATCCTCGATCAGCTCGAGGCCAAGGCACACGCCGGCGTGAAGGTCCGCGTCATCCTCGATCAGTACAAGAAGTCCACGAACCAGAAGTACTACGACCGGCTGCTCGCGGCGGGCGCGCAGGTCAAGTGGAGCGATCCGGCGTTCGACTACTTCCACAACAAGTTCTTCGTCGTCGACGGCAAGGCCGCCGTGATGTCGACCGGCAACTTCTCCAAGGACTTCTCGATCGATCTCGAGCGCAACTTCGCCGCGGTCGATCGCGACCCGGCCGATCTGGCCGATCTCGATGCGCTGTTCGAGGCCGACTGGACCGGCACGCCGCTCGCGATGCCATGTACGCGCCTGGTCGTCGCGCCGGTCAACGCGCGAGCGCGGATCCTCGACGTGATCGCCGGCGCGCAGCACACGCTCCTGATCGAATCGATGCAGTTCGCAGATCCCGGTGTGCGCGATGCCGTCAAGGCGCGGATCGCCGCCGGCGTGGAGGTCCGTGCGCTGCTCGCCGACGCGAGCTGGATCGATGCCAACGCCAGCGCCGCGGCCTTCCTCCAGGGGCTCGGCGTCACCGTGAAGTGGATCCCGCACCTCCACACCAAGGTCATGGTCGCAGACGGCGCTGTCGCGTACGTCGGCTCCGAGAACTTCAGCTACACCTCGCTCGAGAAGAATCGCGAGGTCGGCGTGGTGCTGGTCGAGGCGCCGTCGATCGCGCCGCTGGTCACGACGTTCGAGGCCGACTGGGCCGCCGGTACCGCGTTCTGATCGATCGTCAGCGCGTCTGCGAGATCCGCGCCTGACTGCGGATCGTCGTCTGCTCGGCCAGGCGCGTTCGCTCCGCCACCGCCTCGTCGCTACGACCGAGTTGTTCCAGCGCTCGCGCCCTCAGCTCCAGAACCTCGAGCTCGCCAGGCGAGACGCCCGCGAGGTGATCGACCGCGACGAGCGCCGCCTCTGTTCGGCCGAGCTCCAGCAGCATCCGCGCGACGCCGATCAGCGCGACAGCCCGCTGCGCCGGATCGTGCGTGAACCGCTGGAACACCGCGAGCGCATCTTCAAACCGACGTGCGTCCGCCAGGAGCTCGGCACGGATCAGCTGGGCGAGGACGTCGTCCGCGCAGGCCGGCCCGTCAAGCAGCTCGAGCGCATCTTGCGGCCTGCCGCCGAGCAGCGCCTCGCGGAGCGCCACCGGAAGGTCCGGGACTGCTTGGGTCTGAGCGCCAACCGCGAGGCGCGCACGGCGTGCCATCCGCTCCACCTCGCGCCGCAGGAGCATCGCCTCGAGCATGTGAGGATCGAGGACCGTCGCCCGATCGAACGCCTCGTGCGCTTCGGGGAGCCGGCGCAGGTTGAGGAGCACCTTACCGCGTGCGTAGAGCATGGCTGGATCGTCGGGCGCGAGCTCTCGCCAGCGCTCCACGCAGGTCAGCGCCGCCGCGTGCTCGCGCCTGCGCAAGTGAACGCTGGTCTCGATCTGGAGCGCCGGGCACGAGCTCGGATCGATCGCCAGCGCATGCTTTGCGTGGCCGATCGCTTGGCCGTCCTCACCGATGGCGAAGTAGTTGCGCGCCAACGCGAGCGCATGTGCGAACGCCGTCGTGGGCCCCGGCTTGACGGTGCAGTAGAGCCTGAGCGCAGCGAGCGGCTCGCGGGCGGCCTCGAGCCGGAGCGCCTCGGGCTCGATCCGGTGCCAGTCCGCGGACCGCATCTCGATCTCGACCTTGGCCGCGGCGGCACGCAGCGGCTGCGGAGCTACCTCGCGCGAGAGCGGCAGCGACGCGATGATGGTCGCTGCTTCGCGCGGTACAGCACCACGTGCGAGCGCATAGCGCCGGGCGCTGTCGAGGATCTGCGGCGTGCCCACGCACAGCCTCTGCGCGGCGTCGAACCGCGCGAGGGCATCGCTCCATCGTTTCACCACCAGAAAGCCCAGGCCGTTGTCGATCTGCTCCCACACCCAGGCCCCGATCGCACCGTGAGGCGTGGTCGAGCGAGCCCCCGCCTGGACGAAGGCATCGCGAAGCGCACGCAAGGTGGAGTATCGGCGTCCCGGGTCGGTCATGAGCGCCCGCCGGATCACCCGCCCGAGGGGGGTGGCGAGCGTCGCGCGCTCGAGCACCACGCGGCCGAGGAGGAGCTGACCGACGGCGTAGACCAGCGCCGCCTCGTCCGCAAACGGAAACCGGTCGACGACCTCGGGTGCGAGCAGCTTCACGGTGTCCACGCTGGCCTGCGGTGAGTGGAAGCCCACACGCGGCCTGCCTTCGAGATCGAACCTGACGAACGGGGAGGTGAACCAGCCAAGCCGATCGTTGGGCCCGAAGGCGGCGATCAGCTCGAAGGCCCGCGTGATCGCGACGCCGGTGGACGCGACTCTCGTTGCGGCCGGGCCATCGACACGCACTTGAAGGTAGCTTGCCGGCCAATCGATCGCGACGAACCGGAGGTGGAACGCCGCGCCGGAGCCGAGCGGCTCGAACAGAAAGGGGCACGGTGGGAGATCGCGCCACGATCGCGCCAGCTCCGGACCGATCGGGCACTCGGGAGTGAGCTCGTATGCGACGGTGGCGCGACCGTCCGCGTCGATGACGCAGAGCTCGCGGAATGCTGGGTCTCGCTGCCCGGGGCACCCCATCCACGCATCGTCATCTGGAGCCAGCCCCACCACATCCCCAGTCTAGAGCACCGGTGCGCAGCCGGCACCCACTTCGGTTCGGGACGAATTGGCACGCTGTACACGACGTTGGTCGACTGCCTCGGATCGTTCGCGTGCAGCCGGATCTCGGCCCCCGATCGCGATCGTTTCGGAAACCGAGCCGCCGCCGCGGTGTCTACCCGAGGTGCGGACGACGTGCCTCGTGGCCGCGTCGGTGCTCGTGCTGGCCCAGGCCGCGCGCGCCGATGACGTGCTCCCGACGATCGAGTCGGAGTTTCCCCCGATGCTTCAGGTCGGGTCCCCGTCCGCTCTGGGCTGCGCCGCGACGGTCGATCGGATCGCGGTGGAGATCCACGCCGAGGCGGTCTCGTGGATCACGATCGAGGTGACCGCGCGCGCGTGCGGCCAGGTGGTGCTGCCCGTGGACGTGCCCGCCGGGACCCGGGTCGTCGGAATGGCCGTGACCACGCGTGGTGAGCGTGCCTGGAGCGCGGCGCGACCGCGGCAGGCCGCGGTGGACGCGTACCGAAGCGTGCGGGGCGCCGCCCTGCTCGGCTGGGAGAGCACGAGCGCCGATCAAGATCACCTGCGGATCGAGCTCGACGACAACGCGCGGATCGAGCTCGCGGTGGAGCTCCCGCCCCTCGCCACGCTCGCGATCGATCCCGCGCACCAGCGGGTTGCGAGGATCGAGGCGCGCGTCGACGGGCAGGCCGAGCAGCGATGGCGCCGGCAGGCGCGACGTATCGACCTCGATCTGCGAGCGCTCCCCGCGCACGTCGCGGAGGATACCTATCCGCACGCCGACGCCGAGACCTGGCTGGTCAGCGGCGCGCCCTCTCGCGAGGAGCTGAACGTCTCGCGGCGGTTCGCCTCGGTCCCACACGGCGCGGATCGGCTCGCCATCCGCAAGATGATGCGGCTCAACCGCGAGCGGATCACGTACTGCTACGAGCGCGTGGCGCAGTGGCAGCCGGCGCTCGCCGGGACGGTGGATCTGCGGTTCGTGATCGAGCCCGACGGCAGGGTCTCCACCGCGCAGGCGACGAGCGCGTTCCCCGACGACATCAACCGCTGTCTCGAGCACGTGCTCACCGCATGGACGTTCCTGCCGGGCGACGGCAAGACGCTCGTCAACTATCCGCTGCAGTTCTCGATGCAGTGACGCGCGCCAAGCAACGAGCGCGCGGTGCGCAGCTCAGTTGACCTTCGCAGAGCCCTTCACGATCGCGTAGACTTTCGTCGCGATCTCGGGCGAGTACGCCGAGCCCGGCGTGCTGTAGGCATCGAGCGGGCGCTCGTCGGTGATCGAGTAGATCGCGCCGTCCTTGTCCAGGTAGTACGCGAAGTGCGCCTCGGGCTGGTACGTGTTGCCGTTCTCCTCGGTCTTCATCTGCACCGTGTAGACAAAGCCGTTCGGCTCCTCGGTGAGCACCTTGGCGTTGATGTACTTGTCCGTGCGCTCCACGGTGAGCGACTTGTCGCTCTTCTTGCCTTCCGCGATGTTGCTCACTGCGATCGCCGAGACCGTGATCAGATAGAACGGGCTGACGGTGATATCGACGCCGCCGTTGCCGTTCTTCTCGAGCTTCGCGGTCTTGGGGACCTTCATCGTGACGTTGATCAGCGGGGCGACCGCGTGGAGATCCTTGGCCTCCCACTCGGCCTCGTTGACCGTCATCGTCGGGGCCTTCGCCTCGTCCCCACCGCCACCGCCGCCGCCACCACCACCACCGTCACCCTCCTTCTTCTTCCCGCACGCGGCGAGCGAGGTCACGAGGGTCAGGGCAGTGAACGTCATCATCAGGCGGTTCATGAACATGTTGGTGGGCCAGGCTCGTACAAGCCGTGTGCCACCGCAAGCACGCCCGTGATCAACGGGTTGGCGCCACCCGCTGGGTCCATCCACACCCGCTACGCCGCCGGCCAGCCTCGTGCGGACCCAGGTAGCGGCGCTCACCGCGTGGGCGGGGGCGCCGTCGGCAGAAACCGCGGCGGGACCCGCAGCTTGGTCGCCTGCTCGTAGGCGAACGCATAGCCGAGGAGCTTGCCCTCGGAGAACGCACGCCCGAACAGCGAGATCCCGAGCGGGAGGCCGCGGAACTGCCCCGCCGGCACCGTGATGTGCGGATAGCCCGCGACCGCCGGCAACCTCGTCATGTCGACCGCAGGTGCATCGCCATTCACGGAATCGATCAGCCACGCGGGGCTCGCGGTCGCGGCGAAGATCGCATCGAGCTGGTGCGCATCCATCACCCGGTCGATGCCGTCGGTCCGAGCAATCCGGACGCAGGTGGCGCGGGCATCGAGGTACGCCTGATCCGTGAGCGGGCCCTTCGCCGCGGCCTGCTCGAACAGCTCCTGCCCGAACAGCCCGAGCTCCTCGAGCGCATGGGCCCGGTTGAAGGCGATCACGTCTGCCAGCGTGCGGACGCGGACGTCGGGACCACGGGTCTGCAAGTAGGCGGCGAGCTGGGTCTTGATCTCGTAGAGGAGGACCTCGATCTCGGCGGCCCCGAGCTCGGGCGGCGAGACCAGCTCGATCGGATCGACGAGCACGGCGCCGAGCCGCCGGAGCTCGACGAGCGCGGCCTCCGCGATCGCGTCCATCGGGTGGTTGAGGCCGAACCAGCCCTTGCGCGGCACGCCGATCCGGGCGCCTCGCAACGCGTCGCGATCGAGGTACTTCGTGTAGTCCTCGGGCTTCGCGGCCGCGGTGGCCGGATCAGCCGGATCCACGCCGGCGATCGCCGTCAACACGATCGCCGCATCGGTCACCGTGCGCGTCAGCGGCCCGGCCGTGTCCTGGCTCGAAGCGATCGGGATGATGCCCGTGCGGCTGACCAGGCCCACCGTGGGCTTGAGCCCGACCAGGCCGTTGCAGCTCCCCGGCGACGTGATCGAACCATCCGTCTCGCTGCCGATCGCCGCGGCGCACAGGTTCGCTGCGGTGGCCGCCGCCGAGCCGCTGCTCGAACCGGAGGGCGATCGATCGAGCGCGTACGGATTTCTGCACTGCCCTCCCCGCGCACTCCACCCCGACACCGACGACGACCCGCGCAGATTCGCCCACTCCGAGAGGTTGGTCTTCCCGAGGATCAACGCCCCGGCCACGCGCAGCCGCGCCACGATGACCGCATCCCCGGATGCGTGGGTGCCCGCGAGCGCGAGAGAGCCCGCCGTCGTGGTCATTCGATCGCCAGTGTCGATGTTGTCCTTCACCAGGATCGGAATGCCGTGCAGCGGTCCACGCAGCTTACCCGCCGCGCGCTCGCGATCGAGCGTCTTCGCGTTCGCGACGGCATCGGGATCGAGCTCGAGCACGGCGCGCAGGTTCGGCCCGGCCTCGTTGACCGCGGCGATCCGCGCCCCGTACTTGGTCACCAGCGACAACGCGGTCTCCTCCCCGGAGGCCATCCTGCGCTGCAACTCGGTGATCGTGACCTCCGCGAGCTCCGGTTGCGGCAGCACGGGCTCGGTCCCGCTGGCGCCAGCTCCGATCGGCGTCGCGCGCGGAGGATGACAGCCGGAGAGCGCGGTCCCCACGAGCGCGGCGGCGCCGGCGGTCACCGAGAGCCGGAACAGGTCCCGACGATCGAACGAGGAATCACCCATGGCGGCACGATCCTCCCCATCCAGGGCGTCGTCAATGCGGAGGCATGATGTGAACGACCTGGTGCATGAGCCTGGCCTCGCCCTCGTACGTCAGGATCTTGAGGCCCACGAGATCGAACGGCGGCGCCGTCACGTCGAGGGTCCGATAACCGCCCGGTGCGATGTCCGTGTTGTCGCCGGTCAGCGTGATCCGATCCACGCCATTGACGAACAGGACGTGCCGGTACTTCGGGAGCTGCTTCAGGAACTGCTGCACCGAGCTCGTCGGCAGGTGCTGGAGCACGTGCTTCGAGATCAGGAGATCAGCGGGCGGAAGGTCGGTCGCCACGATGTCTGCGTTGAAGAACTGGATCCCCGGCTTCGCGAACCGCTGGGTGTCCGCCTCAATGACCTTGGGGACGATGTCGTAGCCCTTGTAGTCGATCCCGGTCCAATCCATGGTCTGCGAGAACTCCCAGTCACCGCAGCCCGCATCCACCACCGAGTGGATGTTGTGGTCCTTCAGGAACTGCTGGAGGAACGTCCGGTAGACCGCGGTGGCGTGATCCGTCGAGCCGGTGCCCGAGGTACCCACGCCAGCGGCGTTCTTCCCCCACGTGCCCTTGTCGTAGATCTCCTCGAACGCCTTCTTGATGCTCGCGGTGTCCGCCGCCGAGCGGGCCGGCGCCGTGGGATGCGGCGGCGGCAACGGCGTGCAGTCCGGGCACTCCGTCGCCCGCAGGCGATGGTTCATGTAGGCGAACACCCCGAAGGCCAGGAGCAACGGCACCACGGCGAGGCGTGCGATCTTCGTGTACACGCCGCCACGGTACCAGGGTGGGAACGCGGCCGGGCCGCGCCGGCGCCGGAGGTTGGATCAGAGGTTGTGCTGGGCGTTGCCGCCCCACATGTGCCAGCCGTCCATGCTCTTCTGACCGAGGTCGAACGCGAGGATCTGGCCCTTGTTGGTGGCCACGTACATCCAGCCCTCGGCGACGATCGGCTGCGCCGTCACCGGGGTGCCGAAATCGAACGCCATC
This sequence comes from Myxococcales bacterium, assembly GCA_043776275.1. GTDB lineage: Bacteria > Myxococcota_A > Polyangia > Haliangiales > Haliangiaceae > JABFXX01. The sequence goes on along the minus strand of JAYVRN010000930.1, from coordinate 17,818 downwards.
CGCTGCGCGCCGGTCTCGCGATCGAGACCGATCAGCTTGCCGTCATGCGTGGTCACGATCGCGAGGCCGCCGGCCACGATCACCGAACCGATGTCTCGTGTGCCCACGCCCTTGGCGTACTGCCGCGTCCACTTCAGCGCATCGGTCTTGGCGTCGCGCGCTTCGACGCGATCGCCCATCGCGGTGAACACCACGCCATCGCGGACCACCGGGCGCGCACCCTCGAACGACCACGTGCCCTCGCTCGCATCGCTCGGGTTGTCGTTGGGCGACTTCGCCTTCGCACCCGCGCGGAGCCGCTTGCCGGTGGCGCCATCGAGCGTCACCTGCACCTCGTTGTTGCCCTCGTGCACCGCGAGGTGGATCTCGTTGCCATCGATCCACGGCGCGCTCGCCGCGTTGATCGACTGCTGCCAGCGGCGCTTGCCGTCGAGGCCGATCTTGTAGAGCGAGCCGCTGACGGTGGAGACGTACACCGAGTCCCCGACGACCACCGGCGCCGAGAGGATGTGGTTGTCGATGTTCGACGACCACACGTCCTTGCCGTTCTTCCGCTGGTACGCCGACAGCCGGTAGCCGCCGTCGGATGGGTGCGAGGCGATCACGAGGTTGTCGCTGAACGCCGGCGGGTTCGGCGTCTCGGTGCCAAGCCACTTGGTCCACAGCACCTTGCCGGTGGAGGTCTCGAGCACCTCCATCGTGCAGCTGAACGTGTTGTAGGCGAGCTCGTTGTCGTCCACCACGGCCGAGGTGGGGCCCGGATCGACGAGCGTCTCGCGCGTCCACTCGCGTGCGCCGGTGACGGCGTTGAGGGCGTACATCGAGCTCGAGCCGAACCCGCCACCCACGAAGATCTTGCCGCCACTGTAGGCGACGGAGACCAGCTGCGCGCGCTCCGGCAGCTGGGCGATCCAGCCCGTGTGCTCGTTCTCGCGGCCGAACCGGAACGCCGCAGCCTTGCCGTCCTTGACCTTGTCGGTGCTCGGCAGCTTCACGGGGACGATGCGCTCGACGAGCTTGGCGTCGACCGCCGTCGGGAGGGCAGCTGGCGCGGGCAGTCCACCGCCGGAAACCACAGGCTCATCAACCACCTGGCTGTCGACCTCGGGCTCGTGGGCGGTGCACCCGACGAGACAGACGGCCGTGAACCCGAGGGTGAATCGTACCGTTGGCATCAGCGTTCGAAGCATTGGGCGCACCTCTCCTGTGAGCTGCTTTGACGAACGCCCGAGCGTCCGGATCTATTCGACAACCACCGAGGGAATCGGTTGCACGATCCCGGACGTCTCCGGGTGAATCCATGGCAGTCCCATCACATACTTACGCGATGCGCTTGCTCTCCGTGTGTGCCTACCTCGCCCTGACGTCCACGGTCGCCGCGGCGGATCCGACCGAGGACGTCGCCAAGCGCCTCGAGACGCTCACGAGCAAGTCGACCCGTGCCCGGGCCGATGTCCCGCGGTTCGCCTTCACCTCGAACGTGACCTGGGAGGCGCCGAACGGCCTCGAGGAGGCGATGTTCGGGCTCCCCGCGTTCACGCTCCTCGACAAGGCCAAGACCGTCGTCGGGCTCGCCGATCCGGACACCGCGTTCGTGGTCACCTACCTCGCGGAGTTCTCGAGCTGCCCCGCCGCCGGCTGCGCGAAGGCCACGCCCGAGAGCTGGCTGCGTGCGACGGCCGTGTTCGAGAAGTCCGGCGGCATCTGGCAGCCGCTGGCGTGGGCGATCACGCCGCCGATCCCCGGCGATGCGCAGGTCGCCGCGATGAGCGATGGCATCGTGCCCGACAAGCTCGGTCGCGACGTCACCGGCGCCGATGCGGTGGCGCTGCTGTTCGAGACCACGATGGGCAACCCCAAGCTGCTCGCGAACACCGTGTCCGCGCGCAAGGAGACGGTGATGCTCGGCAGCGAGCTCTCCGAGCGCTACACCGGCGCCCAGGTCAAGACGCAGCTGACCTCGTGGAACCTGGTGTTCAAGGTCCGCGATGGCCTCCGTGCTGGCGTGTCGAAGTCCGGCAAGCTCGCGTGGGTCGCCGCGAACGTCGACGCCGGTCAGCCCAAGCGCCCGAAGGCGAAGGCGATCCCGTACCGCGTGTTCGCGATCTACGAGCTGACCGGAACCGAGTGGAAGCTGGTGCAGCTGCAGTTCTCGACGGCGGTGTGAACCACCCGGCGCCCGACACGTTGGCGCACCCTGGCAGTTCCATGCGGTGCTCGCGGCAGCTTTGCTGTACACATGCGCCGTGGCGAACCCAGCGGACGAGAGCAGGCGCACCCAGGCACGCCGAGAACGGCGCAAGGCGGGTGACAGATCCGCGGAGCTCGCGAGCACCTTGATGAAGATGCCCGCGGCGACGCTCGCGAAGCTCGTTCTCGAAGAGCACGTCCGGGACGTGATCGATCGCGCCCGCAAGATCACCGCACCCGGGGCGCGGCGGCGAGCGGAGCGCGCGCTCGCCGGCGATCTACGCCGCCTCGATCTCGGCGCGATCGCGCGGCGAGTGGCGCGTGCGGAGGTCAGCGGCAAGGTGGAGACCGAGCTGTTGCATGTCGCCGAGCGCTGGCGGACGCGGCTGATCGACGAGGGGCCTCTCGCCGCGGCGACCTTTCCGGGTGGCGATGTCGAGCGGTTGGCCGTGCTGGTCGCCAACGCGCAGCGCGAGCGCACGCTGGGCACGCCGCCCGGCGCGGCGCGCGCGCTGTTCCGGCACATCATGGCCGTGCTCAAGGCTCAGGCCGAGGCCGCCGCCAAGGTCGCGGAAGACGCTGCGGACGCGGAAGACGTGGACGCGGAAGACGCTGATTGACGCCGTAGCGGCTAGCGGGCGGTCAGCGACGAGCGCCCATCATCGGCCCGACCTGCGCCATCACGGCGGTGAGCTGATCGTTGCTGATCGACAGCGCGAATCGCAGCGTGTCGCCCTTGCGCGAGACCTGCAGCGACTTCACCACCTCGCCGGCCGCTCCACCGATCTTGTCGACCTGCTTCTTGGCCTCACCCACGCCTTCCTCGATCTTGTCGGCGATCGACGCCTGCTTGAGCTCGGCGCTGACATCGATGGCGAGGCCGCTCGCGATGTCGAACGTTCCCGAGACGAGACCGAGCTTGTCGCTGACCGGCGTGTTGGCTCCTGACCCCACGAACCACATCGCCTTCGAGCGATCGACCTTGGCCATCGCGGCGACCAGCGCCGTGTCCTTGGCGGCCGTGCCGTCGGTGAGCGCCTTCAGATCCGCCTCGAGGTCCTCGCGGGCGACGGGCGCCGGCACCATCGGCTGACGGAGCGGGAGGCTCTGCCGCGAGTAGATCGCGCCGCCCGGGAGCATCAGGTACCCGGTCTTGAGCTCGCCGGCCGCGGACGGCATCTGGAAGCCCATGTACTGCTTGTCGGGATCGATCGTGGAGGTGAACTTCGCGCGCTGCGCGCAGGCGGCCAGCGCATCGAGGCCGACGCCCGTCATCACGAACCGCATGGTCGCGGCCCCCGTCTCGATCTTGACGCTGCCGAGCATCTGGATGTTGGGCAGCTCGATCCAGCACTTCATCCACTCGTTGATGCCCGGCGAGGCCTTGTCGAGCGTCGCCATCACGTTGGCGAGCGGCGAGTTCTGCAGGAAGTTCTGGAACTTCATGTAATTCCCGCCGAACAGCGCGGTCCCACCCGCCGGTAGGTAGGCGAGGAGTGCGGTCTCCGTTGGGGACATCGTGCCCGAGGCCTTCATCTCCGCGGGGCCGCTCTTCTCGCACGACGTCACCAGCAACAACCCGACCACCGCGACCGTGAGCTTCATGGACGCGTGGTACCGCGACCCTTCATCGCGTTCAACTCGGGATCGATCACGCGCGACGCGACCGGCCAGCGCCCACAGTGATCGAGCGGAGGCTCGGCGGGCGGACGCACGAACCACCGGCATAGCGACGACCACCACGACGGCTGTTCGACCAGGCCGTGGAGATCGACGGCACTTGAGCGGCGGAGGCGACGCGGCGGCATGCACGCAGGGATTGCAGCCGGCGCGCCACTGCCGGGTCCTCGTGGTTGCAACGCGTTGCGCTCGATCTCGCGCTCGATCTCGCGCTCGATCTCGTGCTGCGTGCCTCGTGCGGACCCAACCTGTACTGCCGATCGGGTCAGCACGTACCCGGCCCTTGCCAGTTCCGGCAGCGTGGTACGACCGCTGGCCATGGACGTCCTCGCAAAGCTCTCCGCTCATGATTTCGGTGAAGTTCACTTCAAGGTCGACAAGGCGACCCAGCTGAAGGCGATCGTCGCGATCCACGATTCGCGGCTCGGTCCGGCCCTCGGCGGCTGCCGGTTCATCGAGTACGACACCGAGGAGGCCGCGCTCACCGATGCCCTGCGCCTCGCGCGCGGCATGACGTACAAGGCGGCGCTCGCCGGTCTCGCCCACGGCGGCGGCAAGAGCGTGATCATCCGCCCCAAGCAGGCCTTCGATCGCGTGGCGCTGTTCCGCGCGTTCGGCGCGTTCATCCGCGATCTGCGCGGTCACTACATCACGGCCGAGGACAGCGGCACCGGCCTCGAGGACATGGAGGTGATCCGCCAGGTCACCACGCACGTCACCGGCATCGATCCGTCGCACGGTGGCTCCGGCGATCCTTCGCCATTCACCGCGCTCGGGGTGCGGCGTGGCATCGAGGCGTGCGTGAAGTTCAAGCTCGGCAAGACCGACCTGAAGGGCGTGCACGTGGCCGTCCAGGGTGTGGGCCACGTCGGGTACTTCCTGTGCAAGGAGCTTCACGGCGCGGGGGCCAAGCTCACGGTCGCCGATGTCGACAAGTTGAAGAGCGAGCGTGCCCAGCGCGAGTTCGGTGCGGCCGTGACGGACATCGACAAGATCGCCGCGGTGCCGTGTGACGTGTTCGCACCGTGCGCGCTCGGCGCCGGCCTCAACGACAGCACGATCCCGCACCTCGTCGCGACCATCGTCGCGGGCGCGGCGAACAACCAGCTCGCGGAGCCGCACCACGGCGACGATCTCCACGCACGAGGGATCCTGTACGCGCCCGACTACGCGATCAACGCGGGCGGCCTCGTCAACGTCGCGCAGGAGGTCAAGGGCTACGACACCAAGCTCGCGCGTGAAAGCACGCTCAAGATCTACGACACGATCATGAACATCTGCGAGAGCAGCAAGCGGCTCAACGCGCCGACGCACAAGGTCGCGGACATGATCGTCGAGCAGAAGCTGTCGGCACTCCCCCGCACGTAGCGGAGCGCGCGGGCGTAGACTGGCAGGACGTGGAGTGGATCGGCCGCTATCGGGTCCTGCGGCCCCTCGGTCAGGGGGGCATGGGCTTCGTGTACCTCGCGCACGATCCGAGCCTCGAGCGCCACGTGGCCCTGAAGCTCCTGCACGATGATCCGCTGCGCAGCGGGCTCCGCGACGAGGCCAAGGCACTCGCCGCCCTCAGTCACCCCGGCATCGTCACGGTGTTCGAGATCGGCCAGCACGCGGGCCGGGACTTCATCGCAATGGAGTACCTGCCCGGGCGCTCGCTGCGTGAGCTGCTCGCGGCGCGCACCGCCTCCCGCGGGGAGCTGCTCGCGATCTGCGCACGGGTCGCACAGGCCGTGGAGGCCGCGCACGCCGCGGGGATCCTCCACCGAGACATCAAGCCGGAGAACGTCGTGGTCGCCGACGCGGGTGCGATCAAGGTCGTCGACTTTGGCCTCGCGCGCCGGCTCGATCACGGCGCGGTGCGCTCCCACACCACGATGATCGCGATCCAGGTGGTCGAGGTGCTGCGGCGCACGCTGCCGCCCGACGCGCAGTTCTCGGGCGGCGCGGACACCGAGGTCAGCGCGGGTACGCAGACGATGTTCGGCACGCCCGCGTACATGGCGCCCGAGGTGCTCGTCGGTGAGCCGTCCACGCCCGCGAGCGATGTGTTCAGCCTCGGCGTGACGATCTACGAGTGCCTGACCGGCCGCCGCCCGTATCCCGCGACCTCGCTCATCGAGGTGATCGCCCAGACGATCGAGGGACCGCCGCCGAGGCTCGACGATCCGCTCGGCGGCTTCCTCGATCGGATGCTCGCGCGAGATCCAGCCCAGCGCCCGAGCCTCGCGGAGGTCGCGCGCACGCTGACCCGATTGCCCACCGCGCCCGCGATCGCGCGCGCCGCTCCGCCGCGACGATGGCCCCTCGTGATCGTCGCCGTGATCGGCGTCGCGGTGCTCGGCTTCGCCGGTGTCTGGATGGCGACCCGCGAGCGGCCCGCTGCACCCACGCCTCCACCAGCCGCCGCCCCCGCGTTCGTCAGCGCCTCGATCGCCGTCGCTCCGTTCACGATCCAGATCCCCGGATACGGCGTCGAGCCACCTCACGCCGCCGCGATCGCCGATGTGCTCGCGCGGCTTCTCGGCGAGGTCAAGGGTGCGCGCCTCGTCGGAGTCACGCTGCCGTCGGCCGATCTCGCGGCCGCCCGCTCGCTCGATGCGAAGTACCTCGTGCGTGGTTCGATCGGCGAGAAGGGCACGTGGCGGACGGCGCAGATCGAGCTGGTCGAGCTGCCGGGCGGCAAGGTCACCAGGCTCCGCCCACTCGAGGCGCCGAAGCTGTCGTGGCTGCTCGACGAGATCGCCGAGCAGCTCGCCGGCACCCTGGCGCCTGGTGCCACGCTGGTGCGCACGCAGAGCCGCCTCCGCGCCCAGATGTTCTATCGGCTCGGCGCGCCGATCATCGAGGCCGGTCACTTCACCGAAGCGCGGCCCTACCTCGAGCAGGCCGTGGACGCGGATCCCCAGCTGTTCGAGGGCTGGTATGCGCTGGGCCTCGTGCTCGCGTGGATGGATGCGCCCGAGCCCATGATCCACGAGGCGTATGCGTTCGCACGCGGCCTCGCCCCACCCGGGCCCAGGCAAGAGCTGGTCAAAGGCGTGGGCCAGTTCCTCGCGGGGGACTACGCGGGCGCGCGCACGCTCCTCGAACCGCTCGAGGCGATCACCGGCGCCGACGCACCCGATCAACGCGAGCTGCTGTACTACCTCGGCGAAGCGAACTGGCACGACGGTCGGCACGCCGCCGGGTTCGGCTACTTCGAGCGCGCGCTCAAGAAGGATCCGCGGTTCAAGCCGGCCACCGTCCACGCCTGGCAGTACGCCGTGGCGCGCCGCGATGCCGAGCAGGCGCGCTACTTCGTGGGGCTCGCGAACGAGAGCACCGATTGGATCGAGCTGGCCCTCGGGCACTACGACCAGCTCGCGCTGACCGGCTCACCGCAGCGCAAGCTCGATGCGTTGCTCGCACTCGGTCGGTTGGACGCACCGGAGGTCACGGCGCGCCTGGCCGCCGAGGATCTCGACGGCGCGACGTATCGGGTGGCGATCGCCGCCGCGAACGGAGATCGGCCCGGCGCTGCCGCCGCGTTCGCCCGCGCCTGGTCCACGGTGACCGGCCCGCACGATGCCGACGCCCTGCCCGCGATCCTGTATCAACTCGAAGGGCTCGGCGAGGTGGTGATCAGCGCGGAGCTCGGTGACGAGGCACGCACGCTGGTGACCTATCTCGCGCAGCACGCCAAGGCACACCCGGTGCGCGGCTACCAGCGGCTGTCGATCTTGACCGCCGCGCTCACCAAGGACCCCTCGTTGATCGTCACCACCGGTGCCTCCGAGCGGATCCAGCACCTCGGCGCGGCGATCGAAGCCAGCCTGCGTGGCGATCACGCCGCCGCCGCGAGCGGGCTCCAGCAACAGGTCGCGGATCCCACGTTCACGTTCGATTTCCCCGAGCGGGCCGCCCTCCTGCGCGAGCTGACCGCGCTGCGCCGATCCAAGGACATTGCCGCGCTGTGCGCCGACACCCTGCAGCCTCCGATCGTACGCCCGGCGTTCGTGGTGGTGCGCGCGCGCTGCCTCGCGATCACGAAGCGCTGACCGCGGGCTCACCGCGTCAGCTGGAAGATGTCAGAGCTGCCGTCGCGCACGCTCGAGAACATGAACGTTCGCCCATCGTCGGACAGCCACGGATCCTCGTCGAGGCTCGCCGGACCGCTCGCCTCGGGCATGAGTGCCGGCTCGGACCAGCCGGCGCTCACGCTCGTGCGCTGTGTGACAAAGATGTCGCCGGTGCCGCCACGATCGCTCGCGAAGTACAACGTCAGGCAGTCCGACGTGAGGAATGGGCTGGTCTCGTTCCCCGCGGTATTGACCCCGGACAGGATGACCGGCGCGCCGGCGCCGATCACGCCCTCGAACAGATCCTCGTCGCGGACGACGACGTAGCGTCCGCCCTGGCACGGCGATAGCCACTTGTCGGTGACGCCGGCCTGGTTGATGCCGGGCACCTGCTGCGGCACACCGAACACGCTCTGCCGGTCACTGCGGTGCGCGACGAACACGTCAGGGCTGGTGTCGGCACTTGCGCGCGTCGATGCGAAGTACAGATCGAGATCGTCGACCGACAACCGCGGCGTCGTATCGGCGACGGGATCGACCGCGTTGAACGACGCCAGCGCGGGCGCGCTCCAGGCTGCGGTCGGTGACGACCGGGTCATCCGGGACACGTGAGTCCCGCGGGTGAAGTAGAGCTCGAGCCCGTCGTGCGAACCAGAGATGTCATCCTCCTCCTCCGAGGAGCTCGAGGCGCCCGGGACCTTCTGCGGCGCCGACCACGGCCCGAGGACCGAGCCATCGGGGCCCGCATCGGAGCTGCCGCCTTGATCGTCGAACCCGATCCGACACCCGGCGCCACCGGCGACCAGGCCTACGATCACGAGCCAGGACGGCGGCATGAACATCGGGGAGCCCATCACGATACCACGCGGCCGAACGGCCCCGGAGCCGCGGGTTTTCAGGCATCCTGAACCGGATGCGGGGCACCACCGGCGGGACCTTCTCCGTCGACATCGTGACGCGCGCCGTGCTCGAGGAGTTCCCCGAGCTCGATGCCGCGCGGGTCAAGGCGGCGATCGAGCGTGGCGCTGCACGCGCGGCGAGCGCATCGCTCGACACCGAGGGATACCGGGTCGTCGATCTGCATCTCGCGCGCGTCGAAGCGAGCGAGGAGTCGAGCGAGCGAGCGCAGATCCTCCGCGACCTGTCCGACAACCTGGTCGAGCGCGGGGATCTCGATCGCGCCCTCGTGGTGCGGCTCTCGGCGTTTGGCGAGGCCGCGCATCTCGAGGATCTCGAGCCGTTGCTGCGGCTGGCCCGCGTGACCAAGCGCTGGAGCGAGCTGCCGCTCGATGCGATGAACGCGCTGATCGACATCAACGACGAGGGCGCCGCCGCGCGGCTGTCCGAGATGGCGACGGCCTGGCAGGAGGTGGGCCGCAGCTACTACGCCGCGGACTGTCTCGAGCGCGTGCTCCTGATCGCGCCGGCCGATGCGCACGCGAACGAGGCACTCGAGCTGTTCTATCGCAGCACGGCCGAGTGGCCGGTCCTGATCGATCTGCTCTCGCGCCGTGCCGTGCACGTGGAGTCCGACCGAGATCGCGCGGAGCTGTATCGCGAGATCGCGGTGATCTACGACCGCGAGCTCGACGACGAGAGCGGTGCGCTCGATGCGTACCAGGAGGCCGATCGCCTCGCGCCCGGGCACCCCGACGTGCTCGATGCGCTGGTGAGGCTGTCGATGAAGATCGGCGTCCCCGACGAGGAAGCGCTCGCCACGACGGAGCGGCTCGCGGAGGTCACCACCGATCCCAAGCTGCGCGCGCGCGTGCTGACCCGCGCCGCCGAGATCGCGAAGCTGCACGATTGGGACAAGGCCCAGAAGCTCTACGAGCGGGCGCGGACGGATGATCCGGATCTGGCGCCGGCCGTGGATGGCTACGTCGGCCTGCTCCGCGATCGGGGTCAGCTCGCGGAGGTCATGGACGTGCTGGTCGCCGCGGCCAAGAACCCAGCGTTCGTGGGCGACCGCTCGCGCTGGCTCGCCGATGCCGCGGACTACTCGGTCGCGCTCGGTGACGTGACGCGGGCCAAGGAGCTGTATCGCGAGGCGCGCAAAGCGGATCCGGACAACGCGAAGGCCGGGCTCGCGCTCGTGGAGCTGTCCTCCGACGAGGGCTCGCTGGTCGAGCTCGCGCCGATGCTCGACGAGCTGTGCCGCACCACCGAGGACCCGAGCCGCCTGCGCGGCTACCTGATCCAGCGGAGCAGAGTCGCGGCGGAGCTCGGCGACAAGACCGGCGCGCGGATGGCGCTGTCGCGCGCGGTGGATCTCGATCCGCTCGATGAAGCGCCGCGGCGCGAGCTCGCCGACATGCTGTTCGAGGCCGGCCAGTGGGCCAAGGCGCGGCCGCTCCTCGAGGGGCTGCTCGAGGACGAGGATCTGCTGCCACCGGCGCGCCGGGTCGAGCTGCACCACCGGGTCGCGCTTTGCGCCAAGGAGGTCGGCGACAAGGAGGCCGCGATCCAGCACGTGGGCATCATGCTGGCGATCCATCCCGGGCATCGCGAGGCGCTGACCATGCGCACCGAGCTCGACAAGAGCGATCCATTCGCGCATGCCGCCGATCAGCTCGCCCTCGCGAACATGGCGCCGCCCGAGGAGAAGGCGACGAGCTTCGCGGCGCTCGGGGATCGGTACACCGAGCTTGGTGATCGCGCCACCGCGCGCGAGATGTACCGCGAGGCGCTCGCGCATCGTCCCGGCGACCACCTGCTGCTCACGAAGTTCCTGGGCCTGGTCACCGACGACGGGGACTGGAGCTACGCGATCGATGTGGTGCAGCGGCTGATCGATACCGAGGGCGATCCGAAGGTCCGCTCGCGGTACCGGCACCTCGCGGCGATGATCGCGCGCGACGAGCTCGCCGATCACGAGCGCTCCACCGAGCTGTTCGAGCTGGCCCTCGCTGATGATCCGCTGAGCTTCCCCGCTTCCGACGAGCTCGAGGCCCTGCTCGCCGCGCAGCCGGATCGCGATGCGCTGATGCGGTTCTACTACCAGCGCCTCGAGCAGGTGCGGAACACGGAGGGCCGCGAGGGAGAGCGGCTGCGGCTGTGGGACCGGCTTGGTGATCTGTGCGCGCAGCTCGGCAGGAACGCGGATGCGATCGCCGCCTACGAGGTGGGGATGTCGCTCGCGCCCGATGATCACGAGCGCCGCGAGCGGCTCGCGGACCTCTGTACCGAAGCCGGCGGCAAGCACGACGCCGAGGCGATCGCACAGCACCAGCAGGTGTTGCGCGGGAACAAGAAGCGGGTGGCTTCGTTCCGCGCGCTACGCACGCTCTATGCGCGCACCCAGCAGCCCGAGAAGGCGCGCGCCGTGGACGACGCGATGGCGTTCCTCACCATCCCGCCCGGCGACGATCGGATCCACGAGCGGATCGATGCGCTGTTCGACGCCGGCAAGAGCACCGAGACGCTGGCGGTTGCCCGCCCGCACAACGGTGTGGTGCGACCACTCGCGAACGAGGACTGGGTCGCCCTCGCGCGGGTCGATGTGGATCTCCAGCTCTCGGCGCTGTTCGGCGTGGTCGCGCCTCCGTTCGCCGTGGAGCGTGCGCGGATGCGGCCCCCGCAGCCGGTGCCGCCGAAGGAGCACGAGCTCCCTGCACACGTCGCGAAGGTCGTCGCGCAGGTGGTGACCGCGTTCGGGATCGCGCGACCGCCGGTCTATGTGGAACGCGATCTGCTGGCGCCGTGCAAGGTCACGATGCGTGCGCGCGCCGGCCAGCTCGTCCCGGTGCTGCTCCTCGGGCGCCCGGCGATCGACAAGACGATCGATGTGCAGGAGCTGGCGTTTCAGCTCGCGCGCCAGCTCGCGGATCTGCGGACCGATCGGATCGCGCGCCTGCTGTGCCCGCGCGCCGGCGAGCTCGCCCAGATCATCGAGCTCGCCTCCGGCCAGCCCGGGGATTCCGGGAGTCACGCGGGGCGCTGGATGGCGACCTCGCTGCACCCGGTGGAGCTCGATCAAGCCCTGGCGATCGGCTCCCGGCTGCGGGAGCGCGGCGTGTCGCCGATGACCGCTGCCCTCGGCTGGCTCGCCTCGACCGAGCGCACAGCGGACCGGATCGGGCTCGTGGTCGTCGGAGATCTGAAGACCGCGATTGCTGCCCTTGAGCGGGATCCCGCTGCGGCCGAGGCCGGTCGCCCCGCCGAGCTGATCTGGAGTAGCGTGACCGAGGAGGTCCTCGGGGTGCGCGGGCGGGTCGAGGCCTGGGGCACCCCGTCTGTCCCAGCAAGTAGTTGAAATTGGCTCTTGCGTCGGAGGGCGGCTCACGCGAAAAGCCCTACAGATGAAGAGCCTTACCGCTGCGCTCCTGGGTGTGATGGGAACGACCGCTGTCGCCCACGCGAACGTCGAAGTCGGGGGCACCGCGGGTGTCCACATCTTCAGCAAGAACAACGGGCTTGGCGTCGACAAGGCTCCCGAGGCTGCGAGCGAGGCCAACTCGGCCCTGTTCGGGCTGCGGATCGGCGTGTTCTTCGGGCTTCATCTCGGCGTCGAGATCGAGGGTGGCGGCATCCCCACCGAGTCCCGGGCGGAGAACAACAACTTCAAGGTCAACAACGCCAGCGTGCGCGCGCAGCTCGCGTATCAGTTCCGCGCGGGCGATCCCACGAACAGCATGATCCCGTTCCTCGTCGTGGGTGGCGGAGCGATCCGCGTCATCAACAGCGACGACACGGATATCATCGCCAAGGACACCAAGACGTTCGCGCACTTCGGTCTCGGCCTCAAGTACCGCGCGGCCCACAGCTGGGGCATTCGATTCGACCTTCGCGCCTTGCTCGTGCCGAGCAGCGAGACCGATCAGAGCATCTCCCTCGACTACGAGGGGCTGTTCTCGGTCTACCGCGAGTGGGGCCGGCCGAAGAAGGTCGAGAAGCTCGCGCCGCCGAAGACCGACGACGATCCGGACAAGGACGGCATCATCGGCGCGGCCGACAAGTGCCCGACCCAGGCCGAGGACAAGGATGGCTTCGAGGACGACAACGGTTGTCCCGATCCGGACAACGACAGTGACGGCATCGCCGATGCGGCCGACAAGTGCCCCACCGATCCCGAGGACAAGGACGGCTTCCAGGACGAGGACGGCTGCCCGGATCCGGACAACGATGGCGACGGCGTGCCCGACGCGGCCGACAAGTGCGCGGAACAGCCGGAGACCAAGAATGGCTTCCAGGACGACGACGGCTGCCCGGACGAGATTCCCGAGAAGCTCAAGCAGTTCACGGGCGCGATCCAGGGCGTGACGTTCAAGGTCAGCTCGTCGGACCTCGCCCCGACCTCCTCGAAGACGCTCGACAAGGCGGTCACCGTGCTCGCCGAGTTCAAGGAGATCAAGCTCGAGATCCAGGGTCACACCGATGACCAGCCGCTGAAGGGCAACAAGAAGTTCGCCGACAATGCGGCGCTGTCGCAGGCCCGCGCCGAGAGCGTGAAGGCGTACTTCGTGAAGAAGGGCATCGACGAGGCTCGGCTCACCGCCAAGGGCTACGGCGACACGGTCCCCGTCGAGGATCCGAAGGGCCTCAAGGCCGGCAAGTTGAACAGCGCGCGCGCGAAGAACCGCCGCGTCGAGTTCAAGCTGATCATGTCCGAGGGCGGCGCGGCCGCTCCGGAGCCCGCCCCCGCCCCCGCGCCTGCTCCCAAGGAGTAGGAGCGACTCGTGCGATACGCGCTCGCTGCGATCGCCCTCTGCGCTTCCCTCGGGCCTTCCCTCGGGGCGTGCTCGGGTGACGACGGCGCGTCGTCGCCTGACGCGGCGTCGCCTGATGTGGGCGCTGCGGCGGACACCGTCGTGTACGTGGTGCGTCACGCGGAGACCGCAGGTGCCGGGACGGATCCGACGCTCAGCCCCGCGGGGCTGGCGCGTGCTCAAGCACTGGCCACGCAGCTCGCAGGTGCGCACGTCGTGGCGATCTACACGAGCCAGTATCACCGCACCCACGACACCGCGATCCCCACGAGCACGGCGAGCGGCGTCGGGATCGTGGACCGGGTCGTCGATGGCACCAACGCAGCGACCTACGGCACCGAGCTCGCGGTACTGGCGAACGCACAGCGAGGCAAGGGTGACGTGCTGATCGTCGGCCACTCGAACACGGTGCCCGACACCGTCCAGGCGATCGCGAACGTGACGATCCCCGCGATCGCGGACACCGAGTACAACCGGCTCTACGCGATCACGCTCGCGAGCGACGGGCCGCACCTCGTGTCGTCGACCTACTGAACGACACCCCGTCGCGGTACGATGGCTCGTGACTCGGGTTCTGGTGCTGGTCGTGACGCTCGCCGGGTGCGATGCCGTGTTCGGCTTCCCCGACCGGGCCTCACCAGCTGGTGAAGGCGGCCTCGACGGTGCCAACGGCCACGACGAGGATGGCGATCGCATCGTCGATGGCGAGGATCCGTGTCCGTCCGACAAAGGTGACCGTGCCGACGGCGACAACGACAGTGTCGGAGATCTCTGCGATCCGGACAGCGCGACCGTGGAGCACCGAGTGCTGTTCGATCCGTTCACTTCGGAGACCGGCGGGTGGACCGGCGCGGGCACGTGGAGCTACGGCGGTGACTCAGTGACAACCGTCGCGAGCGCGGGAACGCCATCGGAGCTGCACCTGCCGGTGGGCTCGGTGACCCACGCGACCGGGGAGATCACACTCAGCGTCACCCCGGGCCTCTACAGCTTCAGCGGGCTCGGGCTCACGATCGGGGGCGTCCAGCTCAAGTGCTTCCTGTTCGTCAACGCGGCCGGCGTCGCGGCGATCTCTCTCTACCGGGACGCGAGCTACGAAGGCCAGGTCGCGTGGAGCGGCCTGACCCCGACCCACATGTACCTGACCCATCTGCCCGACGGAAAGATCCGGTGCCGCGTCCGCGCAGACGGCCAGGCCCCCGTCGATGTCAGGTACGAGACCTCGTTCGCCGGCACGACGACGACGCTGTCGCTGTTCGCCGACAACTCGAGCATCGTGGTGAGCTCCGCGGAGCTCGTCGAGACCCCGTGATGTTGCCTAGAACCCGGTCGACTTCGGCGCTGGCGTGTTCGACTTGGTGATGCCGTGCGCGAGGATGTACGTCTCGAAGGCGGCCTTCTCGGTTTCGAGCGCCGCGAACAGCGCCGTCACCGATCGCACGGCCGCATCGGCCTTCGCCCCGGTCAAGGTCGCCGTGCGGCCCTTGGCGTCGTAGAGCTCGGCGCAGATGTAGTGGAACACATCGGCCTTTGCGCGCGCATCGGCCTCGGTCTTCGGCATCACGCTCGCGAACGCGGTCTCGACGCCCGTGACGAGGTCCGGGTGTTTCTCCTTCAGGTAGTCGGAGGCGAGCTTCTTGAGCCGGGCCATGTCCGGATACTCCTGAAGATCGTTACCGCTGTTGAGGACGTCGGCGTACGACGCATCGCCGGGCCGCAGCTGGGTGCCGACGATGACCTGGTTGCCGACGAGGCGCGTGAGCAGGCCGTAGAACTGTGCGTTCGTGATGTTGTAGCCCCACCCGAGGTTGGGATTGCCGAACGCCACACCGCGGTAGTCCTCGATCGCCATCACCGCGTACCAGTCGACGAGCGCCGACTGCCCGACGCCGGACAGCTGCGCGGCGCTCGCCGGGTCCGATTTGACGAGCAGCTCGAGCATCGCCTTGGCGTAGGCCTGGTTGTCGTTCGCCGGCATCTCGCCGAGATCCAGCAGCTGACGACCGAACGTCGACGCGAGCGGTCCGTGGCTCGGGGTGTCCATCACCACGAGGCCGAGCTTCTCGGCTCGGGCAGGACGATCGGTGATGAAGTAGGCCATCGCATGGTCGGTGATCGGGATGTGCAACGAACGGCCGGCGCCGGTGGTGAAATAGAGGTTGAAGTTCGTGAGGGCGAGGCCCGCGAGGGAGGGATCCTTCAGGCTGTCCTTGACCGCCTTCGAGAACCGTACGTCGGAGATGATCGACCGCGGCGTGGTCGACATCCCATCGAGCGATGCGATCAGGTCCGCCATCGTCGCATCCTGCGCGGCGCGGTTCGCACCCTTCATGTACTTCCGCTGGAACGAGCCCGCCTTGTAGAGCACGGTGCTCTCCATCCAGGTCTGGAGCTTGTCGCTCTCGATCGTGACGTACGACTCGCGATCCGCTTGTGCAGCCGGCATCACGATGTCGGTCAGGAACTGCCGATACGGCCGATCCTTGGGGAGCTTCAGCGTGACCGTGGGTTTCGCCTTGGTATCGCGCGCGAGCTTGAACGGCTTGCCGTCGACCTTGCCCTCGATCGTGTCGTCCTTCGGGCCGGGGCCGTTCGGCTTGATGTCGAGTGTCACGCCATCGGCCGCGAGCTTGTTGGTCGTGCGTGTCAGTTGATAGACCTTGTCGCCAACGTGCACCCGGATCCCGACTGCGTTCCACGACTCGATCACGGTGTCGTTGGGTAGCTTGTGGCCGGCGACCGTGGTCACCCACAGGCCGTTCAGGTTGTCGTTCGAGACCGTCGGATCGCCACCGTCGGCCTTGCCGTCGCCGTCGAGGTCCTCTTCCTGGTTGTCGTCGGCGGCGTCATCGGTGCAGGCCGGGAGGATCCCGAGGAGGGCGGTCAAGGTGAACGCGTAGCCAAGGAGGCGCTTCATGGCGCGACGCAGCAGCAAACCCCGGGCCTGTTGTCCGGCTGACCGGACACTGCTCCAACCGTAGGGGTAGCGCGGAGTTAGCAGCGAGTGGGCGAGCGATCGGCAACTCGAGTGGTCGGCCGAACCACCTGCCATGGCTCGTGGCATGGTCGCAAAACCGTCACGAAAGCCCTGCGTTGGCGGCCGTCAGCGCTCAGCCGAACGTGATGCCCTGCGCGAGCGGGAGATCGCGCGAGTAGTTCACCGTGTTCGTCGCCCTACGCATGTAGCTCTTCCACGCGTCCGATCCGGACTCGCGGCCGCCGCCGGTCTCCTTCTCGCCACCGAACGCGCCGCCGATCTCGGCGCCCGAGGGCCCGATGTTGACGTTCGCGATGCCGCAGTCGCTGCCCGAGGCCGCGAGGAACGCCTCGGCCTCGCGCAGATCGTTGGTGAAGATGCACGACGACAGGCCCTGCGGCACGTCGTTGTGGAGAGCGATCGCCTGCGGCAGCTCGGTGTACGCGAGGGCGTAGAGGATCGGCGCGAACGTCTCGTCCCGCACGACCTGAGTCTGCGCGGGCATCCGCACCAGCGCCGGTGTCACGAAGAAGCCACCATCGCAGCCCGCCACGTTCACGCGTACGCCACCGGTGACCTGACCACCGTCTTCGCGAGCGCGTCCGAGTGCGCGCTGCATCGCCTCGAACGAGGTGCCATCGATCAGCGGGCCGACCAGCGTGCCCGCGGTGCGCGGATCGCCGACCTTGACCTGCGCGTACGCACGCTCGACCTTGGCGAGCAGCGGCTCCTTGAGGCTCTCGTGCACGATCAGCCGGCGCAGCGAGGTGCAGCGCTGACCCGCGGTGCCGACCGCTGAGAACAGGATCGCGCGGCTCGCGAGATCGAGATCCGCGCTCGGCGCGACGATCATCGCGTTGTTGACGCCAAGCTCGAGCAGGCTGCGCCCGAATCGCGCGGCCACCCGCGGGGCCACCGCGCGCCCCATCCGCGTCGAGCCCGTGGCGCTGACCAGCACCACGCGAGGATCATCGACCAGCGCCTCGCCTACCGGCGCAGCACCGAGCACCACCTGAGAGAGCCCCGCCGGCGCCGGCGTGCCGCTGGCCGCGAACTTCGCCGCCGCGCGCGCGAATAGCGCATCGCACGCAAGCGCGCACAGCGGCGTCTTCTCGGACGGCTTCCACACGCAGCTGTCGCCGCAGACCACGGCGAGCGCGAAGTTCCACGCCCACACCGCCACCGGGAAGTTGAACGCGGAGATC
>JAYVRN010000929.1:0-2840 GCA_043776275.1 Myxococcales bacterium | reverse complement strand
CTCGAACAGGGGCCGGCCGGTGACGATCCGGACCACCGTCGCGCCGAGACCGTAGAGATCACTGCGCGGCTCGACGTGGCCAGCGAGCGCCTCGGGTGCCATGTACGCCGGCGTTCCGCGCGCGCCCGTGCCGCCTGCGAGGCCGAGATCCACGAGCACGTGCGGCCGATCGCCGCTCGCGAGGAGCACGTTCTGCGGCGCGACATCGCCGTGGACGAGGCCGGCCGCGTGGATCGTCGCGAGGGCCCCCGCGAGATCCGCGAGCAGCGCCCACACCGCGGTTCCAATGTCCCCGTCCCACGCCGCGACATCGCCACGCACCCCGTCGATCCAATCAGCGACGAAGAACGGGGATCCCGCGGCGAGCTCGCTCCCAAACGCGGTGATGGGTTCGCGGAGGCGGCCGACCTCGTAGACCCGCGGCAGCGAAGGGTGGCGGAGCTTCGCGAGCTGCTCGAACTCATCGAGCAGCATCGCCTCGTGCGGACCGGGCGGCACGATCTTGAGCGCACGCGTTGCATCGTGGTTCTGGGTGTCGGCGACGCGAAGGACCCGGCCGAACGACCCGCGACCCACCAGCTCCAAGATCCGATAACGATCGAGGATCTGCGGCTCGGAGCTGGAGGACGCGACCACACCACATGTCAACGATATTGGCAGGCACTGTCAACAGGATTGACAGGGCCGGATCCTCCCGTCGAGAACGAGGAGGCCCGTGGAGGCGCGTGTTATCGTTGGCACGTGCCGGACGACGAACGGACGCGCCGTCGTCTCTCGGATGCGACGAAGGGCCGGATCGCCGATCTCGCGTCCGGCTGGACGGTCGAGTCTGAACCCGAGCCGGCTCCGCCGGTAGCGAAGTCCACTCCCGCCGCGCCACCGGTGACCTTGAAGGCGGCGCCGCCGGCGACCTCGACGGCCTCGCCGAGTGACGCCCCCACGCCGCGCAAGAAGCAGAAGACCCTCCCTCCACCGCCGCCGGGTTCCGAGGCGAGGCGTGCCCTCGAGACGGCGATCATCGACGCCAAGGAGACCGCAGTCCCGGTGCCCGTCGCGCCGGTGAAGACCGCACCGTCGACGCCGCCGCCACCGCCTCCGCGCGCCGGCAAGCCCACCCAGCCGCCCCCGATCCCGATCGCGGCACGGACCAAGCCGCCGACGCGGCCGCCTGCATCCCCGATCGACAAGGGCACGGGGCCGCGCGCCGCGATGCCGCCGCTGCCGCCCACCGCACCGCAGGTGGCGCCCTATGCCTCGTCGCCTCCCGGTGCGGTCCCGCGCGCGAGCCGTGACCAAGCGCAGCTGGTCAACGACACCAGTGACACGGGCCTGGCCGTGCCGGTCGGCGAGTTCGAGGACGGCGCGACGCTGCTCGAGAAGGACAAGCTGAAGATCGCCCACTCGCAGGCGACCATCAAGCGCGACGTCTCGAACTCGATCCTCAACGTCGCCGAGGCTCCGCTCACCGTGGTCAAGCCGATCCCCGTCGAGGTGCTGCTCACCGAGAGCGCCGAGCACGGCCGCGGCGATCCGACGAGCATCGATCCGCAGACCGTCAGGTTCGAGCGCGGGGATCCGACCAACATCGGGCGTCCCGATGCGACCCTGGCGTCGACCCCGCCGGCAGGTGTCCACACGGCGGCAGGGCGGCTGCGCACCGTGGCCCAGCTGCGGCGCCAGCGCGGGCTGTTTGGTGATGTTCGTTATGTCGCGACGGCGATGTTTGGGGTGCGGCGCGCACGGCAGGAGCTGATCGAGCTCGAGACCAAGCAGGCCACGCGGCAAGCCGAGCGCCGTCGTTATCTGCTCACGCTCGGGCGCACGGCGGTGACCAGCGACTTCGATCATCCGGCGCTGGGGCCTGCGCGCGAGCAGCTCGGCGGCGTGGAGGAGGAGCGCGGTCGTCACCACGGCCAGGTCGTCGCCGCGGACCAGGAGCTCCAGCGCGTGAAGCGGGATCGCGAGGTCGCGGCCAAGCAGTACGTCACCGACATCTCGGCGATCGATGCCGAGCTCGCCGAGATCGCGAAGCGCCTCGAGCCCCTGCTCAAGGAGCAGGTCGCGGTCACCAAGAAGGGCGCGGCGCAACGCGAGCAGCTGCGTCGCGTCGAGCGCCAGATCGCCGAGACCACGTCGAGCCTCGTATCGGTGAAGGGGCCCAAGCAGGATCCGGCCGCGATCCAGGCCGATCTCGCGACGCTGAAGGCCGACAAGGTCGCGGTGCAGCGCGACGAGCCGGTGATCGCGGCCGAGCTCGATGCCTTGAACCCGCGGATCGCCGGTCTCGAATCGAAGCGTGGCGAATCGCAGAAGCGCCGCACTGATCTGGTCAAGGCCGAGGAGGACGATCAGCGCCGGGCCGAGGAGCTGCTCGCGGCGATCGGCGCGAAGCGCAAGGTGATGGATCGCGCCGCCAGCGATGCCGAGGTCCTGCGTGACAAGATCCTGTTCGAGCTCGGGGAGCGCCTCTACGTGGATCGGCCCGACGATCTGTCGTCGCAGATGAGCCCGATCGATTCGATCGACGTGGAGTTCGGGGAGGCCGACCGTCGCGTGATGGAGCTGCGCGAGATCCTGTCGTCGATCGACAAGGCCAAGCTGTGGCGCGGGATCGCGATGATCGTGCTGGTGGTCGGCGCACTCGGGGCGGCGACCTGGTGGCTCGTCTACATGCTCGCGTAGCTACCCGAGCATGCGGTCGATGTGACCGATCGCCGCGAGCGAGAGCACGACCCGCAGCGCTCCGAGCAGGAAACCGAGCATCCCGAGGGTGATCGCGGCCGCGCCCCCCAGCCGGGTGAACCCTGAAGCCGAGTTCTGGCGATAGCCCACCCAGCCCA
>JAYVRN010000928.1:0-2842 GCA_043776275.1 Myxococcales bacterium | reverse complement strand
AGAAGGCCGCGCCGATCTACAAGAAGTGGTGGTTCTGGGCCGTCGTCGCGGTCAGCGCGTACGTCGTCTATCAGATCGTCAACGACAAGTCGTCGTCGAGCAACACCGGCCGCATGGTGCTCCCCGAGGTCGGTGGCGCGCAGACCGCGCAGCCGGGCGGCGGGTACACGCTGATGCACTGGTAGCGCTACACTCGCAGCGTGACAGCAACTGCCCAACAGCTGGAGCGCGCGGCGAAGCGCCTCCGCGAGCAGCCCCTCGATCATGGCCGCTGGCTCGAGCTGGCCGCGCTCCACCACCTGCTCGGCAACGCCGAGGACGCCGAGCGCGTCTTCGCCACGATCGGCGAGGGCGCACGGATCGGCGGGCAGGTCGCGCTCGCCGTGGCATGCGGTCGCCACCTCGCCGCGCTGGGCAGCGAGAAGGGCCCCGAGCTGATCGATCAGGTGATCGAGACGTTCGCCACGGGTGGTCCGCACTTCGCGTTCTCGGCACCGCCCGCGCCCGAGGAGCCGCCAGTGTTCGCGGCGCCAGCCGGCACCCCCCTCGAGCAAGCGCGCGCCACGGTCGACAAGCTCGGGGCGTGGCTCGTCGCGCGGCAGCTCGCGAAGGTCCCGCCGGCACCGCTGCTGTCCGCGCTGTCCAAGCCAGGTGCGCGCGCGCTGGTCGGCGTGATGACGGCACGCGCGTTCGCCGCGGGTGCGGTGATCATCGAGATCGGGCAGCCCGCGACGGCGCTGTACTGGCTCGCGCACGGCACGGTGAGCGTCGCGCGAGATGGCGCCGAGCTCGGCGAGCTGCACTCGGGCGCGTTCTTCGGAGAGATCGCGCTCGTCGGTGGAACCAAGCGCACGGCGCGGGTCACCGCGCGCGACGATGTGTGGGTGCTCGAGATCCCAGCACGCGCGGTGGAGAACGCCGCGACCAAGCATCCCAAGCTCGCCGAGGTGCTCGCGCACCACGCACGAGCGCGGCTGCTCTCGAACCTGACCCGGACCAGCGAGCTGTTCCGCGCGCTCGGAGATGACGATCGCGAGGCCTTGCTCGCGAAGTTCTCGGTGGAGCTCGTCGCGCCCGGCACGACGTTCATTCGCGAGGGCCAGACCAACGAGTACCTGTGGGTCGTGGTCTCGGGCAGGTGTCAGGTCGAGAGCGCGGGGAGCCCGATCGCGGAGCTCGGGCCGGGGGCCGCGGTCGGCGAGATCTCGCTGGTCAGCGGGGTCAAGGCGGTGGCGAGCGTCAGCGCCCTCGAGCCCGCGGTGTTACTCCGCCTCGCGCGCTCGGACTTCGATGCGGTCGCCAAGAAGCACCCGAAGCTGCTCGCCGAGGTCGAGAAGCTGGTGGTGGCGCGCGAGACCGCAAACCGCGCGTTGTTCCAGGACGCCTCGGATCTCATCGTATAAGGTACGGCCATGCGGACGTTCGTCGCTCTCGCCCTCGTCGTCGCCGGATGCGTCGACAAGGGGCCGGGGCCGCAACCCAAGAAGATCGAGCCCGGGTACGTCGGTAAGCACCTGCTCACCGCACCGCCGGCCAACCTGACCGCCGCACTCGACGTCACGCTCGGCGGCAAGGTGGTCTATCTCGGCAACACCGTCGATGCGACGCGGATCGCGCCCGGCGCGGTCGTCAAGATCATCCACTACTGGAAGGTGATCGCGCCGCCGGGGCCGGGGTGGAACACGTTCACGCTGTTCCGCGGCGATGCTGGGCAGCCGGACTTCATGGCGTTGCCCGACACCGACATGGGCATCGCGCACGGGCCGTCGACGTGGCGTGCGGGCGAGATCATCGAGGATCCGCAGGAGATCACGCTACGGCCGGACTGGCGCTCCGTGACGGCGACGCTGTCCGTCGGCCTGATCGCGACGGGGGCCCACGGCGTGGGCGATCGGATGGCGGCACAGGGCCCCAAGGTCGTGGACAACGCCGTGATCGCGCGCGTGTTCGAGGTCGATCTCTCGAAGGCGCCGCCTCCACCCGGGACGATCCACGTGCCGTACGCACGCGGACCGATCGTGATCGATGGCGTCGCCGGTGACCTTGGCTGGAGCGGCGCGCTCACCTCGCCGGAGCTGGTCACCGCCGAGGGCAGCCCGGATCCGGTGGGCAAGGCGATCGCGCGGCTGACCTGGGACGATCAGAACCTGTACGCGTTCATCTCGATCACCGACAGCGACGTGTTCAGCGAGTACAAGAAGCACGACGATCCGCTGTGGAAGGCGGACTGCGTGGAGCTGTTCATCGACGCCGATGGCAACAAGCGCGGATACGTCGAGCTCCAGGTCAACCCGAACAACGCGACGTTCGATTCGTGGTTCGCGCAGGGGCGCGCCGCGAAGGGAGACGAGGCGTGGGACTCGGGGATGACCACCGCGGTCACCATGCGCGGCACGCCGGATCAGGGCGGCGATGTCGACACCGGCTGGGATGTCGAGATCGCGATCCCGTGGGCGGCAGTGAAGGGCCGCGACCCGGCGATGTCCGTGATCACCCCGCCGCGCGTCGGCGATCGCTGGAAGCTCAACGTCGTTCGCGTCGACAAGAAGACTGGAGATCAGAACCCGGCGGCGTCGTCGTGGAACCGGATCACGTACTCGGACTTCCACGCGCTCGATCGGATGCTGACCGTGGTGTTCGCAGATCCCAGCGGTGGCACGGCGCCGGGCACGCCCGTCGGTCCCGCCGCGTCGGGGAGCAACGAGGGGAGTGGCGCGGGGTCGGGTAGCGCGGGTAGCGCGAGTGCGGAGGCAGCGGGCAGCGGCGGCGCGGGCAGCGGCGGCGCGGGCAGCGGCAGCGCGGGCAGCGGCGGCGCGGGCAGCGGCAGCGGCGGCGCGGGCAG
>JAYVRN010000927.1:0-9542 GCA_043776275.1 Myxococcales bacterium | reverse complement strand
CTCATCGCGGTCGCGATCGGCATCGCGATCGCCGCGATCCAGGGCCTGACTCACGGCTCGATCGCCGGTGGTGTGATCGCCGCGCTCGGCGCGATCCCTGCGTGCTTCGGCATGTGGAAGGGGATCCAGCAGGAGACCCAGGGCACGCTCGCGATGTCCGTCGTGGCGGTGCTGGTCGCCCTCGGGGTCGGTGGTGTGCTGATCGTGCTGCGCGTCGTTCACTGGGTGGCGTGATGAACCGCGCGCTGGTCGCACTGTGCCTGGCGCTCGCGACGGTCGGCACGGCCGCCGCAGGTGGCGGTAGCGCCAAGTCCCCCGATCAGAAGTTCACGTTCACCAACACGGCGATGGGCACGGTGGTCACCGTGTTCGTGTGGACCGATGACGCCGCGAAGGCCCAGAAGGGCGCCGACGACGTGTTCGCGGAGATGAAGCGCCTCGATGGCGTGATGACCACGTGGACGGAGACGTCCGAGGTCTCGCAGGTCAACCTCGCCGCCGGGGTCAAACCCGTCGTGGTCTCGGACGAGACCTATGCGGTGATCGCGCGAGCCCTCGATGTCTCGAAGCGGAGCAAGGGCATCTTCGACATCACGGTCGGCGCGTTCAAGGGCCTGTGGAAGTTCGACCAGGACATGGACTACACGCTCCCCGATCCGGCGGACGTCAAGAAGCGCCTCGCCAACATCGGCTGGAAGCACCTGAAGCTCGATCCGAAGGCAAAGTCGGTGTTCCTCGACAAAAAGGGCATGTCGATCACGCTCGGCGGGATCGCGAAGGGCTACGCCGTCGACAAGTGCGTCGAGATCCTCCACAAGGCGGGCTTCGTGGACTTCATGGTCCAGGCCGGCGGAGACATGTACGTCGCCGGCAAGAAGGACGCGGATCCGTGGGTCGTGGGCATCCGCGATCCGCGCGGCCCCGAAGGTTCGATGTTCGCGCTCGCACCGATCGAGGACCACTCGTTCTCGACCTCGGGGGACTACGAGCGCGGCTTCGTGAACCCGAAGGACGGCATCCGCTACCACCACATCCTCGATCCGCGCACGGGCTTTCCGGCCCACGCCTCGCGCTCGGTGACCGTCCGCGCCAAGGATGCGTTCACTGCCGACGCCTGGTCCAAGGTCCTGTTCATCCTCGGCTGGAAGCAGTCACTCGCCCTGATCCAGCGCGAGAAGCTGACCGACTTCGAGGTGGTGTGGGTCGACGATCAGAACAAGGTCCACATGACCAAGGACATCGAGAAGGTCCTCAAGGTCGTGAAGCAGCCGACGCCGGGACCGTAGTCACCTCGACGCGGTGCGCGGGATCGAGCCAGCGCGCGATCGCCGCCTCGACCGCTTGCGGCGTCACCGCACGATGACGCGCGAGCTCGCCCGCGAGCGCATCGGGATCCTCGGCGTAGAGCACCCCACGCTGGAGCATCCGGGTGCGCGAGAGCAGGGTGCCGAGCGACCAGATCGTGCCGGCCTCGCGGCGGGTGACGGCCCGCTCGAGGGCGCGCGCATCGATCCCCTTCACGCACTCCTCGTCGAGGATCGCGCGGACCTTCGCCGGATCGGCGCCGGTGCGGAGATCGATCGCCACGTGGGTCTCGCCGCCAAGCCGCCCGTTGATCGTCCACGCGGAGACGCGCTGGGCGAGCTGGGTCTCGTAGACCAGGCGGCGCCACAGCGCACCGGTGCCCACGGCACACCACGCGGTGGTCAACAGGTCGAGCTCGGCGTCACCGTCCGCGAGCGCCGTGGGGCCGAGCCACACGCGATGGATCCGGCCGAGCGCGGCGAACGGATCGGCGAGCTCCTCGCGGTGCGGCGCCGGCGGAGGCGCGATCGGCGTGGGCCGGGTGGGTCGAACGGAGCGAGGGAAGCTGCCGAAGTAACGATCGAGCTGCGCATCGACATCGTCGGGGACATCGCCGGCGAGCACGAGGGTGGCGTTGGCGGGGACGTACCAGGTCCGATAGAACGCGAGGACGTCGTCGAACGTGGCGGCCTGGATGTCCTCGTGGCGGCCGATCGTGGTGTGGCGGAGCGGATGATCCTCGGGATACAGCGCGCAGCCGAGCGCGAAGTGCTCCGCGCCGTACGGCACGTTCTCGTAGCGTTGCCGGCGCTCGGCGCGGACGACGGCCTGCTGCGCGACCAGGCGATCGTTGTCGAACGCGGGCGCGAAGTAGCCCATGCGATCGCTCTCGATCCACAGCGCGAGCGACAGCTGATGCGACGGGACCACCTCGTGATAGGCGGTCCGATCTGCGCTGGTCGAGGCATTCGCATCGGTGGCACCGGCGCGCTTGAGCACCTCGTAGTGATGACCGCCGAGGCGAGACGCCGGGCTCTTGAACAGGTGCTCGAACAGGTGCGCGAAGCCGGTGCGATCCGGACGCTCGTCGGAGCTGCCGACCTTGTACCAGACGCTGACCGCGACCTGCGGGACCGCGTGATCCGCGTGAACCACGACGTCGAGTCCGCACGGCAGCGTGCGCCGGCGCGTGGTGAGGTGCGGCAGCTCGCCGCTGAACTGGACGGGTTCGGTCACGCGGGAGGATCCTCGGGCTCGGAGGCTGGCTCGGTGCGCTGCAGCGAGAGGGCGAGCTGGTAGAGCTGGCGTCGCGGCTTGCCGGTGACGATCACCAGCCGCGCGGCCGCATCGCGCGGACCCAGCCCCTCGGCCAGAAGGCGCCGGAGCTCGGCCTCGATGTCGATCGTCGCGGCGACCTCGGTGGCGCCCTCGACGACCAGCGTGCACTCGCCGCGCGGCGGGGTGCTCGCGTACTTCGCGGCGAGCTCGGCGAGGGTCCCGCGCACGTGCTCCTCGTAGACCTTGGTCAACTCGCGGCCCAGGCTCGCCCGCCTGCCCTGCCCGAGCCCCGCGGCGAGATCCGCGAGCGTGGCGCCCACCCGATCGGGAGCCTCGTAGAAGATCATGGTCGCCAGCTCGTCGCGCAGGGTGCCGATCAGCTCCTGCCGCGCACCCGTCTCGCGCGGCGGGAACCCGAGGAACGTGAACCGATGGGTGGGAAGCCCGGAGCCGACGAGCGCCACCAGCGAGGCCGACGGGCCGGGCACCACCTCGACCCGCACGCCGCTCGTCACCGCCGCCGCCACCGCGCGCGCGCCCGGATCCGAGACACCGGGCATCCCGGCCTCGCTGATCACGGCCACGGTGCGGCCTTCCTCGAGCGCGGCGACCAGCTCCTGCGATCGCTCGGCCTCGTTGCCCTCGAACAGCGAGACGATCTTGCGCGCCGGATTGACCGGCCCGTGGAGGTCAGCGTGCGCGAGCAGGTGCTTGGCGGAGCGCGTGTCCTCGGCGGCTATCACGTCGGCTTCGCGGAGCACGCGCGCGGCGCGCAGCGAGAGGTCTTCGAGGTTGCCGATCGGCGTCCCGACGACGAACAGCGTGCCCCGGTCACTCACGGATCATCGCATCGATGTCGACGGCAGAACCGAGCTCGGCCTCGAGGTACTTCTTCAGGCGATCGAGCATGCGCTTCTCGAGCTGGCGCGCTCGCTCGCGGCTGACGTT
The DNA here is from genome assembly GCA_043776275.1 of Myxococcales bacterium. Taxonomy (GTDB): domain Bacteria; phylum Myxococcota_A; class Polyangia; order Haliangiales; family Haliangiaceae; genus JABFXX01. Next base: position 6,011 of record JAYVRN010000927.1, on the reverse strand, counting down.
GTACCGATCGCCGATCTCCTGGAGGGTCAGGGGATCCTCGGTCAGCCACCGATCACGGAAGATCGTCTGCTCGCGGCCCTCGAGCGTCGAGGCGAAGGTCTCGAGCTTGCCGCGCAGCAGCTGGGCGAACTCGCTCTGCGCGACCTGCCGATCCGGGCGCTCGTCGTCGCTCGGGATGTAGTCGAGCCGCGTGCGCTCACCGCCGTCATCGCCCGCGCCGAGCGGCGCATCGAGTGACGCCTCGGGCGAGCCGAGCCGGCGCTCCATCTCGATGACGTCCTTCTCGCTGACGTCGAGCTTCTCGGCGAGCAGGGCCGTCGTGGGGTGAAACCCGTTCTGCTCGAGCTTCTCGCGCTCCTTGCGGAGGTTGAAGAACAGCTTGCGCTGCGCCTGGGTGGTGCCGATCTTCACCAGCCGCCAGTTGTTGAGGATGAACTTGAGGATGTACGCGCGGATCCAGAACGCCGCGTAGCTCGACAGCTTGACGCCGCGATACGGATCGAACTTCGAGACCGCCTGGATCAGGCCGATGTTGCCCTCCTGGACCAGGTCGAGCAGGTTGCGGTGCGCGCGCCGGTATTCGTAGGCGATCTTGACCACCAGCCGGAGGTTCGCCTCGATCAGCTTTCGGGCCGCCGAAGTATCGCCGTGCTCGACCAGCCGCGTGGCCAGGCCCTTCTCCTCCTCGGGAGTGAGCAGGGGGAACCGCCGGACCTCGTTCATGTACGCGGCCATCGGGTCGCGCCGCGCCAGGGACCCGCCACGGGAGGCCGCGACCTTCGCGATCGGCGGGTCCTCGAGGTCATCGACGTTCTCGGTCTCGGAGATCTCCGCAGCCGCGTCGACCAGGTCTGGATCGACCTCGGTGTCCTTGTCCTCAGCGTCCGGCTCGGGCTCGGCGTCCTCGTCGACGCCTTCCTCGGCCTCGGGATCTTTCTCGGCCGGCTCCTCGCCGACGTCGATCACCTTCTTCGACCGCTTCTTGCCCGCGGCAGGCTTGGTGATGCGGTCTGCCATCGCGTCGTCGAGACTGTACTACATGCGACCACTCGCGGTATCAGCCGGTGTCCCAGTCGTCGCAGCTGATCTGCGCCTGGCGCCTCGGGGTTTGCGCCCTATAATCGTTGAATGCGCAGCCGGCTGAACCTGGCCCTGGTGGGGGTCGCGGGTGCTCTCGCACTCGTCCTCACCGTGATCCGACAGTCCCCCGAGGGCGTCGTGTCCCTCGATCTCGATATGCAGGAAGTTCGTGCTGCGCCGGGCCAAGCCCAGGCGCCGCGCCACGATCTTTCCGCACTCGCGATCTTCAACAAGACGCTCCTCCGCATCAAGGATCGCTACGTCGATCCGGCGCGCGTGGATCCGAAGAAGATGCTCTACGCCGCGCTCGATTCGGTGCAGTTCAACGTGCCCGAGGTGTTGATCGAGCCCGATCCGGTGCGCAACCAGATCACCGTGGCGGTCAACGACAAGCGTGAAGTGTTCGACACCAGCGACGTCGATTCGCCGTGGCGGATGACGATCAAGCTGAAAAAGGTTTTCCGCTTCATCGAGACCAACATGAACGCCGGCGGCGATCTCGCGAAGGTCGAGTACGCGGCGGTCAACGGCATGCTGTCCACGCTCGATCCTCACTCGATCCTGATGGATCCCGAGCAGGCGCGCGACATGGACGTCTCCACGAGCGGCAAGTTCGGCGGCCTCGGCATCGTGATCCGGATGATCGAGCGGAAGCTCACGGTCGTGAAGCCGATGAAGGACACGCCCGCGTGGAAGAAGGGCATCAAGGCCGGCGATCACATCGTCCGGATCAACAGCGAGCCCACCGAGAACCTGACCTCCAACGAGGCCGTGGACCGCATGCGTGGTGACCCGAAGACTGGCGTCACCCTGTGGGTCGAGCGCAAGGGCGAGGCCGCCCTCCTCCGCTTCGATCTGATCCGCGACGTGATCCGCGTCAGCCAGGTCGAGCACAAGCTGCTCGACAAGGGTGTGGGCTACCTCAAGGTCAAGCAGTTCTCGAAGGGCATCGCGAACGACGTCGCGGAGGCGATGAAGGAGATGAGCGCGAAGGGCGCCACCTCGTGGATCCTCGACCTGCGCTACAACCCGGGCGGCCTGCTCGAGGAAGCCGTGCAGCTCTCGGACCTGTTCGTCGACTCCGGCACGATCGTCAGCACGGTCTCCGGGCGTGACCGCGAGGCCCGCCGCGCCGAGCGCGGATTCGGCGACACGACGTCATCCCTCGTCGTGCTCGTCAACGGCGGCTCGGCCTCGGCCTCCGAGATCGTCGCCGGCGCGCTCAAGAACCTCGATCGCGCCGCGATCATCGGCACGCGCACGTTCGGCAAGGGCTCCGTGCAGGAGCTCTACGACAACGAGGACAAGAGCAAGCTGAAGCTCACGATCGCCCAGTACCTGACCCCGGGTGATCGCTCGATCCAGAACCTCGGCATCGTCCCCGACATCCAGCTCCAGCGGATGTACATCCCCGAGAAGAACGATGCGCCGAGCGACTTCGTCCGCATGCTCGCGCCCACGCGCACGTACGGCGAGAAGGATCTCGACGCCCACCTGGTGTCCACCTACGCCAAGGACACGGACAAGCCCGCGTACGAGGTGCCGTTCCTCGTCGAGAAGAAGAAGCCCGCCGCCGGCGATCCGGCCGCCACCGCCCCCCCGGATGACGAGGACGGCCCGGATGACGACGAGATCGTCGAGGACTTCGAGATGAAGTTCGCGAAGGACCTCGTGTCGAGCGTGCAGTCCGCATCGCGGCCCAAGCTGGTGCTCGGCGCGAACAAGCTCGTGTTGAAGGTCCGCGGCGACGAGGAGAAGAAGCTCGTCACCGCCCTGGGCACGATCGGCATCGACTGGTCCGCCCCCAGCGCCACGGCGGAGACGCCGAACCTCGAGGTGCAGCTCACCACCGTCCCCGCCGCCAACGTGAAGGCCGGCGACGTGGTCTCCGTGACCGCGACGATCAAGAACACTGGCACGGGCGCGGCGTACCGCGTGCTCTCGCGCATCCAGGGCGATGACCCGGTGTTCGAGGACTCCGAGCTCCCGATCGGCAAGGTCGGTCCCGGCGAGACCAAGACGTACACCGCGAAGATGCAGGTGCCGAAGGATGCGCTCGACCGCGTGGACCGCCTCACTCTCGAGGTCCGCGATGCCAAGTCCTCTACCGCGCGCGTCACCCCGACCGTGGTCCGCATCGACGCGGCGCCCCGTCCGGTGTTCGCCTACGCGTACCAGCTGATCGATGAAGGCAACGGCGACGGCCTGGTCCAGCGGGGCGAGCGGTTCAAGCTCGCCGTGCAGGTCAAGAACACCGGACCCGGCGCCACCCAGGACGCCGAGGTGATGCTGCGCAACGCCACGGGCGATGGTGTGGTGCTCGACAAGAGCCGCGCCTCGATGAAGGATGCGCCGCTCGCCCCGGGCCAGGTCCGCGACTTCGAGTTCCCGCTCGCCACCGACTCCACCCTCAAGGGCGACGAGGTCGTGGTCGAGCTGATGGCGTACGACTCGGCGCTCGACGTCCAGACAAGCCAGAAGCTGAAGTTCAAGGTCGCACCGAGCGTCGCTGGCCAGCCGCAGCGCGGCGACGTCACCGTCAAGGCGCCGATCACGATCCGCTCCGGCGCCTCCGAGGACACCGAGCAGGTCGGCCTCGCGTCCAAGGGCGCGAGCTTCGCGGCGATGGGCTCGTTCGGCCCGTGGACCAAGGTCAAGCTCAACGCGGGCGGCACGCGCATCGGGTTCATCCCGAGCTCGGCGCTGTCGACCGGCGGATCGGGCACCGGATCATTCACGCAGATCTGGAACTCCACACCGCCGGCGATCGCCGTCAACACCAAGGCCCTCGAGACCAGCAACGAGACCTACAAGCTCAACGGCGTGGTCACCGACGAGACCCACGTCGAGGACGTCTACATCTTCGTCTCGAACTCGCGCGCGAAGATCGATTCGCGGAAGGTCTATTACCGCTCGAACCGCGGCGGCAAGGATCCCAAGAGCCTGGACTTCGCCACCGAGCTGCCCCTGTGGCCGGGCTCGAACATGGTCACCGTCGTGGCGCGCTCGAACAGCGAGGTCCGCAGCGTCAAGACCATGTACGTGTTCCGCGATCCGCCGCGCACCGCACAGAAGCCGTAGCGCGCCGGCTACTTCTTGCAGGTCACTTCGTAGAGCTTCTGCCAGGCGCCGCTGATCTGCGCCTCGCCCCACAGCTTGAGCGACTTGCCGTCCTTCTGCTCGTAGTCGCGGAGCTGGAGCGAGCCCAACGGGGAGCTCGCCGTGCCGGTCCACGTCCACTTGCCGGTCTGCTCCCCCGGTGACGTGGAGATCACGTGGCCCGTCGTGTTCGCGATCTGGATCCGTGTCCACTGGCTGGCCCGCGGGTCATAGGTCCGGTACTCGGTCCACTTCAGCGTGCCGCCCCTCTCGACGAGGGTCGTCGAGATCCAGGCGTTGTCGAGATCGAGCCGGCTGACGACGGTGGCCGACAGGGGCGTCGACGAGCCGTCACCACGCGACGTGTTGCCCTTGCAGCTCCAGGTGCCGGCCAGCGTCTTGGCGAGCGCGGCGATCTCGGCGGGCGGCTTGAACGGGACTGGCTTGGGCACGGGCATCGGGCGTCGCGAGGCGTACCCGGCGCCGGTGCCGGCTCCGAGCGGATCGCTCTGGTCGCGAGGACCGGCCACGCTCGCCGAGCCCGCGGACGGCTCACGGCGCTTGGCGCTCGGCGCCACCGCCTCGTCGGCGCTCGCGGGGACGGCCCACAGGGCCGAGGCGATCGAGGCTGCGGAGATCGAGAACGCGATCACGGTGGCACGCGTGCGGGTCATGCCCGGACGGTCGCACGAATCGGGTTACGGCGTTCTGCCGACCCAGGCGTCATCGACGTCGAGGTGGCCGGTCGTGCTGTCATCGACGAGCACCAGCTTGCCCTGCAGGCCCTTGCCCTGGAACGGCGTGAGATCGATCGAGACCCGCCGCAGCGTCTCACCGCCCGGCTCGGGCACGCTCGCGGTGCCGAGCAGCTTTGGCTCACCCACGGCCCACAGCTCGACGCGAAGCTTGGAGGCATCGGTGCCCCCGGCGACGAGCAACGACAACGTGGTGCCGTCGAGTGGGAACGCCGCCGAGGTCACGCGACCGATCGCCGCATCGCCATCGTGCATGCTCGTCGCGAACCGCCGGCCACCGGCGCCGAGCACGAGGCCCTGCCCGGGCTGAGACTCGGCCTCTGGACGCTTGCCCCACGCCGGGCCCGACAGCCCCCAGCCCTCCCAGGTCAGCCCTTCGAAGTCGAACTGGACCCGCGTGCCCGTGGGAGGCGTGGCGGTGATCGCCGGCACCCAGATCGAGGTGGGCTGGATCGTCGCGCCGGTGTAGACGTGCGGGCGCTCGTCGGCAGGGAGCTCGAGCGCCGGGCGGTAGTAGAGGTTGACCCCCGCGACCTCGGTGTTGACGTCGCGCTCGTCGAGCACGATCGCGCTGAAGGCGTGCGTGCGCAGCGCCTCGTCGAGCCCGAGCACCTCGCGCGGCTGGCGTGCGGTGACGTCCTTGATCCCCATGCGGTGGACGTGCGGCGTCTTGCCGGCGAGGTACGCGTACCAAGGATGCGAAGGGATCCACACGTCGCCGTCGATCGCGCGGATCCGCTCGACGAGCTTGGCGCCGGCCGCGCGATCCTTGTCGGTGGGGATGTAGCGTTGCGGGTTCCAGCGGCTGGTCCAGCACGCGAGCGCGAGCGGGATGGCGGCGGCGAGCGCGGCGATGTTCGCACCGAGCTCGACCCGCGGCCGATCGCCCCACCACAGCCGTGTGCACGCGTAGAGCGCGGGGATCGCGGCGCCCGCCGCCAGCGCGCCGTGGAGGAAGGCCGGCATGTACGCGTTGAAGTGCGCGAACTCGGTGCCCCAGCCCACGGCTCCGATCAGCACCGACACGGCGAACACCGGGGTCCACAGCAAGAACGCGTGGGTGGCGCGAGGCAGCGG
>JAYVRN010000926.1:0-9548 GCA_043776275.1 Myxococcales bacterium | reverse complement strand
CGCGCTGCAGGCAGTTCTTGGTCGTATCACCGTGGATCGTGATCACGGTGTCGTCCGCGAGCGCCTTCAGCGTGTTGTCATCGACGGTCGCCACGAGGTCCGCCATCAGGCCGTCGAACACGCCCTTGAGCTGCGCGGGCACCGTGTTGACGTCACCGTTGTCGAATGCACCGTGCGGATCGTCACGCATGGCCGGCAGGGTCACCGAGTTGGTGAGGCCCATCTTGAAGGCCTTCACCGCGACGATGAACGCCTTGCCGATCGCCGCGACGTTGGCGCGCGTGTTGCCATTGATGCCGTACCGCGTGAGGTCCGCGGGCTGGATCGCGAGCTGGGCAGACAGGTTCTTGCCGAGGAACTGCGCGGCGCCCTGGGCCGTGCCGTACGCGATCTTCGTCGTCGAACGATTCGACGCCTTGTTGAGCTGGATGAACGCGTCGTAGTGGGCCTTGTAGAGGTCCGCGTCTGCCTTGACCGCGAGGAGGCCGCCGGCGCGCGACGCCGCACTGTTGAACAGGCCGACGATGCCTTCGCCGTTGTTGACGTTGGCGGGCCGAGCACCACCCGGTGCCGTGCCGAAGTCGACGTCGCCGATGGTCACCGCGGGGATGACCGACGGGTTCGCGGACTGCAGCGCGCTCGCCACCGAGAAGATGTTCGCGCCGTTGAGGCCGACGACGGATTGCGGCTGGTTGGTGTGGGTCTCGTTCGATCCACACGTGAACACGGTGACCTGACGACCGGCGGGCAAGTTGGCCCACGGCGTATCCGGTCCGATCGCCAGCGGCTTCGCGGTGCCCGCGACCAGCGTGGCCATGCCGGGCTTGTGCCAGGCGAAGTTCGTGTTGTTCGCCATCGCCACATCGACCTGCGGCCACAGCAGCTGGAACCACGCGAGGCCACCGTTGCCGGCAACGATGTGGATCGAGCGCGTGAACGCATTGTCGGCGGCGGCGTAGGCGAGCTCGTTGCCCGCCGTGCCTGCGAGGATGTCGAACACCTTGGCGCGAGAGACACCGAGGGCGGCACCCGCGGCGACGCTCCACTTGATCAGGGCGCGGCGCGTGAGCTGACGGTTCTCGTCACGCTCTGTCGTCTTGGACTTTGCCATGGTCAGTGTTCCTCTCTACTCGCAGGTGTAGGCCGCAGCCAGGAGGGCCGCGACGGCAAGGCGCTGACCGACCTGAGGGGTCGAGGCGCTGGAGATGGTCAGGTTACAGAGGTCGAGGTGCGCGGCCTGAGCGGGCGTCCCGATCAGGCACGTGATGCCACTGGCCTCACACTGGTTGCTCGCGTTGAACAGCGAGGCCGGAGCACCCGTCGGGCCGCCGGTCTTGCACCGGTCGAGCGTGCCGATCTTGGTGATGATCTCCGGGGCCGCGGCGGCGAAGATGTCGAACTCGCGCGAGGCGCCCGAGGTCGAGATGCCGATGTTCTCGCGGATGCGGTTGGCGTAGTTCGACGCGCCCATCGCGTTGTCGCCCGTGTTGTAGAGGTCCGCGGCCGACAGCGCAGCGGCGGTCCCGCCGACGTTGGCGACACCGAGCGACGTCAGCACCCGACCGAGGGTCGCATAGCGGACCTTCGGGCAGCTGTGGACATGCGAGGTGTAGCGGGGCGGCCCTTCCTTCTGCAGCCGATCGAGCAGCTCCCACGGGGAGATGCCGTCGTTCATGTGGTCGAAGGTGGAGCTCTCGTCGCCGGAGGTGGCCCCCGACGGCGGCGTGTTGTCACCATCGATCGGCTCGTCGGTGCATGCCGACACAAGCCCGATAGAGGCGACCAGGATCGTGAGGTTGATTGCTCGGTTCATGGTCGTCTCCTCAGAACTTGACGAAGTCATCGCTGGTGTAGACGGCGAAGATGAGGTCCTTCATCTTGAAGCCGTTGGCGGCGAACGCGTCGACCTGAGCCTGGACGGTCTCGATCGGCACCTCCTGCAGCGTGTCGACGATATCCGTCTTGCCGAGAGCCCAGTTCCAGACGCGGGCGACGGCACACTTCTGGACGTCCTTGTCCGCGGCCATCGCTGCGCCGAGGCTCGGGAGGTCAGCCGCGGCAACGCCGTAGCGCCATGCGGTCTGCTCCGTCGCCGGGAGGTAGTCGGTGAGCTGCGCCATCGGCGCGTTGTCGAGTGGCGTCGGGACGCTGATCGTCGTCTTGTAGACACCCATGATGTCGTAGTTCGCGAACAGCGGCGCGATGTGGTTGAGCGACTGGTGACAGTTCGCGCAGACCACGGCGGACACGTCCTGGAAGTTGACGCGGCCGGTGGAGAGACCGGAGATGCTCTGGAACGGCCACACGCCGATGTACGGGGCCGCGCCACCGACGTCCTGCGGGGTGCCGCTGATCTCGACCGGGAACTTGGCGCAGTCGAACGTCTCCTGGACCCAGCGGACGCGCCGGAAGGCGAAGTTCGAGTAGAACTGCTTCATCGCGCCGGTGTTCGTGAGCACGCCGGCCTGCGGGCCGGTCCCGACGCAGTTCGCGCCGGTGATCGTCGTGAGGTTCGCATCGACCGTGGGGCAGTTGCCGGTGGTCGCGGTGAACAGCTCGAGGTAGGAGCGGTTCTCGACGGAGAGCTGCGCGGCGAACGCCGGGGCAGCATCCATCTCGGCCGTGTCACCCATCTTGAAGGTGTCACGCCAGAACGCGACCATCTGACGCGTGAACGTCGGACGACCCATGTAGTCCTGGATCCGCGTCTCGTACGCGACCTTCTTGGCCGCGTCGTCGGGTGCGCTCTGGATCGCGACGATCTCATCCATCGTCGGCACGTCGCCGGTCAGGCGAAGCGCCGCGATCTTGAGTGCCGCGTTGTAGTCGAGTTCACGGGTTCCAAGGAGCTGGTCCCATTCGTCACCGCCAGATCCGCTACCAGAGCCGGTGTCATCACCGCCGCCGGTTCCGGGGTCCTGGCCGGTACACGCTGGGACCGCGAAGGAGGTCGCGGCCACGAGCAAAATCGAGATCCTCTTCATCATGGCTCCTTAAGGTGCAACTTTCTCGGCATTGATCCACACGTTCACGCCGTTCTTGAACGTCGTCAGCTGTGCGGCGGTGAACTTGAACGGGTGATTCATGTTGGCGGGGTCGGCGGCGAGATAGATGCCGCTCTGATTGAGATCGGTCGTGTTGATCCGCGTGCGGATCTGATTGCACACCGTCTGGATCGTCGGGTCATCGGTCGCTGCGATGCCGGTGAGGTTCATCGCCGACAGTGCATTGCCACCGAGGTGACAGCCCGCGCAGTTGTTGCCGGCGCCGCCGACCGCGGTGCGGAACAGCGCCTGGGCGTTGGTCTTGAACGATGCGAGGGCCTTGCAGCCACCACCGGTATCACCACCACCGCCACCGCCACCGGCGTCAGGCTGGAACGCCTTGAGCGACTTGAAGTGAATCGAGATCTTGTCGGTCGCCGTGAAGCCGATGAAGGCCGCGGTGCCGCCACCGATCGATTCGGTGACATTGGCCATCGCGTTGATCTTCACGTTGAAGAACCGATCGATGGTGTCGAACCGGGTCTCCGAGCCGTCGGCCGGATACGAGGCGAACAGGGGGTGCTCGAGGTAGATGCCATCCGCCGCCGCGATCACGCTGAGCTGGTTCAGGTAGAGGCCCGAGCCGAGGGCCTGCGCCACGAAGTGGAGCTTGGCGCCCGCGAGGCCGAGGTCGGTGAGGTCGACGTCGTTGACCGGACAGGTCGCGGCGGGCGGGGTGCCGGCCGTGCAGATGAGGGGGGTGAACTGGACCGTCTCCAGGGTGGGGCCCGTCTCCTCAGGGGCAGGCTGGGCGTCCTTCTCCTTCTTGATCCACTCCAGGATGTCCGAGGCTTCGGAGGCCAGCAGGGCCGGGCCGTCGTGAACGCCCTTCGTCAGCAGCCGAGAGGACGCCGGGGCCTCGAGGTTGATGACCGCGGGAGTGAATGCGAGGATCGCCGTACGGCGCTCGATGTCATCGGCGCCGGTGAGGAACTCGATCATCGCCCGCGAACCGTTGTGGCAAGCGACGCAATTGGTCGTAAGTACAGGGGCCGCGGAGTTGATCCACGCGTTTCGGGCAGCGGCCTCTTCCTTGGTCAGACCGGTGTTGCCGTCATCAATGAGGCCGGTACATCCGACCAGGGAGACCAGCGCCAGGGCACCCACCGAGAGGCGCACCATGTTGAGCTGGCGAACCAGGGTCTCGAGCATCGCCTTACGCGAGCCAAGCCCCGTACGGGTAGAGAGCGGACGAAGACCGGCCAGCATGAGCCCATGGTACAGCAACGGTCGTGCCGCCCGGGATCTGGACCCGGGATCTAGTTCATCTATTTGATACTCATGGCGAAAGGGGGTGCAGCACCCACATTGCGCATGAGGTTACACACCCCAGGTGGGCACAACCGTCCCCACCTGCTAACCCATTGATTAGACGAGTCCAAGATGCGCAACAACAAGTGGTTAGGTGTAGGTAAACTGCGCTACCCCTGGCTCCTGGCCTTGAGCGCGGTCGGGGTCAGTTGTCACCCGACGTCCAAGGTGCGGACGGAGCCAGCACTCCCGCTCGATCGGATCGCGATCGTCGGTGCGAGCGTATCCGCCGGCTTCGGTGGGACGCCGTTCGGCGATGCGTTCACCGCGGCGGCCCGGAGCTCCAAGGTCGAGAGCTTCGCCGACGTGATGCTGTTCCGCGATCCCCTGGGGAATCAGCGGCGGCAGATCGATGCGGCGATCGCGTTCGCGCCGACCGTCGTGGTCGCGCTCGACTTCCTGTTCTGGGATCTCTATGGAGCATCGGACGCGGGTTGGCGGGAGCAGGCGTTGACCACCGGCCTCGCCGAGCTCGAGCGCGCACGCGCAAAGGGTGCGTGGATCGTCGTCGGTGATGTTCCGCACGTGGTGACCGCGGCGGACTGGATGCTCGCCAAGGATCAGATTCCGCCGCTCGCGGAGATCGACGCGCTCGACGCGAAGATCACCGCGTGGGCAACACACCGTGAGCGCGTGGTGTTCGTGCCGTTCCGCTCGTGGGCCGAGCCGCTCGCCGCGGGCGGTGAGATCGAGATCGCCCCTGGGGAGAAGGTCCCGGCCTCCACGCTGGTCGCGCTCGATGGCCTGCACGCCAACGCACTCGGGGTGTTCGTCCTGCTCGATCGGCTCGATCACCTGATCGAGCACGAGCTGCCGGGCACGCCGCCGGAGGCGCTCGTGTTCCTGCGGCCCGCTAGCCCTTAGCTCGTCGCTGCAGCTCGGTCGCGGTCTGCGTCGAGCCATCGTGGCTCCATCCGGGCGGCGCCAGCAAGTAGCCGAGCTTCGCGCCGATCGTGGGCGCGCGCGCCACGTCCTTGCCGATCGAGGCGAACTCGTGGAAGCCGATCCGCAGCGGGTTGTAGGTCTCGATGTCCTTGGTCAGGCCGTAGATCACGTGCTCGTCCTCGCGCGCGAACGTGCCGAACAGCCGATCCCAGATGATGAGGACCCCACCGTGGTTCTTGTCGAGGTACGCGAGGTTCTTGCCGTGGTGCACCCGGTGGTGCGAGGCCGTGTTGAAGATCCACTCGAAGGGCCCGAGCTTGTCGATCGCCTCGGTGTGGAGCCAGAACTGATAGATCAGGCTCCACGCCTGCGCGGTGAGGATCATCCACACCGGAAATCCGATCAGCGGCAGCGGCGCCCAGAACACCGGCCCGGTGAACGGCGTCAGCAGCGGCTGCCGGAGCGCGGTCGACAGGTTGTAGTGCTGACTCGAGTGGTGGTTGACGTGACACGCCCACAGGAGGCGCACCTCGTGGTGCACGCGATGGAACCAGTAGTAGGAGTGGTCCTCGACGAAGAACAGGATCAGCCACGCCCAGCCGCCCGTCGCCTCCACCACGTCGACCAGCCGGTGCTCGTAGAGCAGGGCATAGAACGGGATCGAGAGCAGCTTGGCGCCGCCGGCGATGCCGACGTTCATGAGCCCCATCGACAGGCTCGCGAACGTGTCCTTGGTGTAGTAGCCGCGGATGTCCTTGCGCGTGGTGCGGCGGGACCACCACAGCTCCACGAGGAGCAGCGCCACGAACGCTGGGATGGAATACAGAACGAGGTTCGACACCGCTTCCCCTTTCGGAACGCTAGCACGGCGCGCGAGACTGCCGGCCATGGCACACGGTGGTGACCTGATCGCTGAAGTTCTCGCGCGGCACGGTGTGACGCACCTGTTCGCGCTGTGTGGCGGCCACATCTCGCCGATCCTGACCGGTGCGAACACACGCGGGATCCGCGTCGTCGACGTCCGGGACGAGGCCAACGCCGTGTTCGCGGCCGACGCAGTCGCGCGGATGACCGGGACGATCGGCGTCGCGGCGGTCACCGCCGGGCCCGGCGTCACGAACATGGCCACGGCGCTCAAGAACGCCGAGATGGCGCAGACCCCGATGATCGTGTTCGGCGGCTCCACGGCGACCTTGCTGAAGGGCCGCGGCGCGCTGCAGGACATCGATCAGCTCTCGATCATGAAGCCGATGACGAAGTGGGCGACGATGGTGAAGACCGTCCCGGCGCTCGCCCCCACCGTCGAGCGCGCGTGCCAGATCGCCACCAGCGGCGTGCCGGGCCCGGTGTTCATCGAGGTCCCCGTCGATCTGCTCTATCCCGAGGAGATCGTCCGCACCTGGTACGAGAAGGAAGCCGGGATGGGCAAGGCCAAGGGCATCGGCGCGAAGGCGCTCGAGCTCTACATCAAGGGCCACCTCTACAAGCAGTTCCACGCGCCGACGTTGCCCGAGTTCCACATGCCCTCGCTGCCGAACCTGCGCGGAGATGGCCTGCTCGAGAAGGCGGCCGCGGCGTTCAAGACCGCACAGAAGCCGGTGATCGTCGTCGGTAGCCAGACCATGGTCGGCGTCAAGGATCCGGGCCGCCTCGCACGTGCGCTCGGGATGCTCGGCGCGCCGGTCTATCTCGCGGGCACCGCGCGCGGCCTGCTCGGTCGCACGCACGAGCTGCAGCTCCGGCACAATCGCGGCGCGGCGCTCAAGGAAGCCGATTGCATCGTGGTGTGTGGCTTCCCGTTCGATTTCCGCCTCGGCTACGGCCGCGGTATCAACAAGGCCGGGACGCTGATCGCCGCGAACCTGTCGTCGACCGAGCTGCGCAAGAACCGCCGCCCCGACATCGCCCTCGAGATGCACGCCGGGGACTTCCTGGTCGCGCTCGGCGATCGCGTGAGCTCGGCCGGTGATTCGTGGCGCGGGTGGACCGAGCAGCTGCGCGCGGGCGATGCCAAGCGCGACGCCGAGATCGCTGGCAAGGCGGTCCCCGCGGGAGAGCTCGTCGATCCGCTCCACTTCTTCCTGCGGATGGAGGAGGCGATGGCCGACGATGCCGTGCTCGTCGTCGACGGCGGCGACTTCGTGGCCACCGCGAGCTACATCGTGCGGCCGCGGGCGCCGCTGTCGTGGCTCGATCCCGGCGTGTTCGGCACGCTCGGGGTCGGCGGTGGCTACGCCCTCGGCGCCACGATGGTGCGGCCGGGCAAGGAGGTCTGGTTGATCTGGGGTGACGGCTCGAGCGCGTACTCGCTCGCCGAGTTCGATAGCTACGTGCGGCACGGCGTCGCACCGATCGCCGTGATCGGCAACGACGCTTCGTGGGCGCAGATCGCTCGCGAGCAGGTGGAGATCCTCGGAACCACGCTGGGTTGCGACCTTCGCCGCACCGACTATCACAAGGTCGCCGAGGGCTACGGCGGGGTCGGGCTGGTGCTGACCGACCCGAGCCGGGTCGACGCAACTCTTGCCGAGGCCAAGGCAATTGCCAGGACCGGCCGTCCCGTGTGCATCAACGTCCACCTCCGCAAGACCGACTTCCGGAAGGGTTCGATCTCGATCTAACTCGATCTATGCGGCTTGACGCGGGCGAATTTGAAATCCATATTCAAGTTCATCCCATGTCCCGCCTGGTCGTTGCCTCGTCGCTCGTCGCCGTGCTCGCGCTGACCACGGTCGCCCGCGAGGCGCACGCGGACCTCCGGTCCTTCACGCACACCTACGAGTACTCGACGGTCCCCGAGGGCAAGACCGCGATCGAGCTGTGGCACACGCAGGGCAGGACCACCTGGGACAAGACCAGCCCGCAGTTCTACGAGCAGATCCTCGAGCTCGAGCACGGCATCACCGATCACTGGGACGCCGCGTTCTACACGGTGTTCACGCAGGTCGCCGGCGATGCGACGACCAGCAAGGCGTTCGGGCTCGACGCGGTGAAGCTCGAGAGCCGCTATCGGTTCGCCGATCGCGGCGAGTGGCCGGTCGACACGCTGGTCTATCTCGAGGTCGCGAAGGATTTCGGCGCGAGCGTCTACGAGCTCGAGGGCAAGGTGATCGTCGCCCGTGACTTCGACAAGTTCACCGCCGCGGCGAACGCGATCGGCGAGGTCAAGGTCGGCAACGACACGGTCGAGACCGAGCTCGAGCTCGGCTGGGCGGCGGGCCTGACCTATCAGGCCCATCCGAAGTTCAAGCTCGGCGCGGAGACCTGGGGGCAGCTCGAGGAGTCGGAGCTGTACCTGTCCGCGGGCCCGGCGGTGAGCCTCGCGCCGTCGTCGAACTTCTGGGTCACCCTGACCGCGGGCTTCGGCCTCACCGACGAGGCGGAGGCGTTCAGCGCCCGCGCGATCATCGGGATCGAGCTATGAAGCGCGGGCCGGCTGTCATCGTCGGCGTGCTCGTCGCCTTGGTCGCCGGCTGCCGGGTCACCCCGCCCACGGCGACCACCGCCGATGCGACGCGCGCCAATGTCGAGCTCGCGCAGCTCCAGGACGGGCGTGCGCTGATGGTGCGCAAGTGCGGCAACTGCCACGCACCGCCGATGCCCAAGGATCACACCGCGAGCGAGTGGCCGCCCAAGCTCGACGAGATGGCGCAGCGCGCGAACCTCGACGGGGAGCAGCGGTTCCTGATCCAGCAGTACCTCGTCGTCATGACCCAGCGGTGAACCACGCGCGAGTGGTCCCGACGGGGAAGAAGCGAGACGCCTGATGGGGTAGAACGGGGCGTGCGGTCCGCCCCTGCCCAGCTGCTGATCTGCGTCCTCGCCGCGTGCGGCTCGAGCGCGACGCCTGCGCGCGTGGCTCCGGCCGCGGCCCAGACCGTGGCGAGCAACGTGTTGCGCGCGGACTATGCAGGTTCGCGCGCGTGCGAGGACTGTCACGCGACGCAGTACGCGAGCTGGCAGCACTCGCCGATGCGCAACATGACCCGCGATGCCGCGACGGCCGTGATCCGCGCGCCCTTCGATGGCACCGCGATCCAGATCGGCGCCGACACCGCGACGATGGAGACGCAGGGCGGCGCCCGGTTCGTGCGCGTCACGACCGAGAAGGGCGTGGCTCGCTACCGCGTGACCAAGGTCGTCGGCGGGCGCTACCGCGAGGACTTCGTGGGGATCGATGTCACCACGGCGCAGAACCCCGTCACCGGCGGCATCGGGGTCGAGCGGGTGCTGCCCGCGACGTTCGTGTTCTCGACGCAGTCGTGGCGCTACAAGGGCTACTCGGTGATGGTCAAGGAGCGCCCCGAG
>JAYVRN010000925.1:0-9548 GCA_043776275.1 Myxococcales bacterium | reverse complement strand
CGATGTGGTCGGGGATGAAGCGGCGATCGACGAGGTCACTGATGTCGATCTCGCGCTTCAGGATCCCGGCCTTGATCGCGTACTTCATGATCTGCTTCATGTCGTCGTCGGTCGGCGTCAGCATGCGATAGCTCACGCGATCGGTGGGCTGGGTCAGGACGAACTCGAGGAGCTTCTGGTCCTGGCGGAAGTACGGGGCGGCGACCTTCGCGGCCTCCATCCGGTGCTGCTCGGCCCACTCGCCGCTCTCGGCGATCCCGCGCACCAGATCGCGCACGATCTCCGGGTGCTCCTGGATCAGCTCGTCGCGGACGACGAGGACGCACGACACGAAGTGCGGCCAGATGTCCTTCGCGAAGTAGAGCACCCGGCCGGTGCCGTTGAGCTGCGCCTTCGCCGCATGTGGCTCGCCCACGAAGTACGCATCGATCGCACCCGCGGCCAGCGCGGACGGCATGTCGGGTGGCGGCAGATCGACGAAGTTGATGTCGCCGGGCTGCATGCCCTCGTCCTCCATCAGCTTGGTGATCACGAGATACTGGTTCGAGTACTTGCTCGGGCGGGCGAACGTCTTGCCGCGGAGATCACGGATCGTCTTGGCCGGCGAGTCCTTCGCGACGATCACCGTCGAGCCGTCGCGATGGCCGAGATAGACGATGTGGATCGGGACGCCTTGCTCGCGTAGCACCATCGCGAGCGGCGCGAGCAGGAACGTCGCCTCGATCTTCCGCGCCTTCAGCGCCTCGACGACGGTGGGGAATTCGGTGAAGCGCTGCGACTGGAACCGCGTGCCCGTGGTGGTGGACTTGGTGGCGAAGTCGGTGACCGGGCAGGTCAGGTGACAGGTGACAGGGAGAAAGCCCACCGCGAGCTCGGCTGCGGCTGCTTCGTTGGTGCCCTGCCACGGCTTCTTGTGCAGCACCGTCAAGCTGACCAGCGCGAACACGGTGACGAGGCTGATGCGGAGCTTGTACGTCATGACAATCCGAGCTCGTCCATGATGGCCTGCTCCGCCTCCGCCACGCCAGGAGAAGCGGGTGTGCGCGAGCGCCCAGCGGGTAACTCGAGGACCCGACGCACGTGGGTGGGGCGGCTGCCGAGCACGAGCACGCGATCGGCGATCTGGACCGCCTCCTCGATGTCGTGGGTGACGAACACCACGGTCCGTGGGCGATCGGCGAGGGTGGATACCAGCTCGCGTCGCATCCGGGTGCGGGATTGATAGTCGAGCGCGCTGAACGGCTCGTCGAGCAAGAGGATGTCGGTCTCCGCGGCGAGGGCGCGCGCGAGCTCCACGCGCTGTCGCATGCCACCCGAGAGCTGGTGGGGATAGCTGCCCGAGAACTCGGCGAGCCGCGTGATCTCGAGCCACTCGGCGACCTTCTTGTCGCGCGCCTCGGGTGCGGTGTCGCGGGGCAGACCGCCGGCGATGTTCTCGCGCACCGTCAGCCACGGGAACAGGCCGCCGTCCTGGTAGATGGTCCGGCTCTGGCCGTTGCGAACCACGGTGCCCCGCGTGGGCGCGAGGTGGCCGCCGAGGAGTGAGAGCAGCGTCGATTTTCCGCACCCCGAGGGGCCCACGCAGACCACCAGCTCGTGCCTGGCCACCTTCAGATCGAGCCCGTCGATCACCGTCAGCTTGGGATAGTCGAAGCCCACACCCTCGAGCGCGAGGATCGCCTCGTCCGTGACCGCGGACTCGCGGTACGCGCTCATCGCTCGAAGCCCCAGCGCACGCTCGGGATCTTGGTCAGGCGCGCGAACAGGATGTCGAGGCCGATGCCGATCGCGCCGATCGTGATCATGCCGCACACGACGAGATCCATCCGGAGGCCGTTGCGGGCGTCGACGATCAAGAATCCGAGGCCGCTGCGCACCGCGATCATCTCCGCGGCGACGACGACCATCCAGGCCACGCCGATCGCCACGCGCAGCGCGGTCACGAGCTGCGGCATGATCGCCGGCAGGGTGATCCGGAACAGCAGATCCGCATCGGACAGCCCCATGTCCTCGGCGACCCGGTAGTAGATCTTCGGCACGGTCGCCACCGCCGCCGAGGTCGCGAGGGTGATCTGAAAGAACACCGCGATGAACAAGATGAAGATCGCGGGTGGATCACCCACCCCAAACCAGACGATCGCGAACGGGATCCACGCGATCGGCGAGAGCGAGCGGAAGAAGTTGATCCATGGCAACAGCGCCGAGCGGGTGGCGACCGAGCGCCCGATCACGAGGCCGAGCGGCACGGCAGCGAGCACCCCGGCGGTGAACCCCCACGCCACGCGGTACAGCGAGGCGATCACGTCATCGAGTAACCGCCCCGAGGCGATCTCCTGGCCGAACGCCGTGCCGACCTCGGGTGGGGACGGCACCGTCCCGATCGGGAAGGCGCCCGTCGCCGACGCGATCCACCAGATCGCGAGGATCACGGCGCCGGTCACCGTGGGGAACACAAACCGCTTCACGACCGCGACATCCTGACACGTCCACGCGGAAACCCGCCATCACGTGGTCAAAGTTGACAGAAGGCTGACACGCCAGGGGCGTAACACGGGATCATGCCTGCCACCCTGACCCCGACCCAGCCGTTCTCGTTCGACCAGACCCTGACGTTCATCAAGCGGTTCCCGCCGTGCCAGGGCGAGTACATCGTCGAGGACGATGCGGTGACCGCCGCGGTGGCGATCGGAGGGCGAGCGGTGCCGCTGACGATCCGTCGTGGCCGTGATCTTCAGACGCAGGCCGCGCTTCAGATCGAGACACCGCGCGCCGAGGATGCGAAGGCGGCCACCGCACATGCCGCGCACTGGATCGGCGCGGACGATGACGTCAGCGCGCTATACGCGGCCGCGCGGGGCGATGCGCCGTTCACGCGTTTGATCGAGCGGCTCCACGGGCTGCATCACGTGCGGTTCCTGACGCTCGAGGAGATCAGCGTCTACTGCGTGATGATGCAGCGCTCGCCGATCACTCGCGCGAGCCAGATGAAGCGCCGGTTCCTCGATCGCTTCGGGGTGCCGGTGGAGGTCGGCGGCCGAACGCTGCGCGCGATGCCCGAGCTCGCCGCGCTCGCGAAGCTCGATGGTGAGGAGATCGGCCAGGCGATCCGTCATGCTCCGAAGGGTCAGACGATCGCGAACGTCGTGCGCGGGGTCGCGGCGATCGGGCTCGCGACCTTGCGCGACGCACCGTACGCCGAGGCCCGCGATGCGCTGCTCTCGATCAAGGGCATCGGCCCGTTCTCGGCCGGCGCGATCTTGTTGCGTGGGCTCGGACGGATGGACGAGGTGCCGTCGGTGACGATGTTCGCCGAGGATGCCGCGATGATCTACGGTCGCGCGATCGACGAGGCCGCGATCGCGAGGCGCTATGGGCGCCAGATCGGCTACTGGGGGTTCTACGTCAAGACCGGCGCGGCACGCCTCAGGGATTGAAGAACATCATCATGCTCGGCGTGCTCGTCACCGCGGCGAGCCGTGGGAGGCCGAGTAGATCTTCGATCGTCGCGAGATAGCTCGAGTGGGTGAGCGCGACGTCGACCGTCATGCCCGCCTGCTTGACCCGAGGCGACAGGATGATCATCGGGATCTTCTCGTTGTTCGCACCCTCGTCCTCGTCCCACGTGATGAACAGGATCCCGTTGGCCTTGAAGCCATCGCTCGCGAGGATCTTCGGAACCTCGTGCGACATCCACGCGTCCGCGTTGCGCAGGCCGAGTGCCGGATCGGTGGTCGGATCGTGACCATCGTTGTCGAGGTTCGGCGTGATCCACATGTAGCGGTACGCGTTCGAGGCGAGATCCGCCGCGAACATCGAGTAGTCGACATCGACGCTCGCGCACAGGTTGTTCGGCGCGTCCTGGATGTCCGTGAAGTAGATGAACGGGTTGTGCTTGGGCGCGTACTTGCCGGCGGTGCTCAGGTTGCACGGCGTGCCCATGCTCTCCTGATATGCGCGCCACGGGATGTTCGCCGCGACGAGCTGCGTGCCGAGGTGCTGCTCGCTCGACGGGAAGTACGGGAATTGCTCCGGGCCGATGTCGACCACGCCCGGGTACTGGTTCGCGCCGCTGATCATGTTGAGGTAGTTGCCGAGCGACGGATGGACCGTGTCCTTGTAGTTCGTCGCGAGGCCACCCTGGGTGATCAGCGAGTTGAGGTACGGCGCGTTCGCCGAGCCGAGGATGCTCTCGTCGTTCTTGTTCTCGAGGACGATCGTGAAGATGATCGGCTTCGCATTCGCGACGGCTCCATCTTCTCCCGACGGGCCGCCGGTCGACGCGTCTGGCGCCGGCGTGTCATCGCCCCCACCTCCGCCGTTTGCCCCGGTGTTCGCGCACGCTGCTGCGCAGACCAACGTTCCGATCGAAACCATTCGCATGATCATCTCGGCCTCCCTCGCGCGCAGTCGTATCGAATTCCGCGCGTCGACGAAACCGGAAACCGTGGAGCTTCGCGAAAACGTTACGTGTTGTGCAGTGTTCGTACAGTCGCGAGTCGCGTGAGCGCGAGTGTGCGATCGTTGCACGCATGACGAAGATCGCGATTCTCGGTTCAGGTCAGGTCGGCGAGGCGCTCGCCAAGGGCTTTCTCCACTACGGTCACGCCGTGATGCGCGCCTCGCGCGATCCGGACAAGCTCGCCGCGTGGAAGGCGAGCGTGCAGGGTGATGCGCAGATCGGCTCGTCTGCCGAGGCGGCGAGCTGGGGCGAGGTGATCGTCCTCGCCGTGAAAGGCTCGGCCGCCGAGGCGACCCTCGAGCAAGCGGGGCTCGCGAACCTCGCGGGCAAGCTCGTGCTCGATGCCACCAACCCGATCGCCGAGGGCAAGCCAGACAACGGCGTGATCCGCTACTTCACCAACGCGAACGAATCGCTGATGGAGCGGCTGCAGGCGAAGGCGCCGCAGGCCAGGTTCGTGAAGGCGTTCAACAGCGTGGGCAATGCGTTCATGGTCAACCCGCCGTTCAAGCCGATGGCGACGATGTTCATCTGCGGCAACGACGCCGCAGCGAAGGCCGAAGCGACGAAGCTCCTGGAGCAGTTCGGCTGGGAGGCCGCCGACATGGGTGGCGTCGAGAGCGCGCGCCCGATCGAGGCGCTGTGCCAGCTGTGGTGCGCGCCGGGCCTGCTGCGCAACGAGTGGGCGCACGCCTTCAAGCTGCTGAAGCTCGGCTGACAGCCGGCTACAGGCAACCGTCCGCGCGGTCGCATTCCTGCACAACCTTCGTGCCGAATTGCGGGACAGCTCTTAGACTTCCGGCGTGCTTCGCCTCCCGGTGCTCGTGCTGACGATCGGCGCCGCGTGCTCGTCCCCGCCGTCGCCGCCCGATGCGCCGGCCGTGCCGTGGCGCGAAGGCCCCATGATGCCGGGGCCGCGTCTGGAGCCAGGGGTCGCCGCGCTCGGGCAGCGCCTCGTGGTGCTCGGCGGCTTCGATCAGAACGTCGTGCAGGGGCTGCGGATCACGAACGAGGTGATCCTGTTCGATCCCGTGATGGGGACCTGGTCGCCCCTCCACCCGGCACCCGTCGCGTGGACCCACGTCAACCTCGCCGCCGCATCGGCGACGTTGTACCTGCTCGGCGGACAGGACACCGCCCAGTTCATCGCGAAGGGCGAGACCTACGCCCTCGACACCGATCAACCGAACGCCCAGTGGCGCCAGCTGCGCGCGATGCCAACGGGCGAGGAGCGCGGTGCGGCGGGCGTGGTCGTGGCGCCGCCCCACATCTACTTGCTCGGAGGCGCCTCGTCGACGGGCGCGCTCGCGACGTGCCTCGACTATGACTTCTCCACCGATACCTGGGCGATGCTGCCCGCACTACCGGCGCCGCGCTCGCACCCCGCGGCGATGCGCATGGTCGATGGCACGCTGATCGTCGCCGGAGGGCTCGCCGGTCTCGATGCGTTCAGCGCGGCGACCGAGGTCTGGGCGCTGCCCGTGGGAGCCAGCGCGTGGCAGCCGCGGTCATTGATGCCGTCGAGGCACGGGGGCTGTGCATCCGGTGTGCAGTACGGTCAGCTCGTGTGCGCCGGTGGCGATGTGGATGCGGCGGCGCTGATGACGGTCGATCGCTATGATCCCGTGCGCGATACCTGGTCCACGCTTCCGAGCATGCCGGATACACGGGCGGGCACGCAGGCCGCGGTGATCGCGAACGAGCTCTACCTGCCGGGTGGCTCGCGCACGCTCGCGTTCAACCCCGAGTCCACGCTGTACGTGTTCTCGCTCCTGGACACGTTCTGACGCCACGTGCTTGGGTGATTTCGTAGATCGGACGCGCACGTCGTGCGTTCGCGAAGGACCACGGGGAGATTCACATGCGAGCTCGGATGATCGCGCTCGGCGTTGCCGCGTTGCTCGGCAGCACCGTCACCGCCCATGCGTTCTGCGGCTTCTATGTCGGCGGTGCCGGCGCCCAGTTGTTCAACAACGCGACGGAGGTGGTGCTCGTGCGGCACGGCACGACCACGGTACTGTCGATGCAGAACAACTATCAGGGCCCGCCCGAGAAGTTCGCGCTCGTGGTCCCCGTGCCCGTCGTCATCAGGGAGCCCCAGGTCAAGACGCTGCCGCGCGAGGTGTTCGCGAAGGTCGATGTCCTCGGTGCGCCGCGGCTCGTGGAGTACTGGGAGGCCGATCCGTGTGCGGCCGACTACGACGATGGCGACCTCAAGGACCTGAGGAAGTCGGTCGAGTCCGACGGGGATGAGGACGAGGCCGAGTCCTCCTCCGAGAAGGACTACAAGGTCAAGATCGAGGCGAAGTTCTCCGTCGGCGAGTACGACATCGTCGTGCTCTCCGCGCAGGAGTCCACGGGACTCGAGCGCTGGCTGCACGCGAACAAGTACGAGATCCCCTCGGGCGCCGCGCCGCTGCTCCGCCCGTACATCGAGCTCGGGATGAAGTTCTTCGTCGCGAAGGTCGATCCGAAGAAGGTCGCGTTCGTGAACGGCCAGGCGACCCTGTCGCCGCTGCGGTTCTTCTACGACAGCGCGGAGTTCACGCTGCCGATCCGCCTCGGGCTCGCGAACTCGAGCGGCACGCAGGACCTGATCGTCAACATCCTCGCGCCGAACCAGCGGTACGAGGCCGCGAATCATCCGAACGTCACGATCCCGACCAACCTCCCCGTGCACGATGCGGTGCGCACGCGGTTCGGCGAGTTCTATGCGGCGCTGTTCGATCACACCCTCGAACAGGTCCCGAACGCGGTGGTCACCGAGTACGCGTGGGACTCGGGGAGCTGCGATCCGTGCCCGGGCCCGGTCCTCGACGCCAACGATCTCGCAACGCTCGGCGCGGACATCATCGGCACGACCTACAAGGACGCGAGCCCGTACTACACGCTCACCCGCCTGCACGCGCGCTATGGCAAGGACCTCAAGGACGATCTCGTGTTCCGCGCCGTCGAGCCGATCGTCGGCGGGCGCGGCGTGCCGGATGCGAACGGCGTGCTCGACACCGGCGTGACGACGACGGGCTCGAACAACTTCCAGGGCCGCTACGTGATCATGCATCCGTGGTCCGGCGCGGTCGCGTGCGCGAGCCCGAACCGTGGACGCTGGGGCGGACCACCGAACGGCCAGCAGATCGCCACGCCCGCGACGAACACCGCTTTTGCACCACGCGGCAAGCTCGAGCTGGCGTCGATGGTCGCGGCCACGCCCCAGATCGGCACGCTCACGAGCAAGGGGTCGATGCTCCCCATGCCGGTCCGACAGCCGCGCGCGAACGGGTGCGGTTGCCAGGCAGCGGGAGGCGGTGCCGCCGCCGGTGCGGGCGCGCTCGGCGTCGGCCTCCTGCTCCTCCGCAAGCGCCGACGCCGGTCGGCGTGACCTCGCCGCCTAGGCCTTCGACGGCAGCACGAGCCCGAAGCTCTGCGCGAGGGCAAGCAGCTGCGTGAACGCGGCGGGCACGGCGCCGAGTGGGCCGGCCGCCGGATCGCCACCGAGCTGCGTGTAGTGCAGCGTGCCCACGTTCTGCTGCAGCGCCGTGGCGATCTGCGGCAGGCCAATGGTCACGAGCTCGCGGAGCGCACGGCCGGAGGCGAGCAGCTGCTCGATCTCGCCGAGGCGTCGCTGCTGCGCGGCCTCGAGCTGGTTGTCGACGTCGCGCTGCTCGCCGTCGCGCCGCCGGAGCTCGAGCTCGACGTCGGCGGTGGCGCGACGCAGCTCCAGCTCGCCGGACTGACGCTGCCACGCGAGCGCCCGATGATGCTCGACGTCGAGCTGTGAGGTGCGCTGCGTGGCCTCCGCGCGCGCGACCTCGGCCTCGAGCGCCGCGACTTCGGCTGCGGCCTTCGCGCGCCGCTGCTCCTCCGCGATCTGGATGTGGTGGAGCATGCGATCGCGCTCGAGCTCCGAGGTGCGCCGGGCGGCCGCGGCACGCATCTCCGCCTGTCGCGTGGCCTCGCGGGTCTCGACGTCGGTCGCCTCCGCTTCGGTCTTCGCCTTCTGCGCACGCGTGGCGCGAACGGTCTCGAGTTGCGCCTCCTGACTCAGGCGCTCCGTCTCGGCGCGGCGCTCCGCGACCTGGCGGGCACGATCGAGCTCGGCGAGCTCGGCGCGGGTGGCGATCTCGGCGCGAAACGGGGCCTGCAGGTGCGCGAACACCTCGCTGCTCTGGATCCGGACCTGCTGGATCTCGATCGTATCGATCACCACGCCCCAGCCGCGCGTCGTCGAGTCCTCGGGTGAGCCCTCGCCGCTGACCACCGGCGCGATCTCCTCCATCAGGAACGTGGCGATCGTCTCCTTGCGACGGGTGAGGCACTCGTCGAGGGAGAGACTCGCGACCAGGCGGCGCGCTGCACCCACGAACATCTCGCGCAGCGTCGCCGCCAGCTTCTCGCTCGCTGCCTCTCCATAGGTGAAGTTGAGGACGCGGAACGCGAGCTCCGGCTCGGCGATCCGGTACACGGCGATCCCCGAGATCTCGACGCCGATCCGCTCGCGCGTGATCTGGTCGGCGGTGAACTCGATGCGCTGGAGTGTCGTCGGGACGATCGCCACCGACTCCGATGGCCACTTGAAGATCCGCACGCCCTGCCCGGAGCGCTTGCGCACGATCGCGCCCTTGCGCGTGCACACCAGGTACTCACTCGGTTTCGCACCGATATAGCCCCAGCGCTTGAGCTTCTCGGGATCCTCGAGGGGCTTGCCGCTGCGCCAGCCGTGCTGATAGCGCTCCACGGGCAGCTGCTCGGGGAGCCGGGGGTCATCGCGGACGACGTGCATCTTTGGTTGCGCCATGACCGCGAGAGGTTGCAGCGCACGTGCCGCGGCAACTCCGCGGCGGAGGTGCGGCAGGTCGTCCGGCGCTGCACCACCGCGGAGCAGGTGCTTCGCATCGGAGCAAGCCCTGCTACGCTGCAGCTCATGGCGTGCACGCGCTGCCACGCGGAGGCACCGACCGGCAAGCAAGGCTGGTGTGTCGAGTGCGAGCGTGCGTACGACAGCTGGATCCGCGGCTATGCGGGCGACATCGTGGTGCCCGTCCTCGCGGGGATGGGGATCCTCACCACGATCGCGATGCTGCTGCCGTTC
>JAYVRN010000924.1:0-2847 GCA_043776275.1 Myxococcales bacterium | reverse complement strand
CCGCGCAGCAGCCCACGGCAGCATCTCGCGTGTCCGCGGTCTTCGGGGGCGCGCGACGGCAACACACTCTTCTCCGCCCCGTCGCGCTAATCCACGATCAGCAGCTGCGCGCCACCCGCGGTCGACGATCGATGCGCCCCGTCACGCTCGGCCACGACATAGCTCTCACCGGCCGCCAGCACGAACCGCCTTCCATCCCGCAGCTCGGTCACCAGCTCGCCCTCGATCACGTGCACCAGGTGCCCGCGCTCGCACCAGTGATCGGCGAGGTACCCCGGCGAGTACTCGACGATCCGCACGCGCGCGTTCCCGATCTCCCGCGTGCGCCAGTGCGCGACGCCGCGCTCGCCCGGATGCTCCGTGCGCGCGATGCTCGACCAATCGATGGTCTGGAACGGCGCGTCCTCGATCTTCATGACAGCCCGCCGCCCTTCAAAGTTCGCAGTGCCCGGGGACGGAGTTGAACCGCCGACACGCGGATTTTCAGTCCGCTGCTCTACCAGCTGAGCTACCCGGGCTGGATTTGAGGAGCGCAGCCTACATATCAAGGCGGCGCATGGCAAGGCTACGAGCGCGGGACCGCAGCCTCATACGCCGCGAGCACCTCGCGCCACCCCCGATCCCCGCCCGCGCGCTTCGCAGCCCCGGCGGGATCGGGCACCCGGTCCCACCCGCTCTGGACCAGGCGCACGATCGTCGCCTTGCCATCGCCGAGGAACCGGAGGTCCACGTTGGTCCGCTGGTCGGCGCCGTGTTTCGGCTCGCGCCAGGCCATCCGGAACCCGCGCGGCCGATCCCAGGTGATCACCTCGCCCCAGACATAACTGTCCTCGTCGGTCTGCTCCTCGAGCTGCCCGCTGACGAACCCGAGCGAGCCCCCGATCGCCGAGTACACGCGCGGCCACCACAGCCCCACGTGAAGCGTGAACCAGTCGAACGCCACCTCGGGTGTGGCCTGGACGCGAACTTCGCGGCGGACCGGAGCGAGGTGGGTGGACATGGTGACACTCTACCCTCGGCACCCTCGGCACCCTCGGCCGCCGCACGGTTTGCGGCCACGGGCAACGGGGATCGACGGTGATCGCGAGGAATCCCGGGGGCTTGATGGACGCCACCGGCGGAGGGTCGCGGGGCGGGTTGATGAGCGGGTGGATGGGCGATCCGCCGCCCAGATGGCATGATGGTGCGTCCCATGGGGCCAACCGACGGCACCGATCCGGTGGCCTTCACCTCGTCCAATCCGCTCGACGGTGATGGCGATGGCGAGGAGCTGATCGGCATGGTGATCGATGGCCGCTATCGCCTCGAGGGCACCCTCGGGCGTGGCGGCATGGGGCTCGTGTATCGCGCGGCGCACGTCGGGCTCCGGCGCCAGGTCGCCGTCAAGATCCTGCATCCCTCGCTCGCCGCCTCGCCCGATGTGCGGAATCGCTTCGAGCGCGAGGCGCTCGCCGTCGGCAAGATCGATCACCCGCACTGCGTCGCCGTCTATGACTCGGGCCGGCTGCCCGATGGCTCGCTGTATCTGGCGATGGAGCTGCTCGACGGCAAGTCACTCGCCGACGTACTCGAGCAAGATGGCCAGCTCGCCCCGGGCCGCGCGCTCCACATCCTCGCCGGGATCCTCGACGGACTCGCGCACGTGCACCAGGCCGGGCTCATCCATCGCGACATCAAGCCCGAGAACATCTTCCTGATCCGTCAGGGCGATGATCTCGACTTCGCGAAGATCCTCGATTTCGGGATCGCGAAGGCGTTGAACGGCGGCGACCTCGACGATGGCGTGAAGCTCACGCAGGCCGGCATGGCGTTCGGCACGCCGATCTACATGGCGCCCGAGCAGGCGCTCGGCAATCCGATGGACGGCCGCGCGGATCTCTACGCCGCGAGCGTGATGGCGTACGAGATGCTGTGCGGCGCGCCGCCGTTCTACTCCGACGACAAGCTCGAGGTCATGTCGATGCACACCGCGCGGCCGGTGCCGCCGATGCGCCAGCGCTTGATCAAGGGCGGCCGCCCGATCCCGTCGAGCATCGAGCGGCTGGTCGTCCGCGGCCTGACCAAGAAGCCGAGCGAGCGCTACGCCACCGCCGAGGTCTATCTCGCGGCCGTCGAGAATGCGCTCGAGACCCCGGATGGCGGGGTGACCGACGTCAGCTTCGAGCGCGTCGGGGACACCGGCAGCCAGCCCCTGGTCTCCGATGACGGACAGGTGCGGATCACGGGCGCGAGCGACTTCGCGAGCGAGGAGGCGAGCGAGAACATCGCCGCGGCGATCAACGAGGAGCTGAGCTCGCCGAAGCACCCGCGCGTGGCCACCCCCGCGAAGGGCGCCGGCTTGCCACCGGGGATCGCGAACGCACCGCGAGCATCGCAGGCCAAGGTCCCGCAGGGCGGCGTCGGCCTGGGGCTGCCGTACACCGGCCCCTCGGGCGAACCGATCTTCGGCCTGACGCCGGAGCAGCGGCTCGCGCAGGCGACGAGTGACCCCTCGTTCGCGGCGGCACCGAGCTCGGGCGTGGCGAACGCCCTCGAGCCCGACGCGCTCCAGACCACCCTGCGCGCCAAGCCGAGCAAGCCCGGGTGGGGGCTCTACGGCGCGATCGCTGGAGCCGCGATCGTGATCGGTATCGTGATCGCGATCGCGACGCGGCCCGGAGGCGGGGACACGTCAGGCGACGACGAGATCAAGCTCGATCCGGCCTCGCCCGCCGGGCAAGCGAACGCGGCGCTCGGAGCTGGGCAGCCCGACAAGGCGATCCAGATCCTCGAGGGCAACAAGGTCGCGATCGCGAAGGATCCGATGGCCCAGCTGATCCTCGGGCACGCGCACTCTGCGAACCACGA
>JAYVRN010000923.1:0-2851 GCA_043776275.1 Myxococcales bacterium | reverse complement strand
CGCCGAGGCAGAACAGCCCGGGGATCGTCGTCTGCAGCTGGTAGTCGACCCACAGCCCGCCCATCGTGTAGTGGACGG
The DNA here is from genome assembly GCA_043776275.1 of Myxococcales bacterium. Lineage (GTDB taxonomy): Bacteria > Myxococcota_A > Polyangia > Haliangiales > Haliangiaceae > JABFXX01. The sequence continues at coordinate 2,773 of JAYVRN010000923.1, read as the reverse complement.
CGGGGTAGATCCGCATCGGCACGCGGTACGGGTTCTCGCCCGTGATCCGCTCGTACATGTCGAACAGGTTGCCGTACTTCTCGCGGACCTTGTCCTCGCCGTCGCGCTTGATCGCGTCGCGGAAGTCCAGGTACACGCCGCGGCCGCCGGGCCCGACGCCACGACCGTCATCACACTGCTCCTTGGCGGCGCGCGAGGCGATGTCGCGCGGCGACAGGTTGCCGTAGCTCGGGTACTTCCGCTCGAGGTAGTAGTCGCGGCTGTCGTCGCCGATCTGATCGGGGTGCTTGGCCGCATCGGCCTTCGTGCGCGGCACCCAGACGCGGCCGTCGTTGCGCAGCGACTCGGACATCAGGGTCAGCTTCGACTGGAAGTCGCCGGAGACCGGGATGCAGGTCGGGTGGATCTGCGTGAAGCAGGGGTTCGCGAACCCGGCGCCGCGCTTGTGGGCGCGATAGGTCGCGGTGACGTTGCAGCCCTTCGCGTTGGTCGACAGGAAGTAGACGTTGCCGTAGCCGCCGGTGGCGAGCACCACGGCGTGTGCGGAGTGCGAGGCGATCGCGCCGGTGATCAGATCGCGCGCGACGATGCCGACCGCACGGCCGTCCTCGAGCACGAGATCCAGCATCTCGTGGCGGGAGAACATCGTGACCTTGCCGGCCCCGATCTGCCGCTCGAGCGCCGCGTACACGCCGAGCAGCAGCTGCTGGCCGGTCTGGCCGCGTGCGTAGAACGTGCGGGAGACCTGCGCGCCGCCGAAGCTGCGGTTCGCCAGGGTCCCGCCGTACTCGCGCGCGAACGGCACGCCCATCGCGGCACACTGATCGATGATATCGACCGAGACCTCGGCGAGCCGGTGGACGTTGGCCTCGCGGGCGCGGAAGTCGCCGCCCTTGACGGTGTCGTAGAACAGGCGATGCACGGAGTCGCCGTCGTTCTGGTAGTTCTTCGCGGCGTTGATCCCGCCCTGCGCGGCGATCGAGTGCGCGCGGCGCGGTGAGTCCTGGAAGCAGAAGCAGGCCACGTCGTAGCCGAGCTCGGCCAGGGTAGCGGCGGCTGCGCCACCGGCGAGGCCGGAGCCCACGACGATGACCTTGTACTTGCGCTTGTTCGCCGGGTTGACGAGCTTCATGTCGAAGCGGGCGTTCGCCCACTTCTGCTCGATCGGGCCGTTCGGAATCCTCGCGTCGAGCTTCAACATCAGCCGACTCCATTCAAGCGGATCAGTCCGACGAGCACGGCCGTCGGGGGCGCCATGTATCCAACAAACAAGCCGAGCGCGATCAACGGGCCCATCCGATCGACGGGGTACTTCGGGTGCCGCAGCCCGAGCGACTGCAGCCAGCTCGCCGCGCCGTGGCCGAGGTGCAGGGCGAGCACGCCCATGCCCGCGAGGTAGACGCCGAAGATCGCCGGGTTCTTGAACCCGATCACGAACATCGAATACGCGTCATAGCGCTTCTGGGGATCGAGCGTGTGGAACGCCTCCGGCTGCACCTGACCGAGGGTGAAGTGCAGGATGTGGAATGCGATGAACGCGAACACGGCGAGCCCGGTGAACGCCATCGCGCGCCCGGCGGCCGAGGACACCACCGGCTTGTACTTCGCGTAGCGCTCGGGCCGCGCTCCGCGGTTCTTGGCGACCAGACCCAGGGCGACCACGATGTGGATGACCATCAGCGCGATCAGGCCGGCGCGGACCGGCCACTTGACCTCCCACAGCGACTGCAGGAAGTGCGCGTATGTATTGTACATATCGCGCCCGCCGAACATCTGGAGGTGACCCACCATGTGGACCACCGCGAACAGGAACAGCAACAGGCCCGTCACGGCCATGATGTGCTTCGCGCCGATCGAGGACCGTGCGTAGCGAACAAACCAGCTCATGAAGAACTCCGAACCTTGGATGCGGCCGAGGGGCGCAAAGTGTCGGCAGAACATCCCCGAACTGTCCGCTTAGCAAAAGGGGTTGGACCCGGTTTCCCGCCTGGGGCCACGGGCCCGGCGCTGGTGGAGGCGGTCCCGTGTGCGATCGCGAGCGGTGGTCGGCGCGGGCCACGTCGGGCACGCCCAGGCGCGTGTTCCGACCTGATCTCGCCAGCCGGCGTGCATCGCGCTGCACGACTCGCGCAGCCGGCTATGCGGCGCGAGGTCTCGACGGTCAACGGCCCGCTGCTTGCGTGAGGGTTCCGTCGAACGATGCCGACCGCCAGCAACCGCATGAAAGCCCACGACGCGACTTCCACCGCTGCAATCGGTCGGTTGCACATCCTACTCGTAGGCCTGCTCGCGCCCGGCTGCACGTCTCCCACAGACGTCGACACCTCCACTACATCGTCGGAAGTGTCGGTCTCTGCCTACACGAGCTCGGGTTGTTCGACCGCGGTCGTCGTCGGGTTGTCGAAGCAGATCGCCGACGAGATCGGCTGCATGAGCCCCTCGAGCCTCCAGCAGTTCGCGCCCACCGCGAACCTCGTGTTCTCGAGCAATGCGGTGCTGCCGTATCTCGGCGCGCCTGCGAGGACGGCGCTCCTCAAGGTCGGCGCGACGTCCTCGCTCCAGATCAACAGCGCGTTCCGCACGGTGGCCCAGCAGTACCTGCTCTACCGCTGGTACCAGCAGGGTCGCTGCGGCATCACCGCCGCCGCCACGCCGGGCCGCTCGAATCACCAGTGCGGGCGCGCGCTCGACGTCTCGAACTATTCGTCGCGGATCACCGTGATGGCGAACCAGGGCTGGGCGCACGACGTGCCGGGCGATCCGGTCCACTTCG
>JAYVRN010000922.1:0-37306 GCA_043776275.1 Myxococcales bacterium | reverse complement strand
CGTTGACCTTGCTGGCCGCCGTGTACTTCCCCGAATCGATCGCGGTGGCGTAGACGAACGGCTTGAACGAGCTGCCCGGCTGCCGCTTCGCCATGGTGGCGCGGTTGAACCCACCCGCCTTCGACGCATAGCCGCCGACCAGCGCGCGGACCTTACGCGTCTTGAGATCGATGATCACGATCGCGCCCTGCGACGGGGGAATGAACCCGACGTGGTGCTTGGCGTACTTGGGCCCCGTCGCGATCTTCGCCGGCTTCGCGGGTGCGGGATCCTCCTCATCGCCCGTGGCCGCCGCGACCAGATCGGCCTGCGCCACGGTGACCTCGACGACATCGCCCGGCTTGAAGCGCTCGCTCGGTTTCTTGATCGTGCCGTCGTCACCGGGCGGGTTGAACCGTGCGTCGTCCGCACCGCCGAGGATGAGTGAGGCCTTCCAGTCACCAAGATCGACGACGACCTCTTGATCGTCATCGAACACCTCGGTGACGACGGCCTCGTAGATCTCCTTGGCCTTGGGGCCACCCGCGGGCAGCTTCTTCGCGAGCGCGGCGATCGCGGCCTCGACCTTGTCGGCCTTGAGCGAGCGGATCGGCCGCCCGACCCCGTGCCGCTTGTCGACACCGCGCAGGCCATTCTGTAGCGCCTTCTGCGCCGCCGCCTGGAGGCTCGGATCGAGCGTGGTGCGGACCTTCGCGCCGAGCGTGTCGAGGGCCGCCTCGCCCTTCTCCGCGACGAGCTCCCGCTTCGCGAGCTCCACCCACTCCGGCGCGCTCCCGAGCTCCGGGAACGGATTGTCGACGATCTTGATCGGCGCATCGATCCACTTCTGCGCCTCGGCCTGCGTGAGCTTGCCCATCCCGACGAGCTGGTTCAGCACGTAGGTCTGGCGCTCCTTGGCGCGCTTCGGGTTGATCCGCGGCGAGATGTTGTTGGGCGATTGCGGCAGCCCCGCGATCAGCGCGGCCTCGCCGGGGTTGAGCTGCCCGACGTCCTTGCCGAAGTAGAACCGCGAGGCCTCCTGCACGCCGTAGCGGCCGTGGCCGAAGAAGATCTGGTTGACGTAGAGGGTCATGATCTCCTCCTTGGTCAACGACTTCTCGAGCCGGCGCGCGAGGATGATCTCCTGGATCTTGCGCTTGAAGGTCTTCTCCGGGGTGAGCAGGAACGTCTTGACCACCTGCTGCGTGATCGTCGACGCGCCCTGCTTCGAGCGGCCACCGGCGCGGATGTTCATGATGAACGCGCGGAACATGCCCCAGTAGTCGACGCCGCCGTGGGTCCAGAACTTGTTGTCCTCGGCGGCGACGAACGAATCGATCAAGATCTGCGGGACCTTGTCGTACGGGACGTAGCTGCGGCGCTCGGTGTAGATCTCGCCGATCCGGTGATCGTTCGCGTCGAGGATCTGGGTGACCTGCTTGGGGTGGTAGTCACCGAGCTTCGAGTAGTCGGGCAGGTTCGGATCGCGACCGTACATCCAGAACACGAACGCGACCGTTGCGACCATGAGCAGCAGGCCCGAGAACGACAGGATCGTGAGCCACTTGATGACGGTGACCCAGCGCTTGCGCGGCGGGCGCGGCGGCTTACCAGAACCCTTGCCGCCCGTCTTGCCAGCACCCTTGGTCGCGAGCTTGGCCTTGGCCTGCGGAGGCTTGTTCGCCTTGGTGGGCGGACTGGCCGGCGGCGGCTGCTGGGGAGGCGGGTTCCACATCCTGATCGTCTGGCCCGGAGGCATGCCCCCAGGTGTGCAAGGGGGAGACCGCGGCGGCTCCCTGGATTCCTGGATTCTCCCCCGGTTGGGTCCGCTTTGCCACACGCCACGTGTCCGTCGAGACACGGGACGCCCCACGGGACTTACGCAAGTGTTCGTTCGAGGATCCCCACGGCGCCGCGGATCTTCAGCGCGAACCATCGGGCGCGCAGAAGCGCCTTCAGCTGCGGGGGGAGATCACCCGTGACGCCGAGCAGCGCGCGCCGCCGGGTGGCGAGCCGGCTCATCGCCAGCGCGACCGTGACGCTCAGGTTGAAGCTCTCCGTGAACCCGAACATCGGCACGCCGAGCGCGCCATCGCACGCGGCCACCGTCGCGTCGCGCAGGCCGTCGTGCTCGTTGCCGAACGCCACCGCCAGTGGCGCGCTGACATCGACGTCCTCGATCGAGAACGGGGCGCCCGGCAGCGTGGCGTAGACCTTGAAGCCACGACCCTGGAGGGTCTTCACGGCGGCCACGGGATCTTTCCAGCGGACGAGATCGATCCACTTGTGAGCGCCGCGCGTGACCCCGCCCGTGGCGCTGAAGCGCTCCCCGGGCTCGATCACGTGGAGCTGGTGAAGCCCGATCGCTTCCGTGGTCCGGATCGTCGCAGCCGCGTTGCGCGGATCGTAGGTGTCCTCGACCATCGTCACGACGGAGGTCAGCCGGTTGGCGAGCACGGTGTCGATCCGCGTCACGCGCTCCGAGGTCAGCATCGGCAGCAGGGTGGCGCAGACGGTCTCGGCGCCGTAGCGCTCGATGACCCGGTCGATTGCGTCGGGCACGGCGAACACGATACCGTGACTGCACGTGATCGAGGGGGCACCGGGGCGCTTCGTGGGCGACCGCTACCACATCGTCCGCGAGCTCGGCCGCGGTGGGATGGGAGTGGTGTACCTCGGTCGCGACCTGCGGCTGGACATGGACGTCGCGATCAAGTTCCGCGGCGCGATCCACTCCGACGCCACGCTCTGGCTCAAGCGCGAATTCCGCTCGGTGGCCTCCCTCCGGCACCCGAACCTCGTCGAGCTCTACGAGCTCGTGGCCCACGACGCGTCCTGCTACTTCACGATGGAGTACCTGCCCGGCATCGATCCGCGCCGCTGGGTCGAGCGTCCGCGGATCGGGATCGCGAGCCTCCCTTCCGATCCGCGCGGCACCGATCAGACGACCCGGAGCGCGCCTCCACTCCAGGAAGCCCACACCGAGATGACGCCGAGCCCCCATGGCCCGGCCCCGCCGTCGGTCTCCGTGCGCTCCGCCGCCCTGGTCGACTTCACGCGCGTGCGCACGGTGATCGCCCAGCTCGCGGAGGGGCTCGCCTTCCTGCACGCACGCGGGGTGATCCACCGGGACGTCAAGCCATCGAATGCGATCGTCGTCGATGGCAGCGTCAAGCTCCTCGATTTCGGCCTCGCGCTCGAGCGCAAGCGCCAGGATGAAGACCTCGCACGCGAGACGCGGATCGTGGGCACCGCCGCATACCTCGCACCCGAGTACGTCGAGCGCCTCGTGGTCAGCCCGCAGATCGATGTCTACGCGCTCGGCGTGCTCGCGTTCGAGCTGTGCACCGGATCGCCCCCGTTCGGCGGTACGATGCACGTACTCTCGCGCCTGCGGAAGAGCCTCAAGATCCCGCGGGCGAGCGAGGCGAACGCGGAGGTCCCTCCCGATCTCGATGCGCTGATCGCCGCGATGCTGTCCCCCGATCCCACCGACCGGCCGGCGGCGCTCGACGTCGCCGTGCAGCTGTCGGGGAACCTGTCGCAGCCTCGACCGTTGCGGCGCGAGCTCTCGTTCATCGGGCGCGAGGACGAGGTCAGCCGGCTCACCGCGCGGATCGCCGCCCCCGCGCCGCGTGGACGCCTGGTGCTGATCACCGGCCCGTCGGGCGCGGGCAAGACCACGTTGATCGACGAGGTCGTCGGACGAGCGCGCACGCCCGAGCTGATCAACTGGCGTGGGCGCTGCCACGAACGAGAGCGCGTCCCGTACCGCGCGTTCGATTCGATCATCGATGATCTCGCCACCGAGCTCGCTGGCGATCCTCGGCTCGCGAAGGAGATCGAGCACGCCGCCGCGCTCGCGCGAGTGTTCCCCGTCCTCGCCCCGTTGATCGATCCCGTGCTCGGCGACGAGCCCGCAGCCGCCGACCTCCGGGTCGAGCGCGAGCGTGCCCTCCTCGCGTTGATCCAGATGGTGCGCCAGCTGATGACCGCCCCGCGCGCCGTGGTGGTGATCGACGATCTGCACTGGGCCGATGACGACAGCCTCGAGCTCCTCGCCTTGCTGGTCGACAAGATCGAGCGTCCCTTGACGGTGGTGGCCTCGTGGACCACCCAGGGCGCCGCGCCCGCGCGCCAGGCACTGCTCGACAAGCTCGGCCCGGCCGCCGAGGTGATCGATGTCCCGACGATGACCGATGCCGAGGTCCTGCGCGTGATCGCCGAGCTCGCCCCGCGCGCCCCGACCGAGCGGCTCGCGGCCGCCGCGCGTCTCGCTGCCGGGAGCCCGTACCTCGCGGAGCTGATCGGTCGCGAGCTCGGCGAGGCCGACGTCGCGGATCCCCACGATGCCGAGCTCCGCCGCCTCGATCGGCTGACGCCGCCCGAGCGCGTGGTCGCCGAGATCACGGCGCTGGCCGGCGGCACCGCGAGCTTCGAGCAGCTGCGCGCCCTCGCCGACCTCCCCTCGGCCAGGCTGCAGTCGGTGCTCCGCGGTCTCGAGGACGCCCGCATCGTGCGGGCCACCCCCGCGATCACCGGCGATCCGGTCTACGTGTTCTATCACCAGCGGCTGCGCGAGACCGCGTTCACCGCGATGCCAGGAGAGGCCCGTCGCGCGCTGCACCAGCGGTTCGCCGGCTGGTTCGAGGCGACGACGTCCGATGCCGGTCAGCTCGCGTATCACTGGCACGAGGCCGGCAACCCTACGCGCGCGGCGCACTGGGCGATCGTCGCCGGTGAGGCCGCGCAAGCCCAGCTCGCGTGGGGCGTGGCCTCGGCGTGGTTCGCCCGCGCGGTCACGCTCGGCACCGACACGCCGCTGGTTCGCGGCCAGCTCGCCGAGTGCCTGTTCCTCGGCGGCAAGCTCGCCGCCGCGGCCGAGGAGTTCTTGACCCTCGCCCGCACGGATCGCGACGGAGATCGCTGGCGCGTCCGCGCGGCGGAGGCGTACCTCAAGCTCGGCGAGCTCGACCGTGGGCTCGGCCTCCTCGACGCGGTGCTCGCGCGCCGGGGCGTGCACCGCGCGAAGAACCGCGTCACCTCCGTGGTGCGCGCGGTGAGTGTGGCCGCGCGCTGGATGTCGCCGCTTCCAGTCAAGCAACGGAAGGTCGACGACGTGCTGGCGTCGGCGTACCGCGTGATCGCGAGCTTCCTGTCCACGCCGTATCCGATCGAGTCGCTCGAGTACGTGCTGCGCGGCGTTGCCCTCGCCGAGGCGAGCGGAGATCGAGCCGCGCACGCGATGGGGATGGCGATGCTCGCGGCGTACGTCGCGACCGGATCGCTCGGCCGGTTCGGCGATCGCGCGATCGCGAACGCGCAGCAGCTCTCCGCGCAGAGCGGCGCTCCGTACCCGCGGATGGTGGCCGCCGGCGCGAGCGGCATGCTCGCCACCCTGCGCGGGAACTGGGAGGGCATGCGGTCGGCGCACACCGAGGCCGAGAGCGTGTGCAAGCGGCTCGGTCTCGAGCGTTCGTGGGAAGCCTCGTTCCTGCGCACGTACTGGGCGCTCGGCGAGCTCTATGCCGGCGAGGCCCCGCGCGCCGGCGAGCTGCTCGCCGGCCTCACCGATACGAGCGAGGATCTGTGGACGCGGGCGATGCTCGGCTCGTGCCGCGGCCGCGTGCTCGTCCTCGCCGGGGACCTCCCGGCGGCGCGGTTGGTCGCCGAGCAGCTCGCCCGCGCACCCGCCGCGCGCCAGGGCATGTCCTCGATCTACCGGCAGGTGTTCCTCGGCGAGCTGGCCCTCGCGGAGCGAGACTGGTCACGCGCGCGCCTCGTCGGTGACGAGCTGGCGAGATCGGCGCGCGCTCAGTGGCTCTCGACGATGCCCGCGATCTCCGCGATGGTCGACGTGATCACCGCGACCGCGGATCTGGGGCTAGCGGTCACGGGAGATCGCAGCGCCGCCCCCAAGGCCCTCGCCACGGCGAAGCGGCTGTTCCGGCGCGGGAGCTCCTCGTTCTATGCGGCCACCGCGCTGCGAATCTGGGGGCAAGCGGAGGCGCTGCTCGGACATCACGAGGCGAGCCGGACGATTCTCGGGCGCGCCGCGGCGGTCGCGGCGCAGCGCGGCGGCAAGATCGATCGGCTGGCGATCAGCGCGCTGACCGGTGCGCGGATCGAGGCTGGTCCGCTCGGATCGGCGGTGGCGTGGAGTACCGGAGGCGTCGTCGATGGGTGATCCGTGGGTAATCGATGGCTAGTCGATGGTTGATCGAAGCATGAGCGCTGGAGTGAGAACATGGCAAACACGGTGATCATCATCGGTGGTGGCGTCGGCGGCATGACCGTCGCGCACGAGCTCGCGGAGCGTGGCTACGTCGTGCACCTGTACGAAGCCCGTCCCGCCTGGGGCGGCAAGGCGCGCAGCCAGCCGGTCCCAGGCTCGGGCTCCGGCGGCCGCATGGATCTGCCCGGCGAGCATGGCTTCCGGTTCTATCCGCGGTTCTACACGCACGTGATCGACACGATGAAGCGGATCCCGAGCCCGGCGGGTGGGCACGTCATCGATCAGCTCCGGCCGACCACCGAGAGCTCGATCGCGCTCGTCGATCGTGGGACCTGGTATCGGTTCTATCGCCGGGCCATGACCCGGCCGTTCGAGGTGATCGGCGCGCTCGAGCTGTTCTTCCAGGAGCTCGACTTCGACGAGCAGGACATCGCCCTGTTCACCGCGAAGATCCTCGAGTTCTTGACCTCGAGCAACGAGCGTCGGTTCGGCCAGTACGAGTACATGTCGTGGTGGGAGTTCCTCGAAGGCGACCTCTACTCGGAGAACTTCCAGCGCCAGCTCCGGGCGGTGCCACGGACGATGGTCGCCATGGATCCACGTCGCGGCTCGGCGCGCACCGTCGGTGGGATCTCGATGCAGCTGATCCTCGACTTCGCCAGCACCGGCGTCACCAACGACCGCACGATGGGTGGGCCGACCTCGGAGATGTGGATCGATCCATGGGCCACGCACCTGACCTCGCTCGGCGTCACCCTCCACACCGGCCTCACCGCGACCGGGATCGATGTCGCGGCCGGCAAGATCAGCGCGGTCCACCTGTCCGATGGCAGCACGGTCACCGGCGATCACTACGTCCTGTCGGTGCCGATCGACGCCGCGATCGGCCTCATCACGCCGGCGATGGGCGCACTCGATCCCGCCCTCGAGAGGCTCCGCCTCGCGAACCCCGATGATCTGGTGTCGTGGATGGTGGGGATCCAGTACTTCCTCTACGAGGACGTGCCACTCGTTCGTGGACATACGTTCTATCCTGACTCGCCGTGGGCGCTGACCACGATCAGCCAGCCCCAGTTCTGGCGCGACCTCGGCATCTTCCGCACCCGCTATGGCGCCGGCGATGTCGGCGGCGTGATCTCCGTCGATGTCTCGGACTGGGACACGCCGGGCGTGTTCATCACCAAGCCGGCGAAGCAGTGCACCCCGGCCGAGATCTCGCAGGAGATCTGGGGGCAGCTCAAGGCCGCGCTCAACGGTACGGGCCCCGGCGAGGAGACGCTGACCGACGCGATGTTGCACTCGTGGCACCTCGACGACGACCTCGATTTCTCGTCGGGTGTCCCGCCGCAGAACAAGGCCCGGCTGCTCGTCCATCCACCCGGCTCGTATGACGTGCGGCCCGTGGCGGCGACCCAGATCCCGAACCTCGTGATCGCGGCCGACTTCGTGCGGACCAGCACCGATCTCGCCTCGATGGAGGGCGCGAACGAGGCCGCGCGCACGGCGGCCAACGCGATCCTCGACCGAGATGGCTCGCCCTCTCCGCGCGCACAGCTGTGGCCGCTGAAGGAGCCCGAGGAGTTCCGCTACGCGAAGGCCGTGGATCGCTGGCTGTTCAAGCACGGCCGCCGCCACGCGTTCGAGCTCCTCGGCATCCGCAACGCCGCCCGCGCCGCGGCCTGGCTGCGGCGCCTCGAGAAGCTCGCGGGCTTCGCGCGGGTCGACGATTGGTTCGACGAGCGATTCCGGTTGTCGCGGATCGCGCGTCGCGTGCTCGGGCTGCTCGGCCTGACCTGAGCGCCCCGCCCCGCGCGGTCCGAGCCGCGCGGTCTGCCCCACGCGGTTTGGAACCGAACGGCGGTGCGGTAAGCTCGGGGGATGGAGATTTCGCGCGAGGAGGTGGAACAGCGGATGCGCCGCGCCGCCGAGCTCCAGCGCACTCTCCGTCGTGCCACACGTACGTTGCAGGCGTTCGGTGCGGCCTTGCTCGATGCCCGTCAGGCCAAGGTCGATGGTCCCTCTGAACCTCGATGACCCGATCGCGGTGATGCTCGCCGCATCGGGGGCACTGCGACGCCACGGCATCGACGCGCTGGTCTACGGCGGCCTGGCCCTCGCGATGTACGGAGAGCCCCGCGAGACGCGGGATGCAGACCTCGCGGTCGCCGGCCTCTCGACCCCGGCGGCGCACGCCGCGTTGACCGCGGCCGGGCTGACGACCATCCTCGCCTTCGATGGGGTCACCTTCGGCGGTCTCGTGGTCAGCAGGCTCACCCTGGTGGGTGACGGCAAGCTCAACATGGTCGACCTCATCACGCCGCGTTCGGAGCGGTTCGCGAAGGCGCTGATGGAGCGGCCTCTGCGAGGAACGCTCGAGGGACAGGAGCTCGGCGTGGTCTCACCCGAGGACTTCGTCCTGCTGAAGGTGCTGTCGACTCGCGACAAGGATCTCGAAGACGCGCGAACGGTCATCGCCGCACTACGCGGACGGCTGGACGAACGGCTGATGCACGATGAAGCCGCGCTGCTGGCCGCCGAGATTCCTGAACACCCGGTCGCGCAACGCTTCGCCTCCGTGATGTGACGCGAGTCGCGCGAATCGATTCCCGGTCGACAATGCCTGGACGATCGTCGACCATGAAAGCATGAAGCTGGTCGGGCTGGCGGTGGTCGGATCTCTCGCGATGGCTTGCACGAAGCCGAACCCGCGCTCCTGTGCCGACGGCACCTGCACCGATCCGGGCCTGCCGTTCTGCGATACGGACGGCGCGCTCGCGGGTGATCCCGAGACGTGTGTCGCGGTGGACTGTTCACCGGGCGCGTTCGCGGTCTGTCGTGGCGACATCGCCGTGACTTGCAATGCTGCCGGATCCGACTACGAGCTCATCCAGTGCCAGCGGGGGTGCGAGCCCGCGGCCGGGTGCCATCTGTGCGATGCGAACGAGACCGCTTGCACCAACGGAACCCTGGCCACCTGTGACTCCGCCGGAAACATCGTGTCCGCCGATGCCTGCCCACTGGGTTGCTTCGAGAATCAACCACGTTGCCGCAAGATTGCGCCATCGAACGGTCTCGGCGCCTACGACGACATGGTCTCCAACGCACCGAACATCGATCTGGTGGGTGCCGTGTTCCGCAGTGCTGATGGCTCGGTGGTGTCTGGAACACAGATGATCTCGATCCCGAGCTTCCTCGTGCCTGCTCCGACCGGCGGCGTGGCCATTCGTGTGTTCGTCGTCGGCTCGTTGAAACTCGAACAAGCGGCCTTCATCACCGGTGGGCCGCCAAACGTCACCGGGCCGGCGATCGCCATCGTCTCTCGCGGTGATGTCGAACTTCGCGGAGACAGCACCGTCGACCCACTCGTGGGCGGAGCCCTCGTCGGGTGCATTCCACCCGACCCTGGATCGACGGAGTACGATCCTGCGACGCCAAAGACCGTCGCGAGCGGCGGTGGGGGGGGAGGCAATGCAACCACCGGCGGCGCAGGAGGTTCGGCTACCGGTACAACGAAGTCTCTCGGGTTCTCGGTCGGCGGAGGAGCGTCGGGTACCGATCGGATCGTGCCGCTACGTGGCGGTTGTTCGGGGGGGATCGGCTCCACGAGCGTTCCGAATGGCGGAGGAGCCCTGCAGATCTCGAGCGAAACATCGATCGCCGTGAGTGGTGCGATCAGGTTGAGAGGGGGGCACGGCGGATCCCACGCCTTTGAGGGGTTGACCGCCTCGTTCTGGGTTGGGGGAGGCGGTGCGGGTGGCAGCGTTTTGCTGGAGGCCCCCAAGGTAACGCTCGGCGCCGCGGCGGAGGTCGACGCCCGGGGTGGCAGCGGATTTCAAGCGTGTACAACCCCTGGCCCCTTCTGCGGCGTGATGGGAGAAGGAAGCAACGCGCTCTTGCCTGGAGGATACGGCGGGATGGTCATGTGCACCGGCAACGTCACAGACACATGCTCCGGGGGCGGTGGCGGTGGTGGGCTTGGCCGGATTCGCATCAACACGTTCGACGGGACCTATCTCAAGGCGAGCTCGACGATCGAGAACGGTGCCTTGACCACGGGACCTGTCGAGTCGCGCTGACTACGCCCCGTCCCCGAACACGCCGAACCACGCCGTGACGCTCCACCGCGCCGCGGGCTGCATCGCATCGGTGTCGTACATCCGCGCGATCTGCAGGGCGCTCGACAGCCGCCGCGCCCACGCCACGCGGAGCTCGCCCGCTCCAGCGGCGTGATCCGCGCTCGCTGCCGCCCATGCGCCGACCTGCAGCCAGCGCCCCATCGGCGCACCAGCAGACACCGATCCCAGGACGCCGTGGCCCGGACGCGCACGCACGCTCGCGGTGATCCAGCCGGTGGCAAAGGCCACGCTCGCCGAGCCACCGACGCCGACGCCGGCCTCGGCGTGTTGCCACAGGTCCGCGCGCTCGAGCCGGTAGAGCGGCCCGAACGCGCGTCCCACGGAGCCGGTGCCCGCCCGCAGATCCGTCCGTAGCACGAGGCGGGTATCTCCCCGCGCGCGCTCCGCGTCCGCGAACACGAGTGCACTCGCACCGAACCCTGGCTCGTACACGAGGCCCGCACCCGCCTCGTCGCGCGCGCCGTCTCGACGCCAGGTCCGCGCGAGGGCGAGCTCGGTGGCGCCGTGCGTCCCGCCCGCCGCGCTGGGATCGACGGCAGCCGCGGCGCGGACAGCCCAGCGCGCGGCCACCTGGACCGTGGCCGCACCACCGGCGAGCGTGGGATCAAGGACATCATCGATCTCGAGCGCGAGCGCGAAGCCGCGGGTCACGGCGCTGGTCCGGACCCCGGTCCGCGGATGATCGTCGAGTGCCGCGCGGTGGCCGTCGGCGACGTGCGCGAGCTGCGCTGGGGCGAGCGCTCCAGCAGCGAGCGCGAGGGCCCCACCCGGCGAGTGCAGCTCGAGCAAGCGGATCACGGTGATGGCATCGGAGGGCGCGTCCCAGTCACGCGCGCGAAACTGCCCGTCGAGCCACACGCCCCGCGCCCCGAGGCCGAGCCGCACGCCATGCCACTGTGCATCGAGCGAGAGCTCGAGGGCGCCATAGGTTGTCGCTCCCTGCGCCCCGGCGCCCACGGCAGCCCCGACATTCATGGCATCGATGGCATCGCTGGCATCGCCCGCGCGCGCAGGTCGGGCGGCTCCGGCGACCCCGCCGGCGACGATCAGGACGAGGGCGACCCGCACGCCGAAATGGTCGCGCGCGCGCCGAGACGGGACAACTTCCCGACGGTCAGTGAGGGACGGCGGCCGCGCGCTGCGCGTTGGCGCGCCGCACGAGGCGCAGCATCCCGAAGCCCGTCACGGCGACCAGGAACACGCCGACGCCGAGGAGGCGCCAGCGGTAGGCACCGCCGACGGCCGGCCGGGTCGAGGTCCAGAACCCCGAAGGTCGGGTGTAGATGACCTCGTGGGTGGTCGGCGGATCCGCGCTCGCAGGGGCAGCGGACAGACCCACGAGCCCGAGCGCAACGACGGTGACGACCACGAGCAGGGACCGCATTCGACAGCCCCTATACCACGGTCCCGGCGGGCCACGACCTGCGGCGTGGTGCCGCGCAGCCGCAGGCCGCCCAGCCCTTGCAGGGCCGCGCAGGCAACGCGGTCTCAGTGCGAGAGGTCGTAGTCGGAGTCGTAGTACAGGCGATCGTCCGAGGTCTTCCACACGTTGTCGGCACCCGGGTTCGCGTAGCCCTTGGTGTCCGTGCGGTTGCCGCTCTGATCGTAGGTGTCGGTGACGTAGTTTCCGATCACGTCGTCCGAGGTGTTGTACACGTTGTCCGGGCCCGCACTGTTGAAGTACGTGGAAGACGTGCGCAGCTTGTTCGCAGCGTACGTGTACAGCTGCCGGTAGTTCACGATGTCATCGGCGGTGAAGAACAGGCCGTCGAGACCCGCGGCGTAGCCCGAGAACCCGGTCTGCAGGCCGTTGGCGTCGACCTCGTAGACGTAACGGTAGTTGAAGATGTCATCCGCGGTCCCGAACATCATGTCGGGCCCCTTGTTGCTGCAGCCACGATAGCCGGTCGGAGCGTCGTTCGCGTCGAACGTGTACTCGGTGTAGCTGCTCTGAACGTCGTCGCTCGTGTTCGGGATCTGATCGGGGCCGGTCTGGAAGTTCGAGTACTTCGTCGAGTTGCCACTCGCGCTGAGCGTGACATCGCTATAGCTACCGGACTTGTCGTCGGCGGTCTTCCAGATCCCGTCGGTGCCGGCGTTGTTGTAGTAGACGTTGCGATAGCCGGTGGCGCTATAGGTCGTCAGCGACCACGACGACAGCACGTCATCGGCCGTGCCCCACATCGCGTCCGGACCGGCGGCCGTGGCCGAGGTCTGCTCGGTCTGCCGTCCCATGCTGTCGTAGCTGTACTTGTAGAGGTTCGAGAGCTGGTCGTCGTTGGTGTTCCAGATCGCATCGGGCCCAGCGGTGAAGTAGCGCTGTTCGAGCACATCACCGTTGGCCGAGTACACGTAGTCGTAGCGGGCCGTGACCGGATCGTCGGCGTTGAGCCAGATCGTGTCTGGCCCTGCGGAGCTGTGATAGAGGTACTTGCTCAGGAAGCCGTTCGCGTCGAGCGTATAGCCGGTCCAACCTGAGACCACGCCGGTCCCGCTGTTGTAGCTGACCTGCCGGGTCTGAGCGTTGATCGAGGTGAGGAACGCGAGGTCGTCACCGGCGAACGCATTGCCGGCCACGTCCTTGATCGTCGCACCGAGATGGATCTGGTAGCGCTGCGACGTGTTCAGCGGCAGCTGCGGGGTGAACGTGATCGTGTGCGTCGTGTCGTCGTAAGCGACCGTGCCACGGACCGTGCGGAGGGCCGTGCCGTACTGCAGGTACGTCACCTTCACCGCCGCGGCGTTCACCGTCGCGGGATCGAGCGACTCGCTCATCACGAACGTGAGGTTGCCGAGGATCCCGACCTTGGTCCCTGCATCCGCGGGTGTTGATGACACGAGTGTTGGCGGTGTGGTGTCAGTGGGCGGCGGCGGCATGTCATCGCCCGCCATGGGATCCGTGACGGAGCCGCACGCCCCAGCTACCGTCAGACCAACCAGAACGATCGTATTGCGTAGGCTCATCGGATCAATGATACGCCGGAGCCACCCAGGTCGCGCCCTTTCGGACGTGATCCGCGTCATGCCACGGGTCCCGCGCCGGTCATCGCACCATGTAGGGCATTCAGCGGCGAAGTGGATTCGTGGAGCGCGCGTTCTTGATCGCCTTGGTCGTCCGCTTCAGACAGTCCTCCTCGGACTCGCTGTCGTCCTTGGCGAACAGCAGGGGCGTTGCCATCGCCTGGTCGTACTCGACCTGGGTCAGGCGGTCCCGCTTCAGCATGATCGCGAGGATCCGCTGGATCTTACCGGTGGTCCATTTGTTCAGGGTCCCCGCGCAGTACTGCTTGTAGCGCTCCTTGGGGGACGGGAGGATCGTGGAGAAGAACGCCGCCTCCACCGGCGTCAGGTCCTTGGGCGCCTTGGAGAAGAAGTGCCAGCTCGCGGGGCCGATCCCGTAGAGCCCCGGGCCGTACTCGATCACGTTGAGATAGATCTCCATGATCCGGTCCTTGGTCAGCGTGTTCTCCACGTGCCAGGTCAGGAACAGCTCCTGGAGCTTCCGCGCCAGCGTCTTCTCCCGGTAGAGCAGCACGTTCTTCACGAACTGCATCGTGATCGACGAGGCGCCGAACCGGAACGCACCCGCCTTGAGGTTGTGCACGAGCGCGCTCTTGAACTCGCTGACGATGAACCCGTGGTGCTGATAGAACGCCGAGTCCTCGGTGCTCATGATCGACTTGATGAGGTACGGCGAGATCTGATCGATCGGCACGAAGTCCGGGTTGGAATCGCCGACCACGAACGACGTCCATTGCCCCTTCTCGAGCTCGACGTAGTGCTCGAACTCGGACTTCAGGCGCCTGGGGGAGTCCGCTGGCTCGCTCATCACCTTGCAGTGCCGGATCCCCACGTGACCATCGAGCTTGGTCGCATCGAGGTTCGCCCAATCGATGTCGAGCTCGACGTCCGTGTCGAACATGCCGTTCAGCCGATAGCCGGCGAGGTACGGCGCCATCTCCGGAGGGATCGCGTTCAGCACGCGCTGACAATCGATCGAAGGGATCACGAGCCGCCCCTCGAGAGAGGTGATCCCGGCTGGGCCGCGCCGCGCGATCGGCTTGCCGGTCTCCGGATCGATCGTGTCCTCGCCCGTCGCCGGCGTGACCCGCGTGACGCTGCCGGTCAGGGAGAACGGCACATCGCGCACGATGAAGTCTCCGCGTGACAGCTCGAGCTTCTTGGAGGCGCGATCGAACTTGCCCTCGATCTGCGCCGACAGATCGAGATCGTGAACCTCCTTGTCGGCGATCAACGGATGACCGACGTTGAGCCCGCGGAGCGTGAACGAGCCCGCGAACCTCCCGCCATTGCGATCGCCCTCGACGTGGAGGCTGGTGTCGACCGACGTGGTGGCGTAGTCGACCACCGGGGACTGCTCGAGCAACGGCGCGAGCTTGTCGAGCTGGAACTTGGCCGCGACCAGATCGACCGACAACGTCTGGGCGACGACGTTGACGCCGCCCTTGGCCGTCCACAGCTGGCCTGGCACCCCGCCGTAGCCGCCCGCGAGATCGAGCGTGTACTCGCCGGGCTTGGCAGGGTTCGCCATCACCGTGCCGCCGATCCCCGACAGCGCGAGCTTGGGCCACACCGCGAGCTCGCCACCTTCGATCTTGATCGTCGGCGGCTCGCCGGTGCGCTTGGTCACCTCGACGAGGTTCGCCGTCGCCTTCGGCGCATGGAGCGTCGTCGCCGAGACCTGACGCGCGCGCGCGATCAGCTCGCCCGGCCGCCACGTCGCGCTGCCATCCGCGACGAGGCCCGTCGCACCGGTGAGCGTGTCGTCGACGAGGATCCGCGCCCGCGTCACCGTGAGCGCGGTCGGCCGCAGGCCGCTGCTACCCTCGCCGGTGCTCGCACCCTCGCGTTTCTCGAGCACGCGCTCGATCAGATCGCCGAGGTTGTTCTTGCCCGTGCCATCGCGCCGGACGGTGATCAGGATGCCGTCGATCGTGGCCTCGCCGAGCTTCACCGAGCCCACGAACGAGCGGAGCGTGTCGAACTCGATGTCGAGCCGATCGATGTGGACCAGTGGCGTATCGCCATCTTCGGGGCCACGCAGCTCGAGATCCCGGAGCGTGGCGTGCCCGAGCCTGACGTCGATCGCGCCGAACCGGACCTCGCGCCCGAGCTTCTCGGCCAGCCGGCCGCCGAGCTTGCCGCGGATCATCCACGCGCCGACCCGCGGATAGACCACGAGCAGCAGCACGGCGACCACCACACACGATCCGACGAACAGCGCCACCGGGAGGATCCAGCGGGGACGCTTCTGCATCGTGGTCCCAGAGGGGGGTGCTGCGCGACGCATTGCCCGACCGTATACAACACCCGAGATGGGTGGCGGATTCGATCTGCTTACTTGCAGGTCAACGCGAGCAAGTGCCCGTCATTGTTGGCAAGTGAGTGCCCGAACACGAGGTAGTCACCGGCCGCAAACGTCGACGTGTTGTTGACGAAGTTCTTGCCAGCGGCGTCGTCGATCGAGATCGTCAGGCGAACCTGGCTGCCGTTGACGATCGACAGCAGCGTGGCCTCGGCCTTGCCGAGCTTGAGCTGGATCGCCTCCGCCTTCTTGGCGGTCAGGACCTTGTCGGCCTTCATCAGCAACTTGAACTGATTCCACGACGAGAACGGCGGCTTCTTGAACTTCTTCTTCAGCTTCTCGAGATCGGCATCGACCGCGGGCTTGTCGCCGGTCGAAGCGCTGACCTCGAGGAACTCACACGTCACCGTGGGCGGCGGCGGGGGGCTCTGCTTCGGCTGCGCGGACGCCACGGGGGCGTACAGCGACAGCGCGAACACCGCGGCGACGAGCCAGGACCTCATATGCCCTCCACAGTATCCTCTGGCGTCACCCAGATCACGGTCGTGTGACCATCTTCATCCTCGAGGTTCAGCACGGTGCCCTCGCCATCGGGGGTGTCGAGCGATTCGATTTCCGGCGCCGTCCGCATCGCCGCCGGGCGCACGTCGATCGCGCCGGGGCGAAACGCCGTCGTGCTGTCGTCGTGCGCGCTCGAGCCAGGGCGAAGGATCAGCGCAAGGGCCGCGACCGCGCCGGCGCTGACCGCACCGGTGATCAGGTGACCGCGATAGCGATCGAGCCAGCCCGTGATCCGCGACCACACACCGGGGGACTCCGCGGGCGACGTGGTCGCGCTGTCGATCTCCTTCCACATCGCATCGAACCGGCGATCGGAGACGTTGTCGGCGGACAGCTCGAGGTGACCGCGCACCAGCTCGTCCAGCTGCGCGAGCGCCTCGGCCTTGACCTGGGCGTCGGGATCGTTCGCGATCCGCTGCTCCAGCGCTTCGGTGTCGCGCTCGCCGAGCTCACCATCGGTGTACTCCATCAGCTCGAGATCGTCGGGGGCTGCCATTACCGGGTCCGCGCAGCGGGTGCGCGCTCCTTCTGTGCCTTGGGGGTGTCACCGCCGTCGGCGGGCTCCGATGCCGGAGCCTCCCCGGTCAGGTCCTTGATCATCTCGGGCGACGCATCGACCAGGTCGAGCAGCCGCTTCTGCATGTTGCGGCGGGCGTGGAACAGCCGGGACATGATCGTGCCCTTCGAGCACTCCATCGCCTGCGCCATCTCCTCGTAGGACAGCCCTTCGAGCTCGCGCATCACCAGGACGGCGCGATGGTTCTCGGACAGCTCGGAGAGGGCCTGGTCGATCCGCGCGCGGATCTGCTTGTCCATCAGGGCACGGCCCGGGTTTCCGCCAAGGATCCGAGGGATTAGCGACTCATCCCCGCCATCCTCGAGCTTCGCCTCGTCGAGCTCCACGGGCTTGACCCGCTTGTGCTTGCGCAGGTGGTCGATGGCGAGGTTCATGACGATCCGATAGAGCCAGGTGTAGAAGCTCGAGTTGCCCTCGAACTTGTCCAGGTACTTGTGAGCCTTGATGAAAGCGTCCTGGACCACGTCCAGGGCGTCATCGGGATGGCGGACGACGCCGAGCGCGAGCGCGTACGCCCGCCGATGGTACCGCTCGAACAGGGTCCGGAACGCATCCCGATCCCCCGCGCGCGCGGACTGCACCAGCTCGCGGTCGTCGGCGTCTCGTCCACGGGGGATGGACGGGGTTCGGGCCTGCCTATTCACGGTCGGTCACGGTCGTTCTCGTTCGGGCACGGTCGTTCTCGTTCGGGCGGGCTCAGATGCGGCACGAGCTGCCGGTCGCGTCGTTATATCGCATGTCGCTCGGTGGCGCGTGTCGGAATCCCCCGGTAGAGCTATGCTCTGCGTTCCGCGCGACGCGGTCGATATCGTGGCTGGTTCTTCGACTACACCGGGTGCAATTCCGGGCTTTTTGGGGCGGGTCCGGGCAGTGCTCTACCGCCACGAGGCCCGACGTGCGTCGCTCTACGCCGTCGCTGCGGTCGGCGGCGTCGCGTTCGTCGTTCCGATCCTCGGTCAACTGCTCGGTCAGTCGCGCGCCACCGCGTTCGCGGTGCTCGGGATCGCGGGCCTCGTCGCCGCGCTGGTCCTCGTCGGCGCGATCGTGATGGGGATCCTCGCGCCGCGCCGTCGGTGGGGCACCGATCACGAGCTCGCGCGCTGGGTCGGCACACGCCACAAAGCGGTCGCGTCCGATCTGCTGTCGTCGGTGGAGCTCGTCAACACGCCCCCGCGGCCGGGTGCGCCGTCGCCCGCGCTCGTCGAGGCGCTGGTCGCAGCCACGTCGGCACGGCTCGTCGGCGTCGAGCCCGCCGCGCTGCTGCCTCCCGGCGAGGTCCGCCGCGCCACGCGCTGGATGCTCGCGGCGCTCGCCACCAATGTCGTCCTGCTCGCCGCCGCACCAGGTGTGATCGCCGGCGGCTGGCGTCACCTGATCTCGTCGCCCGAGGCGCCGTTCGACGGCGCGCAGCTGTCGGCGGTGCCGCTGGTCGGAGATCTCGAGGCCACGCTCACGTTCCCCGCATACTCGCGTCGCGCGGTGTTGCCGATGCCCTCGTCGTCGGGTGACGTCCGTGGGCTCCCCGGCACCAAGGTCGAGCTGCGGGCACGCGTGCTGGTGCCCGCCGGCGCCGTCGAGCTCGTGCTCGATAGCACCGACAAGCCGGGCGACAGCACCGTGATCCCCGTGAAGCTCGACGGCGAGCAGATCACCGCATCGCTCACGATCGACAAGAGCACGCACTACCGGTTCGCGGTGCGCGCGCCCTCCGGCGTGCGCTCGATCGAGACCACACCGCGCTCGATCGAGGCCGAGCCCGATCAGGCGCCCGCTGTGCAGCTGATGGCGCCCGCGGACACCCTCGATGTCACCAACCTCCGCCGCATCGAGCTCGCGTACGTCATCGAGGACGATTTCGGCCTGACCAGCGCGGAGCTGGTGTGGGAGGCCGGCAAGGACAAGGGCAAGAAGCCGCTCACGCTCGAGGGTGCCGCCGGGGGCCGCGCGCAGGGCAAGGTCCTGTGGGACATCGCGGAGATCGTGGTGCCGAGCGGGGGCGAGGTCCGGTACTGGATCGAGGCCAAGGACAACGACACCGTCGGCGGCGCGAACATCGGCAAGTCACGCGAGATGCGCCTCAAAGTGGTCAGCCCGCGCGAGCGGCACGAGGAGACCCTCGCTCGTCAGCAGGAGCTGGCGGAGAAGATCGTCAAGAACCTCGGCGGCCGCCTGACCTTGTCCGTCGACGAGCCGGCACCGCGCGACGAGCTCGCGCGCACGCTCAAGGAGGCGGTCGTCGAGCTCGGCTCGGTCGGCGCGGCGTTCGACAAGGACCCGCATGCCTCCGATGCGATGCGGAAGGCGCTGAGCGCCATGCGCGAGCGTCTCGACCGGCTGACCACCGCCGAGACCCGCCTCCTGCCGCAGGTCTCGAAGTCCACCGGCAAGCCGGTCGCGATGGCACCGGGCCGGTTCGCCGGGCTCGATCCGCGCATGATCGCCGAGCTCGAGGACGACACGATCGCCCTCGCCGACTGGCTCGATCGCGAGCGCATGGAGGGCCTGCTCGACGTCTCCGACGAGATCAGCGCCCACGGCAAGCGGCTCGCGGACCTGATGGCCCAGTACAACAAGACCAAGGACCCGCGCTTGCTCGACGAGATCGAGCGCGAGATGAAGGCGCTCGAGCGCGCGTACGCGGATCTCGACAAGCACCGCAAGGGCATGGCCGAGGACGTGCTGGATCAATACGTCCATCGCAATGCGATCCAGGCGCAGCAGGGCGCAAGCTGTCTCGAGGAGGTCAAGCGGCTCGTCCGCGCCGGCCAGACCGTCCAGGCGCAGGCCAAGCTCGAGCAGTGCCGCGTGCAGCACGATCGCGCCGCGAGCGCCCTCGAGGGCTCGCTCGCCAACCTGCGTGGGGACAAGTTCTCGGATGAGCAGAAGAAGCTCGACGAGGTGATGAACGAGCTCTCCGATGTCGCCAAGGATCAGGACGACATCGCCGCCGAGGCCAACCGGATCTTCGAGTCGTACGCCGAGAAGGCCGATGAGGTCGCCAAGGATCGCCGCCGCGAAGCGAGCAAGAAGGTCGGCGCGCTGGTCGAGAAGCTGCGCAAGCGGATCGCCGAGATCAACGAGAGCGGCCTCACGCCCTTCGCCAAGGAAGAGCTCGATATCGTCGAGCGCCGGCTCGGCGACGTCGAGCACATGGTCGGCGATGGTGATCTGGCGGAGGCCCTCGGGATGGCGCGCCAGGCCAAGACCTCGCTCGACACGATCGCCGGCGAGCTCGAGGCTGCGCTCAACGACGACCCGAAATCCAAGTGGGCCGATGCCACGCAGGACGCGCTCGACGGTGTGACGCGGGCGAACCCGGTCGCCAAGGAGCTGATCGCGGAGCTGCAGTCGCTGTCGCCACGTCCGGACCAGATCATGTCGGCCGATGACCTCCGCGCGATCGAGCGCCTGCGCCGGCGCGAGGCGATGAACAAGGGGCGCGCGCAGCGGCTCGCCGATCGCGCCAAGCAGCTGGGGCCTGATCTCCCGGGTGACACGGGCGCCGAGCTCGGCAAGAAGCTCGGCGGCGCGATCGATCAGATGGGCAGCGCCGACGAGCGGATGAAGGCCAGGGATCCTTCGGGGGCTCGCGAGGCGACCCGCGCCGCGGCCGAGTCGCTCGCCAAGGCCCGCGATCGCGCGCGGAGCGCCGCGCGGCAGGCCCAGGAGGGTTCGGTCAGCGACGAGCCGATCCGGATCCCGGGCGCCGACGAGTACAAGGCTCCCGAGCGGTTCCGCGAGGAGATCCTCGAGGCCAACAAGAAGAAGGGCCCGGCCGAGTATCAAGAGATGGTCAAGCGCTATGTCGAGGACATCATCAAGTGAGGCTCCTGTTCGCGACCGTCCTGCTCCTGGTGATCGCCGCGCCGATCCAGGCACGGCCGCGTTCGACCGTCACCGGCGACGTGATCAAGGCCGCGCGGCTCCTCCAGACCGCGCGGCTCGATGACGCCAAGGCCTTGCTCGCCGATCTCGAGAAGCGCGCCGCCGACAGCGTCGAGGTCAAGTGGCTGCGCGCCGAGCTCGCCTTTCAGAGCGGGGACTATGCCGGCGCGATCAAGTCGCTCGACAAGGTCCCCGACGACGGCGTGGATGGCCTGGTCGGACAGACCCGCAAGCTCGCGATGTCGACCTCGAGCGTCACCGACACGTTCGCGGAGACCCGGTCGCCGAAGGGGCACTTTCTGATCCGTTACGCGCCGGGTCCCGATGCCACGATCGCCGAGCTCGCCGGCGAGGTGCTCGACGCGGCGTGGGAGACCGTCGGCGAGGACCTCGGCGAGAAGCCGGCAGATCCGATCCGGGTCGAGCTGCTCGGCGCGCCGGCAGATCTCGCGAAGCTGTCCCCGCTGACCGAGGCCGAGATCGAGACCACCGGGACGATCGCGCTGTCCAAGTACAACAAGCTCATGGTGGTCTCGCCGCGCGCGACGATCTTCGGCTATCCGTGGATGGACACGCTCGCGCACGAGTACACGCACCTCGTGGTGTCCCGGATCTCGCACGACACCGTGCCGGTGTGGTTCCAGGAGGGCCTCGCCCGGTTCGAACAGACCCGCTGGCGGCGCCCGCCGGAGATCGCCCTCGCGGCGACCGAGCAGGCGCTCCTGACCACCGCGCTCCGCAAGGGCCGCCTCATCACGTTCGACGAGATGCACCCTTCGATGGCGAAGTTGCCCAGCCAGGAGGCCGCGGCGCTGGCGTACGCCGAGGTCTATACGCTGGTGGGCTGGATGCAGAAGAAGATCGGCTACAAAGGCATCCGGGACTCGCTGGTCGCACAGCGCGATGGCAAGAGCGCGCGGCGTGCCGTGGCCGAGGCACTCGGGATGTCGTGGCCCGGGGTCGAGAAGGAGTGGCACGCCCACCTCAAGACCGACAAGCCCGCACCGAGCGGCGCGCGCGCTGGCAAGCCGATCAAGTTCGCCAAGGGTGGCGCCGATTCGGAGAACGTCGGCCTCGAGCAGGTCGGCGTCCGCGGGCGCAAGCATGCACGCCTCGGTGGGATGCTGCGGGCGCGCGGGATGCTGGAGGCCGCCGCGATCGAGTACGAGAAGGCGCTCGCAGCGGGTGGCCCCGAGCCGTTCGTCGCCGGAAAGCTCGCACGGACCCTGGTCGAGCTCGGCCGGTTCGACCGGGCGATCGAGCTGGCCACGCCCTTGACCGCGGCCGACGATCGCGATGCTGTGGCGGCGGTGACGCTGGGCATGGCGAGGACGGCGAGGCACGAGTGGCGAGAAGCGATCTCCGCCTACGAACAGGCCCTCCGGGTAAGTCCGTTCGACCCGAGCACCCGCTGTGGGCTCGCAGAGGCGTATACACAGGTGACCGATCCCCGCGCCGCACGTGAGCGAGCTGCCTGCGACGAGCTCAAGAACTGATGACCCGATGAAGCAGACCCGACCCACCCCGACGCAAGGCGAGCCGGTCATCCGGATCCTCGGTGCCGAGGTCACGCCGCTACACGCGGATCCCGAGCAGCTCCCGCTCGCCTCCGAAGACACCTCGGTCACCTCGCAGAGCCCGATCGTGCCGTCGCCGAAGTCCGATCTGGACGCGGTCGCCGAGCTCGCCGAGGCGCACGCCGACATCCTCCGCGAGATCGAGAAGCGGATCATCGGACAGCGCAAGGTCGTCGAGCAGCTCCTGGTGGCCCTGTTCGCCCGCGGACACACGCTGTTCGTCGGCGTGCCCGGTCTGGCGAAGACGCTCCTGATCTCCACGCTCGCGGAGACGCTGAACCTGTCGTTCCAGCGCATCCAGTTCACGCCGGACCTCATGCCTTCGGACATCACCGGCACCGAGGTCCTCGAGGAGGATCACACCACCGGCCGCCGCGTGTTCCGGTTCATCAAGGGGCCCGTGTTCGCGAACCTCGTCCTCGCGGACGAGATCAACCGCACCCCGCCGAAGACCCAGGCAGCTCTCCTGCAATCGATGCAGGAGTACAAGGTCACCGCCGGCGGGACCACGCACGATCTGCCGCTGCCGTTCCTCGTGTTCGCCACCCAGAACCCGATCGAGCAGGAGGGCACCTATCCGCTGCCCGAGGCGCAGCTCGATCGCTTCATGTTCCAGGTCGACGTCGACTATCCGAGCGAGGCCGAGGAGGAAGAGATCGTCCGCCAGCAGACGAGCGATCACCGGCCCGAGCTCGGCCGCGTGCTCTCGCCCCAGCGGATCATGCAGCTGCAGGATCTCGTGCGGCGCGTTCCGGTCGCCGATCACGTGGTGAAGTACGCGGTCGCGCTCGCCCGCGCCACGCGCCCGTCGTCGCCCACCGCGCCGGCGTTCATCAAGGAGAGCGTCTCGTACGGCGCCGGTCCTCGCGCCTCCCAGTTCCTGATCCTCGCCGCCAAGGCGCGCGCGATCCTCGATGGCCGGTTCGCCGTCGCGGTCGACGACGTGGCCGCCCTCGCCCGTCCGACCCTGCAGCACCGCTTGATCCTCAACTACCGGGCCGAGGCCGAGGGCCTGCGCGCCGGTGACGTGGTGGATCGGCTGCTGTCGATGGTCCTGCCGTAGACCACCCATGCCGCCCACGCGTGCTCATCCGGCCGAGCGGATCGATCCGGCGCAGCTCGCGCGCCTCGGCAGCCTGCCGATCAAGGCCCGGGTGATCGTCGAGGGCGCGCTGTCGGGCATGCACCGCGCTTCGCTCCACGGCTCGTCGGTCGAGTTCGCCGAGCACAAGGAGTACTCGCCCGGCGACGAGCTGCGGCACGTCGACTGGAAGGCCTACGCGAAGGTCGATCGCTACTACGTGAAGCAGTTCGAGCAGGAGTCGCAGCTCACGATCTACCTCGTGCTCGACGCCTCAGCGTCAATGGCGTTCGCCGGCGGCGGGATCCCGAAGGTCGAGTACGCCGGCCTCTCGCTCGCGGCGCTCGCGTACCTCGCGATCCAGCAGCAGGACAAGGTGGGCCTGGTCGCCTCCGGCGATCGCGCG
Source organism: Myxococcales bacterium (assembly GCA_043776275.1). Lineage (GTDB taxonomy): Bacteria > Myxococcota_A > Polyangia > Haliangiales > Haliangiaceae > JABFXX01. Next base: position 13,543 of record JAYVRN010000922.1, on the reverse strand, counting down.
ATCGAGACGCTCGTCCCTCCCCGGGCGCGCACCACGCATCTCCACGATCTGCTCGCCGTGCTCGACACGGTGATGGCCAAGGGTGGTCGCGGCGACGAATCGCCGGCCGCGGCGCTGCGCCGGATCGCCGAGATCTCGCGTCGTCGCCGCTCGCTGATCATCCTCGCGAGTGATCTGTTCGATCCCGGCGACGAGACCCTCGGCCTGCTCGCCCAGCTCCGCGCGCAGCGCCACGACGTCTCCGTCCTTCACATCCTCGATCCGCACGAGACCACGTTCCCGTACGACGGCCTGACCCAGTTCGAGTCTCTCGAGACCACGAACAAGATGCTGGTCAACCCGATCGCGATCAAGCGCGACTACCTCGAGCGCATGCAGGCGTTCCTGACCCGCTGCAAGACCACCCTCACCGGGGCCGGCGTCGACTATCACTTCACGACCACCGACCGGCCGCTCGAGACCACGCTGCTCGATCTGCTGGTCGCGCGCTCGCGGCTCGGCCCCGCGCGGAGGGCCGGCTAGCCATGGGGTTCCTGGCGCCGTTGATGCTCGCCGGGCTCGCCGCGCTCGCGGTGCCGATCGCGATCCACCTGATCGGTCGCCGCCGCGCGAAGATCGTCAAGTTCGCCGCGCTCGACTTCCTCCTCGCCACCAAGCGGCGCACCGCGCGCCGGCTCCGCCTGCGCGAGCGACTACTGCTGATCGTCCGTGTGGTCGCCTGCGCGGCGGTCGCGCTCGCCCTCGCCAAGCCGTTCACCTCATGCGAGCGGAAGGGCCCACAGGTCACGCGCGGGCCGCAGGCCGCGGTGCTCGTGATCGATGACTCGTTCGCCGCCGGCTACCTCGTCGACGGCAAGCCGTGGCTCGCGCGTGCCACCACCGAGGCGCGGCGGCTCCTCCAGCAGCTCGGCCCCGAGGCCGAGGTCGCGATCGTGCGCACCGCCGAGGGTGCCGATCACCCCACCGAGCTGACCCGTGATCACCTCCGGCTCCGCGATCAACTCCTCGCACTCGAGCCCAGCGCGCGTCCCGCCGACACCACCCGCGCGCTCGGCCGTGCGGCCCAGCTGCTCGCCGCCTCGAGCCACCTGCGCAAGACCGTCTACCTGGTCTCCCTCGCGGCGCGCACCGGGCTGCGTCCCGACGATCCGCCGTGGGGCAAGGATGGCCCCGAGCTGGTGGTCCTCGACGTGCGCCCCGCCAAGCTGCCCAACGTCGCCGTCACGTCGCTGCGGGTCGATGCCGAGCCCGGCGCAGGTTCGCGCGGTGTCGCCTTCGATGCCGAGGTCGCGAACTTCTCCGATGCGCCCGCGAAGCTCGAGCTCTCGCTCTCGATCGCCGATCGGGTGGTCGCGCGGGGCGAGCTCGATCTCGCCGCGAACGAGAAGCGTAGCAAGCGGTTCCTCGCCTCGCTCCCCGCCGGCGCTCGCGCGTCCGATGCGAGCGTCTCGATCACGGGCGACGCGCTCCCGATCGACGATCGCCGCTGGGTGCGCGCCTCGCTGCGAGACGAGGTGCGGGTGCTCCTCGTCGATGGCGATCCGCGCACCGTGCGGCACGATGACGAGCTGTTCTACCTCGAGGCCGCCCTCCGCCCCGGCGATCGCGAGGACTCGGGCACGCAGATCCGCTCGATCACCTCCGAGGAGCTCGCCAGCATCGATCCCAAGGACAAGGGGACCTCGGGGGCGATCGAGCTCGAGAACTTCGACGTGATCGTGCTCGCCAACGTCGCCGCCCTCCCCGTCGAGCGCGTCAACGTGATCGCCCAGTGGGTCCGAGCGGGCGGCGGCATCCTGGTCGCCCCTGGCGATCGAGTGGATCCCGCGGCGTACGACCGCACGATGCTGCCGCTGCTGCCGCAGAGCCTGCGAGATCCGATCGACACCACCTGGGGCGCGCAGGCTGAGGACAAGGACTCGCGCGCGTTGCACCTGGTGAAGTGGGAAGCCGACCACCCGATCTTCACGCCATTCTCGAAGACCGGACGTGAGCTCGCCGACGCGAAGTTCTTCAAGATCTCGCTGCTCGGCCCCACCACCGCCACCGCGGACCGCAAGGTCCTGGCGCGCTTCACGAACGGTGCGGCCGCGATGGTCGAGGGCTCGATCGGCTCGGGCCGCACGATCCTCTATACGTCGACGCTCGACCGTGACTGGAATGATCTCCCGATCCATCCGGGCTTCTTGCCGCTCATGCAGCAGGCGATGCGCCACCTCGCGCGCAAGCACGCGGCCTTCGGCGACACCACGCACACCGTGGGGAGCTCGGTCGCGCTGCCGTCGGGCGATCTGAAGAAGCTCGAGGTCCGCGGACCCGACGGCCTTGGCGCGGTGTTCGAGGGCGATCGCCTCGTCGGCCGATCGACGGTGCGCTTCAGCCGGACCGAGCGGCCTGGGATCTATCGTGTGATCGGGACGGATCAGACGGGCGCCACCCACGAGCGGGACGAGCTCGGCTTCGTGGTCAACCTCGACCCGCACGGCTCCGATCTCGCGGCGGCGACCGCAGCAGAGCTCCCGCCTTCGGGCGCCGGCAACTCGCCTGCGCCGGCCGATCACACGCGGCGGATCGAGCTGTGGCACGCGCTGGCGGCCGCCCTGCTGCTGCTGCTCCTGGCCGAAGGCCTGCTGGTCCAGCGCTGACGGCACACGGGAGGCTCGTTACCCCCTCGATACCCGTGCGGCACCGGCGGAGCTACCTGGTCTGTGAGTAGGGTGCGTGGTTCATGCGCTTCTACCTTGTCCTGGCGTTGCTGTTCGCAGCCTGCACCGGTCCCGAGCCGATCGAAGAGACCTCCGAAGGCAGTCCCCTGACGGGCCAGACGGGTGCCCTCACCATCACCACCGCGAACACGATCGTCAATCAGTACGGTGTGCTCGCCGCCAACGCTGCCTCCGGCGCGCTGTCGATCACGGTCACCAACATCAACGACTTCACGGCAACCGCGCCATTCGCCACGGGCCTCGCCGCCGGCGACCTCGTGATGCTGTACCAGCCCCAGGGTACGACGATCGACGCCACCGACACGGTGGCCTATGGCAGCATCACCGCCCTCGGCGGCGCTGGCACCTACGAGCTGGTGCATGTCGCGTCGGTGGTCGGAGCGACCATCAACCTCGAGGCCGGATGTAGCGGCCTGCGGTTCGCGTACACCACCGCCGGCGCGACGCAGGTGATCCGCGTGCCGCAGGCGACCACGCTCACGGTCTCGGGCGCGGGCTCGCTGACCGCGCGGACCTGGGACGGCGCGCGAGGCGGCGTCCTCGCGGTCCACGCGCAATCGAGCGCCACCATCGGCGGTGCTGGCATCGACGTCACCGGCCGCGGGTTCCGCGGCGGCGCAGCCGACGATGTGACGACGAACCCTCCAGGCACGACGACGATCCGCTCGGCGAGCAACGCGAGCGGCGGCGAGAAAGGCGAGAGCATCGCCGGCTATCAGGGCCGGTACGACACCGCGTTCAACGGACGGTTCGGTCGCGGCGCCCCGGCCAACGGCGGCGGCGGCGGCGATGCGCACAACGCTGGTGGTGGTGGTGGTGCCAACGGCGACAACACGCGTCCCTGGACGGGTGCCGGCGTGATGGACAACGCGGTCACCGGCAGCGCCGCGTGGACCGTGGATCCGGACTTCGCGGCGAATGGAAACGCCCTCACCAACTCCTCTGGCGGTGGCCGCGGCGGCTACACGTTCTCCGGCGCGGATCAGAACGCGCTGACCGTCGGCCCGGGCACAGCGTCGTGGGGCGGCGATAACCGCCGCAACGTCGGCGGGCTCGGTGGCCGTCCGCTCACGGCGATCGCGACCTCGCGCGTGTTCCTCGGTGGCGGTGGCGGAGCCGGCGACGGCAACAACACGGCTGCTGGCGCGGGTGGTACCGGCGGCGGCCTGGTCTTGCTCGTCGCGCCCACGGTCTCGGGCACGGGATCGATCACGGCAAACGGAGCGCCCGGCGCGAACTCGGCGCACGATCCGGGCGACGCGCCCGGTGGTGGTGGTGCCGGTGGCAGCGTGATCGTGCAGGCGACTACCCTCTCCGGCGTGGCGATCCACGCGGACGGCGGCGTGGGTGGAAACCAGACCCTGGCGGCGAACCTCGAGGCCGAGGGCCCGGGCGGCGGCGGTGGTGGTGGGTTCGTGGCCACCTCGGGCGGCGCGGTGACCGCCACCGTGGTCGGCTCGCTCGGTGGCACGGCCAACCGTCCGACGGTGACCGAGTTTCCCTCCAACGGTTCCACGCGCGGCGCGCAGGGCCTCACCAGCGCCACGCTCGGCCAGCTGCCGATCTGCACCACGGATGACCTCCAGATCACGAACACCGATGGCGTCGCGAGCGCGGCCGCTGGCAGCACGGTCACGTACACCGTGCGGGTCACCAACGCGGGCGCAGACGTCGTCGTCGGTGCCACGGTGGCCGAGGTGTTCCCCGCTGCGCTGACCAACGTCACGTGGACCTGCGTCGCGAGTGCGGGCGGCAGCTGCAGCTCGCCGAGCGGAACGGGCAACCTCAACAATCTCGTCACCGTGGCCAACGCCGGCACGGTGACCTTCACCGTCACCGGGACGATCGATCCCGCGGCGACGGGCACGCTCGTCACCACGGCGACGGTCACCGCGCCTGCCGGCGTCGTCGATCTGACGCCCGGCAACAACTCCGCCGCCGACACCGACCAGCTCACCGTGAGCAGCGACCTGGCGATCGCCGTGACCGACGCCACCGATCCCGTGAGCAGCGGCGGTAGCGAGACCTACACGGTCGCCGTCACCAACCTGGGACCAAGCAACGCCGCGGGGATCACCGTCACCAACACCCTCCCTACCGGCTCGACGTTCACCAGCGCGACGGGCACCGGCTGGGCATGCTCGGCCCTCGCGCTCGTCGTGTCATGCACCCGCGCGACCTTGGTCCCGGGCGCCGCACCTGCGATCACGATCGTCGCCACGATGCCGGCCACGGGCGGAGTGGTGACCGACACCGCGACCGTCGCGTCGACCTCCGCCGACCCGAACGCCGCCAACAACACGGCAATGCAGACCACCACCGTGGCGGGCTCTGCGGATATCGGGATCACGCTCAGCGACTCCCCAGATCCCGCCGCCCCGAGCACGCCCGTGACGTACACGCTGGCGATCACGAACTTCGGGCCCCAGGCCGCGAGCACGGTCAGCGCCGTGTTCGGCGTTCCGGCGGGCGCGACGTTCGTCAGCGCGACGGGCACTGGCTGGGCCTGCGCCCTCGGCGGCGCGACCGTGACCTGCACCCGCGCGGCGCTCGCCGCGGGCGCGGCACCTCAGATCGCGATCGTCGTCACGGCGCCCGCGGCTCCCGGCGTCCTCAGCGCGACCGCGACGGTGTCCGCCGTGACGCCCGATCCCGACCTCACCAACAACTCGTCGATGCAGACCACCACGATCACCAACACGGGCGGAGACACCGATGGTGACGGCACGCCGAACACGATCGATCTCGACGACGACGACGACGGCATCCCCGACAAGAAGGAGAACCTGTTCGGGATCGACCCGACCGGCGATGCCGACGCCGACGGCGTCCCCAACCTTCGTGATCGGAACAATCGTGGCGACGGGCAGGCGCAGGTGTGCCCCGATGCGAACCTCGACAACGTGTGTGATTCGCTCGGCCTCGACTTCGATCGCGATGGTGATGGCACGCCGAACCACCTTGATCTCGACAGCGACAACGACGGCATCCTCGACGTGATCGAGGTGGCGCGCTCGCTCCCCGACGCCAACCGCGATGGGCGCCTCGACTGTGGTGGCGGCACGGGCATCAACGGCCTGTGCAACTCCGTGGAGACGGCGCCTGACAACGCGATCGTCGATTGGAACAACGACCAGATGGGCCCCGACGCGGCGCTCGACACTGATGCGGACGGGCTCCCCGACTTCCTCGATCTCGACAGCGATGGTGACGGCATCCACGATCTCGACGAGGGCAACTCGGCGTGCGCCGATACTGCACCCGCCGATGGCCGCTGCGACGGCGCCGACGCCGATGGTGATGGCGTGGTCAACGCGCGCGACGGTGCGAACGGACTCGGCGTGCAGACCTACCCCGACCGCCCCGACACCGACGCCGACAACACCCCCGACTTCCGCGACCGCGACGCCGACGGCGACGGCCTCGTGGATCTCGTCGAGGGCAACTCGGCGTGCGCCGACACGATGGCCCCGGCCGGCGCCTGCGATGGCCCGGACGGGAACGGCGACGGCGTGGCAGACGACGCCGCGGCGACCCGCCCCGACACCGACGGCGATGGACGGCCTGACTACCGCGATCTCGATGCCGATGGCGACGGCCTCCGCGACAACGTCGAGGGTCTCGTCGACACCGATGGCGATGGGCGGCCCGACTTCCGCGACCTCGACGCCGACAACGACGGCATCCCCGACGTGATCGAGGGCAGCAGCGGCTGCGCAGACACCACCCCGCGCAACGGGCGCTGTGATGGTCCCGACGCGAACAACGACGGCCTCGCCGATGCCGCGACCAACCAGGTCCCGCCGGATACCGATGGTGACGGCGCCGTGGACTTCCGCGATCTCGACACCGACAACGACGGCCTGCCAGATCGCGTCGAAGGCGGATCGGGGTGCACGGACACCACACCGGCCAACGCGGTCTGTGACGGTCCCGACGGTAACGGCGATGGCCTCGCGGACTCGGCGACCCTGGTCGCCCCGCCGAACGGCGATCTCGACCCGGTCCCGGACTTCCGCGACCTCGATTCCGATGACGATGGCCTGACCGATCTCAGCGAGGGCGGCAGTGGCTGCGTCGACCTCAATGGCAACGCGGTGTGCGACGGCCCCGACACCGACCACGATGGCATCGCAGATTCGATCGATGGTGCGATGACGTTCGGAGATCCATCGCCGACCACCCCAAACAACACCGACGGCACGGACGAACCCGACTACCGCGACCTCGATCGCGACAACGATGGCATGCCCGACACGCTCGTCAGCGCGTGCACGGACACCACCCCGGCCAACCAGCGCTGCGACGGGCCCGACACCGATGGCGACGGTGTGGTCGATCAAGCGGATGGCTTCGTCGGATTCGGCACCAAGGCGGATCTCGACAGCGATGGCGTCTCGGACGCCATCGATCTCGACGACGACAACGACGGCATCCCCGACAGCGTCGAGGGCGGCGTCGACACGGATGGCGATGGCGTGACCGACGATCGCGATCTCGACAGCGACAATGATGGCCTCCCCGATGTCGCCGAGGCGGGTCACGGCCTCGTGGACGCCGATCACGACGGCCGCGGCGACTGCCCCGGTGGCTTCGGCGCCAACGGGCTGTGCGATGCGGTCGAGACCACCCCTGACAGCGGCACCGCGAAGCAGCCGCCGATCGACACCGACGGCGATCTGATCCCGGACTTCCGCGATCTCGATTCGGACGATGACGGCATCACCGACCTCGCGGAGAACGGCACGACGTGCACCGATACGCCCGCGCTCGGCGTGTGCGACGGCAACGATCTGGACAAGGACGGCATCCCGTCTTCTGCCGATCACACGAACGGCTTTGGCGCCGGTGGTTACACCACCCCGCCCGACACCGATGGCGACGGCCTCCCCGACTACCGAGATCTGGACTCCGACGGTGACGGCATCTTCGATCTCGACGAGGCGGGCCACGGCAGCCTCGATGCCAACGACGACGGCAAGATCGACGGAGCCGACGCGGATCACGACGGCATCAAGACCACGGTCGATGCCGACCCCGCGTTCGGCGGCGGCAGCCCCGGCCTCGATACCGACGGGGACGGCACGCCCGACCAGCGCGATCTCGACGCCGATGGCGACAACATCAGCGACCACGACGAAGCCGGAGATGATCCGACCAACCCGGTGGACACCGATGGGGACGGCAAGCCGGACTTCCAGGATGCCGACAGCGACAACGACACGATCACCGACTTCACCGACAACTGCCGCGTGCTGGTCAACCAGGATCAGGCCGACGCAGATGGTGACGGGCTTGGCGACGAGTGCGATCCCGATGACAACAACGACGGGTTCGACGACGACCTCGGCGTCCAGGGCGGTGGCTGCAGCACCGGAGGCAACGGGGCCGGCTTCGTGGTGGTCCTCGGCCTGGGCGCGATGCTCGCGCGGCGGCGCCGGCGGACCACGGGTGTCGCGGCGCTCCTGATCGCGACGTGGATCGGGTTCGGCGCGCACCCGGCCGCAGCGCAGGTCGCGACGACGTATCCGGCCGAGCGGTTCCAGCTCGCCGCACACCGCGACGGCATCCTGGGCGTCGAGTGGGCGGAGGTGAAGGGTCACCTGACGATCGATGCGGCGCTGTGGCTCGGCTATGCCAACGATCCGCTGAACGTCTATCAGATGAGCAACGGCGATCGCGTCGCCGCGTTCGTCCACAACCGGGTCGGCGGCGAGCTCGTCGGCTCGATCCACCTGTACGACCGGCTCGAGCTCGATCTCGGCGCCCCGTTGATCGTGGCGCAGTCGGCCGATCTCAACGGCCTGATGAACCCGAACGGGAGCCTCAGCGGCTTTGGCCTCGGCGATCTCCGGATCACACCGAAGCTCCAGGTGATCCGTCAGGGCCGCTCCCCGGTCTCGGTGGCGATCCTCGTCGGCGTCACGCTGCCGACCTCCACCAGCGATGACTACGCGGGCGACAACGGCGTCACGGTCAGCCCTGCGGTCGCGATCTCTCGCGGCCGGTCACGCGGCGGCCGGTTCTCCATCGGGGCCGGCTATCGCGCGCGCCCCACCTCGCGCGCGCTCAACCTGATCGTCGATGACGAGGTCTACGCCCAGGCCGGCGCGGGGTACCGGTTCGCGAACAACATCGAGATCGACGGCACGTTCGATCTCGCGACCGCGGCGAACGATGTCCTCGGCGCGTTCAACCGCAACCATGCGGAGCTGCGTGGCGGCCTCGCGGCGGATGCCACGCGCAACGTGCGGGTGTTCGGCGTGGCAGGCGTTGGCCTCGCGGAGGGGTTCGGCACGCCTGACTGGCGCGTCCTCGCGGGCGTCCGTGTCGGCACCGGCCCCGCGGGTCCGGCGAAGCGCGAGCCGATCAAGATCCTCGACAGCGATGGTGACGGCCTCGTCGACTCGGTCGATCGATGCCCGAAGGAGCCCGAGAACCTCAACTCGTTCGAGGACGACGATGGCTGCCCGGATGATCCCGATCCGGACAAGGACGGCATCCTCGGCACCGCCGATCAGTGCCCGCTGCAAGCCGAGGACGTCGATGGCTTCGAGGACGCCAACGGCTGTCCCGATCCCGACAACGACAACGACACCGTCCTCGACGTCGACGATGCGTGCCGCGACGTCCCGGGCCTGGTCGCGATGAAGGGCTGCCCGGATCCGGATCGCGATGGGGACACGGTCGTCGACCGGCTCGACAACTGCCCCGACGAGCCCGGCCCGGTGGAGAACCAGGGCTGCAAGGCGAAGCAGCTGGTCAAGATCAGCGAAGGCAAGCTCGAGATCCTCGACATCGTGTACTTCGCGCTCAACAAGGCCCTGATCCAGCCCCGCTCGTTCGTGTTGCTCGACGAGGTCGCCCGGGTCCTCAATGCGCATCCCGAGATCACCAAGGTCCGGGTCGAAGGTCACACCGACAGCCAGGGCAACGACGCCTACAACAAGAAGCTGTCGCAGCGCCGTGCCGACGCCGTGATGGCGTACCTGGTGAAGAAGAGCGTCGCGGCCGATCGACTCGAAGCGCACGGGTTCGGAGAGGAGCAGCCGAAGGCCGAGAACGCGACCAAGGAAGGTCGCGCCACCAACCGCCGCGTCGAGTTCGTGATCATCGGCGGAGCGGGCGTCACCGTGAAGCCGACCGGCCCAGGCGAAGAAACTCTCGAGAAGTAGCGAGCGCGGCAGCGGACGGCCGTCAGGCGTAGCAGCGGACGATCGTCAGGCGCGGCCGGCGAGCCGGTCTGCCAGGCGCCGGTGCTCGAAGCTGCCGACGATCGCGCGGGACGGCGCGGGCCGCTTCGCCTGATTCGCGGCGTGGGCGCGCTTCATGGCGCGGATCCGCGCGGCGGCCTCGCCCACGCGCGCGCGGAACGCGGAGTCATTCTCGGCCTCGCGGATCAACGCGACCTCGGCGGCGGCCTGGTGCTCCTCGTTGCGACACAGCAGCAAGGCGTCGCAGCCCGCGCGGATCGCCTCGACTGCCGCGACGTCTGCCCCCATGTGCGAGGCGATCGCGTTCATGTCGAGATCGTCGCTGACGATCACGCCGCGATAGCCGAGCTTGCCGCGCAGCAGCCCGGTGATGACCTTGTCCGAGAGCGTCGCGGGGCGCGAGGGATCGAGCGCGGCGAACACCACGTGCGCGGTCATCAACATCGGCAGGCCGGCGGCGGCCGCGCGCTCGAACGGCAGGAGCTCCACGCGCTCGAGCCGATCCCAGTCGTGATCGATCCGAGGCAGCTCGAGATGGCTATCGGTGGAGGTGTCGCCGTGGCCGGGGAAGTGCTTACCGCAGGCGAGGATCCCGGCGGCATCGAGGCCGCGCGCGAAGGCGAGCGCCCGCCGCGCCGCCGGCTCGGGGAGCACGCCGAACGCACGGTCTCCGATGATCGGGTTGGCGGGGTTCGTGTGGACATCGAGGATCGGCGCGAAGTCGATGTCGAAGCCAAGCGCGCGCAGCTCGTCACCCATCGCGCGTCCGACCTGCTCGGCCAGGGCGGTGTCGTCCGGGGCAGCGAGGCCATCATGGGCGCGCATCGGTGGCCACTGGGTCGCCGGCGCGCGGACGCGCTGGACGACGCCGCCCTCTTGATCCACCGCGATCAACGCGGGAGTCCCATCGGGTGCACGGCGATGAAGCGCGGCGTTCAGCGCCACCAGTGCATCGAGGTCACAGACCTCCTGGCTGACGCCCGTGCCTGCGCTGATCTCGATCGTGAGGTTGCGCTTGAACAGGATCGTTGCACCGACCTGACCTGCATCGAGCTTGGCCGCGAGCGCAGGCGGCACCGTCGTCGACGGAAACCCAACCCACAGGAGCTGACCGACATCGTCGCGCACGCGACGACGTTAGCAGCTCACGGCGAGCAGGTCATCCGCGACGTCCCCATGCCGTTGGGGATCGGCGCGCACTGACCATCCGCCCCCATCTCCATCTGGATCGGCATCAGCTGCATGCCGGTCGTCGTCGTCACCCGGAGGTAGATCTCGCCGATGCTCCCCACCGTCGGCGCGAGCATCGGGCCGAACTTCGCCTCGAGGAACACGTTGTGCGCACCAACCACGCGATTCGTGAACGGGCCCGTCTCCGCGGTTCCGAGGTACGCGCGCCAGCCCGTGGTCGCGCCCACCACCTCGACGTCGCACGCCGTCGTCTCGCACGCCGTGAGCGTCAGCTTGCCGACCGACGGCGAGCACGCGGCTTTGGTGGCCGCGGTCCCCGTGAAGTCGACCGTGCACTTCGTGCAGTACGGCGATCCGCTCCCGCTGGAACACAGGCACGCGGCAGACGGCGTGCAGGCCGTGAGCGTGCCCGCGGTGTCGTCGCAGATCTGGACGCCTGCCGTCGCCGGGGCGATCACGTTGCAGGCCATGTTCGTCGGGGTGCACCCTTGCGGAATGAAGCGCTGGGAATCGCAGTTGGTGTCAAACCCGTCGCAGCTCTCCGCCGCACCGTTGTAGTAGGCGCTGCGCAGGTCGTCGCAGTCGCCGCTCGCGGCCGGGTGCTGGTCGCAGTCGAGATCGGCCTCGCGTGCGGTGGCATCGGTGGCGGTCGGATCGACCGACACGTCGGGCAACAGCAACCGCAGCTGATGCGCGCGGCCCTCCGGGCGCGCCGGATCGATGACCGGGAACCAAGCCACGCCGCTTCGCCACGGCTGCTGGTCTCGGCTGCTCGAGCAGCTCACCGTCCGCGCCGTCCCGCGATCGATCGGTGCCGCTGCGTCGGTGAGCAGCGAGACGCCGGTCACCACCACGGCGTAGTGCGTGATCACGCCCGGCGTGATCTGGACCGCCGCCGGATCTCCCAGCGCATCTTCGACGGCGCCGACGCCGACCAGCGCATCCCCGTCATAGACGAACACGAGCGGGATGAACGCCTCGTCGGTCGACGTGGTGATGTCCGGCTCGATGCGGAGCTGGAAGCCGGCGACGCCCTTCATGCCCTCGACCGCGCCGCCCAGGGCGCGCTGACGATAGTAGCGGACCGCGTCGTCGGCCTCGGAACCGGGTGCACGGCGCTGGTTGTCGACGTCCGCGATCGAGGCGGGCGCGGCGTTGGCGAGGATCACCTCGATCCGCGTGGCGGAGATCGGCCCCTCGGGGCTCTCGAACGTCAGGATCGCGCCCTCGTCGGGGCCCGAGCTGCACGCGGACACCCCGAGCACCCCGAGCACCCCGAGCGCCATGATCAGCGAGCTGAGTCGACCCATGGACGGCCATCCTGCAACGAAGGTTCCAGCGGCTAAGCTGGCGGAGCCGCTCACCTGCGAGTGCCGTTGGGGTGACGGCCGTGCCCCCCTACGCCAACGAGGTTGGCGCGCCATCGACGTACCCGCACCTACCTCGCGAACGACTGCCCCTCGGCCGCCATCTCGAGGCGCTGCGCCGATCCCGACGCCGCGTAGATCGCCACGGTGCGCACGGTCGCGAACCGCAGCGCGAGCACGAGCTCCTTGCGGGCATCGCCATCGAGATCGACGACGCCGATCACGTCGACCACCACCAGCGATTTCGGATCCACCGGCTTTCCTGGCTCCGGCGGCCGGACGAGCTTGATGTCGAACAGCTTGAACGTCGGCTTGCACACCGCGCTCGCCGTCGGAGCAGCCGACCACTCCTGCGCGGGGCCGCGCACGCCATCCAGCAGACTGGCGAGCGGGAACGCTTCGATCACACCGTCGCCATCGATGTCGACCGCGATCGCGTCACCCGAGAGGCACGCGCCCCCGGTGGCGAACGTCGGCGTCGACGGAGGATCATCGGGGCGCGTCAGCTCGCCGACTGCGAGTCCACATCCCTCGGTCGCTCCGACACACGCCGGCTCCTCGGTCCGCTGTCCGCCGCCCGCATCAGCGGTGCACGGCGACGCGCCGACATACGTTCCGGCGGCGACCGACTGGGTCATCCCGACATCCGCGACGCCGAGCGTGTCGAACGCACCGGCGGCCTTGCCGTCCGTCCCGAACACCACCCAGCGCGGCACGCTGCCTCGCTCGACGACGTCCGAGACCTCGGTCGCCGTGTCGTTCCACTGCATCGTCCGCATCATCAGCGGCAGCACTGCGGGCCGGCCACCCGCGCCCTGGGGGCACATCTCACCGACCATGATCTGGCGCCCGTTGGTCGGGCCGGTGCGCTTGGGCTCGAGCTTGCCCACCGGGCCGGGCTCGGGCGGCGGCATCGGGGGCCGCAGGGCGGAGCAACCGGCCTGCATCAAGACCAGCGCGAGCCAGGCAACACAATGCGGCGCCAGACGGTCAGTAGGCATCGACAGGAACCATAACCTCTGGATTCTAGACGCGCGATCTTGGT
>JAYVRN010000921.1:0-2856 GCA_043776275.1 Myxococcales bacterium | reverse complement strand
GGTTGTACGCGTTGCCCATGTCGTAGAACACGACGCCCGAGATGCCGACCTTCTTGAACAGCGGGAACTCGATCTCGCTGTTGAAGATGAACTGCATGTTGCCGCCGAGGGGCAGGCTGCCGAGCCCGGTGCCGACGTCGCCGGGCTGCTGGGTCAATAGCTTGGGGCCGAGCGAGCGCGGCGCATACCCGCGGATGTCGTAGATGCCGCCGACCAGGTAGCGCTCCGAGATCGGCACGCCGAGCGGATCGGTGGAGGTCGTGATGCCGAGCTCGGCGTTGAGCTTCAGCACGAACGGCCCGTAGAGCTGGCGGTAGTGGCGGATGAAGCCACCCCAGCGAACGAACTTGTTCTCCGAGCCGGTGTACTGGCTCGCGTACTCGGCGAAGATCGTGTCGTACCAGCCGCCGGTGGGGAACAGGCGGTTGTTGCGCGAGTCCCACGACAGCGACGCGCGGAGCGAGCTGGTGACGCCGCCGCGGAACAGGTTGGCGACGCTGGTCGCCGCGATCGGCGCCGAGGTGGCGCCGAGGTTCGCGATGCCGCCCGAGCCCGTGGTGATGCTGACGTCCTCGAGCTTGTAGGTGAGGAACGCGCGCGCCTCGTAGGAGAGCGGATAGCCCCAGGTCAGCGTGCCGCCGGAGGCGTTGCGATAGAACGTGCCGAAGCCGCGGCTCTGGTTGTAGAGGTCGAACGCGAACGTCCACTGCGTGTCGAGGAAGTACGGCTCGACGAACCGCAGGAGGAACAGCTGCCGGAGGCTCGAGATCTGCGCCTGCAGGGCGAGGGTCTGGCCACGACCGAACAGGTTGTTCTGGGAGATCTGCGCCTGGGCGATGAAGTTCTCGACCGACGAGAACCCGGCGCCGATCTGGAACGTGCCGGTGGGGCGCTCGCTGACCTCGACGTTGACCTCGACGAACTCGTCGGAGCTGCCGCGCTTGGTCGACACCACGACGTTCTCGAAGAAGCCGAGCGCGGTGATCCGGCGCTTGGAGATCTCGAGGTTCGTGTTGTTGAACAGCTCGCCCTCGGAGATCTTCATCTCGCGACGGATCACCTTGTCGCGGGTCTTCGAGTTGCCGCGGATGTTGATGCGCTCGAAGTATGCGCGCTTGCCACGCGCGACCTCGAACGTGAGGCTGATCCGCCGGTTGGCGAGATCGACCTTGGTCAGCGGCAGGACGTTGGCGTACGCGTAGCCCTGATCCTGGTAGTACGAGGACAGCTTCTCGCGATCCTCGGCGATCATCGTGCGCGAGAACTTCACCCCCGGACGCATCTTGATCTTCTCGAGGTTGGCCTGCGCGGTGCCGATCAGATCGCCCTTGAAGTTGACCGCGCCGATCGAGAACACCGGACCCTCGTCGACCGGGATCGAGAGGTACATGAACTGCTTGTCGCGCGACAGCCGGAGCTGCGGTGTGCCGACCTTGACGTTCGCGTAGCCGCGATCCCAGTAGTGCGCCGAGACCAGCAGCAGATCGCGCTCGAACGCTTCCTGGCTGTACGTGCCGGAGTCATTGAGGAACGACAGCGCATCCTGGCGCCGCGTCGCGATCGCGCCGCGCAGCTCGTCATCGGAGATCGAGGCGTTGCCGATGAACTGGACCTCGCGGATCTTGACCTTGGCCTTCTCGTCGACGGTGAACCAGACGTCCACCTCGGACTCGTTGACCGGCTTGACCTCGTAGTCGACCGTCGCGAGGTAGAACCCCTTCTGGACGTAGAGGTCCGCGATCTTCTCGCGGTTCTTCTTGACCTTGGTGACGTCGACGATCGCATCGAGTTCGAGATCGATGACCTCGTTGATCTTGTCGAGGCCGAGCTCCGAGTTGCCGGCGATCAGCACCTTGCGGATCGAGGGCTTCTCCTTGACCGCGAAGGTCAACGTCACGCCACCGAGCGAGCTGACCTCCGCCTCGACATCGATGTCGGCAAAGAAGCCCATCTTCCACATCGCGCGGAGATCCTCGCGGAGCTTCGCGGCATCGAGCAGCGTGCCCGGCTTGGAGAGGAGCTGGACGCGGATCGCGTCGTCCTCGACCTTGCGGTTCCCGCGGAACTGCACGCGCTCGATCGCCCGGCCCTGAAGGCGAAGCGCCTCGTTGTCGGGATCGGGCGCTGGCTGGGGCGGCCGCGCGGGGGCCGGGGTCGGGGTCGGGGTCGGCGCCGGCTGCGCGAACGCACCGTGGAAGGTGCCGAGCAACAGGAGCACGACGAGCAGGCGGCGGTTCACGAGGCGGCTCCTTCATCAGCCTTGACCACCGCGGGGACCACATCGTTCGCTGGCGCAGGCGAAGAGGCACGCGCGGCGCGGATGACGGGGGGATCCTCGGGGTGCAGCGGCATGGCGGTGCTCGCATCCTCTTCCACCAGCCGGCCACCATCGACCATCCGGAGCCGGCGCGGCATCAGCTGCGCGAGATCGGGGTTGTGGGTGACGACGAGCAGGGTCGATCCGCGCTCGCGGTTGAGATCGAGGAACAGGTTGTGGATCGCCTCGCCGGTGGCGCGATCGAGGTTGCCAGTGGGCTCGTCCGCGAGCAGCAGTGAAGGCTCGAGCACCATCGCGCGAGCGAGCGCGACGCGCTGCTGCTCACCGCCCGAGAGCTCGCTCGGACGGTGGGTCAAGCGATGGGTGAGGCCGACGCGGCCGAGGATGTCCCGGGCCCGGGTGCGCGCTTTCTCGATCGGGACGCGCTGGATCAGCGCCGGCATCATCACGTTCTCGAGCGCCGTGAACTCGGGGAGCAGGTGATGGAACTGAAAGACAAAGCCGATCTCCTGGTTGCGGAAGTCGGCCAGCCGGGAGGGCGACATCTTGGTCAGCTCTTCCCCGTTGAACTTGATCGA
>JAYVRN010000920.1:0-2868 GCA_043776275.1 Myxococcales bacterium | reverse complement strand
GTTGACGTACCGCGGATCGGTGGCGACCTTGTCCTGCAGGTAGTCGCGGATCTCTCCACCGAGCTCGTCGGCCCGGTTGAGCGCGGCGAGCAGCTTGGTCGTCGCGGTCTTGGTGAGCTTCTTGGCGGTGGACTGCGTGGTCTCCGTCGTCTCGGTCGTCTCGGCCATGACCGCTCCATACCACGCCCGGAGGGCCTGGCATGCGGCAATGCGCTGGGCCCCGATCCTCCTGATCCTCGTCGGTGGCGCCTGCGAAACGCCTGACGCACCCACCGCACCTCCTACCTCCACCTCCGCCCCCGCTCCGACGCAGTGCGCGATTCCGGCCGATCGCTCCATCGCGCCAGTTCGCTCAGGGTGTTACGGATCGAGGCATGCGCAGCCTCGCTCTGATCCTGATCGCGGCCTGTGCCGGTTCGTCCACCGACGTCGCCGCGCCCACCACGCCGCGCGTCGAAGACTCGATGGCGGGCGCGGGCGCGGTGCGTCTGGCGTTCCACGTGATCCCGGGTCGCGAGCCCGCGCTGCTGCTGGAGGCCGGCGGCGGCGGGGACTCCTCGTCGTGGGGCGCCCTCCCCGAGCAGCTCGCCACGGTCACCGGCCACCGGGTGATCAGCTACGACCGCGCGGGCTTTGGACACTCGCCGTTCCCGGCGGAGCCGTTCACGATCGCTGACGAGCTCGCCGCGCTCCATGCCGGCGTGCACCAGGTCGGGGCGACGCGGATCGTGCCGATCGCCGCGTCGTATGGCGCGTTGATCGAGGTCGCATATGCCCGCAGCTATCCCGCCGACGTCGCGGGGTTCGTGTTCCTCGATCCGATGAACGCCGCGTTCGTCGACGCGGTCGGGGTGGATCGCGTGATCGCCACGGTCCCGAAGGTCGCGTCCCCGAGCTCCGATCGCGACCGCGCGATCGCGCGGATGACCGCGACATTCCCGGCGCTGATCGCCGAGCTGCGCGGCGCGCCATGGACGGCGGGCCTGCCCGTGGTCGTCGTCTCGGCGGCCACCCCGCCGTTCCCCGACGCCGATCTTCAGGCTGCCTGGCGCGCGAGCCACGAGGCCCTGGCGAAGGTCCCGGGCGCCACGAGGATCCTCGCCGAGCACAGCGACCACGACATCGCCGAGGCGGAGCCGGCCGTGGTGGTCAGCGCGGTGCAGCGCGTGCTCGGCGGCTCCTGAGAGTCAGCCGCCGAAGACTTTTCTCTTCAGCTCGCCCGTCGAGATCAGGTTCGACAGCTCGGCGCGGCCACCCACCACCTCGCCCGCGATGAACACCACGGGCAGCCGGTGCCCGTGGCTGTCACGACGCACCGCCATCTGCGCCGCCGGGTCCTCCTGGATGTTGGAGGTCTTGTACGGCACCTTCTCCGCATCGAGCATGTCGGTCAGCTTGGTCGAGTCCCGGCGCGTCTTGTCCATGTAGTAGACGATGACGGGCGCGATGTCCTTCGCGGGCGCTGGCGGTGCCTTGACCGCCGCGGCGTCGCCCGGCTTGCGGGACGAGAAGGCGCGGCGATCTTCGAGCTCGTCCTCGCCGGCGAGTGGCCGTCCGAGGGCCTCGTTGGCCTTGCGCGCGAGGTCGCCGGCCTTGCCCGGGAGCTTGTCGATCGCCGCGTGGGCCTTGGCCCGGAGTCGGTCTGCGATGCCCATGAGTGGTTCCTTGTCTCGAAACGACGAAGCCGGTAGCGCTCGATGCGACTACCGGCTGGTTCACACGCGACGTGAGCTAGTTGACGACGCGGAGGCTCTTGCGGCCGGCCGGGATCGGCGGCGCCGCCTGATCCTCGGGATCGACCTCGGGCGCCACGCTGACGACCGACGTCTTCTTGTTCGTGCGAGCCGCCGCCTTGCGCGCGATGTCGAGGAGCTTGATGTGGGCCTTGGCCTGCTCCTTCTCGTCGCGACCGGTCACGGCGTTGATGACCTTGTTCTTCATGTAGCTCAGGCGGTTCTTCTTCGCGCCCACCTCGTAGACGAGGTCCGCGGCGGTGCAGCCCGCCTTGTGGGGCGAGCGGTGGAACGCCGAGTTCATCGCCGGGTGCTTCACGAGGTACGCGCGGACCTCGTCCATCGTCATGCCGACGTCGGCGAGGGCCTTGTCGACTTCCTTCTGCGCGAGCTGCTTGGCCTTGAACAGCTGCATCTGCACGCGGCTGTACACGTTGACCGCGCCGTCACCGTTGGTCTCGATCGGCAGGAAGATGCCCTGCGGATAGAGCTCGGTGATGAGCGACTGGATGCCGTCGGAGACCGACGACGACGGCATGCATCCGAACGGCTTGACCGAGAGGGTCATGTTGACCTTCGAGTACGCGACGTTCTGGATCAGCTTGCCGACCTCCATGTGCCCTTCGCCGCCCCGGAGGTTGTTGTCGTAGAACGCGTGGCTGATGTCCGCGATCTTGTCCATGTCGGCCAGGTGGTAGTCGTAGAGGCCCATGGCGTTCGCGAACGTCTGGAACAGGCCGCGGAGGACCTTCTCGCCGGCCCACAGCGAGGCCTTGCGCTTGCGCACGTCCACGCCCTTGAGGCTGAACTTGCTGCCGCCCTTCTCGTCCTTCGCCTTGTCCACGCCGCGCAGCGTCGCGCGCTGATCGGTATCGAACCGGCCCTGCCAGATCATGTAGAGCAGCCACGCGGTGACGAGCTGGATGTCCGGCTCCGCGCCCTCGGCCTCGAGGAAGCGCTGCAGGCCGTAGTTGCCGTCGCCTTCCGTGGTCATCGCCCAGAACTCGCCGATGATGCCGACGCGCGGCTTCGCGCGGGTCCGGTCGACCTTCACGGCGCCCATGGTCTGGCGGACCTTGTAGAGCGCCAGGGGCAGCGAGGTGTTGTTCTCGAACGCGAGCGAGATGATGCGCTT
>JAYVRN010000919.1:0-9701 GCA_043776275.1 Myxococcales bacterium | reverse complement strand
CGGATCGGACCTCGCGCACTTGATCGCCGTCGAGGCGCCGCTCGCGCCGGATCGCGTGATCGCGATCGGCCGCGGGATCGCCGCGGGGCTCGCCGAGGCGCACCGCGCCGGTCTCGTGCATCGCGATCTGAAGCCCGCCAACGTGTTGCTCGCGGCCGACGGCACGCCGAAGGTCGCCGACTTCGGGCTCGCACGCGCGGCCTCGTTCGCGTCGAGCGATCCCGATGCGCTCGCCGTCGCAGGTACGCCGGACTACATGGCGCCGGAGTCGATCGATCCGCTCGCGATCGATGGCCGAAGCGATCTGTACGCACTCGGCTGCATCCTGTGCGAGCTCGCGACCGGCGCCCCGCCCTACTCGGGTGCCACCGCGTTCGCGGTCCTCCACGCCCACCGCAGCGATCCGCTGCCGTCGCTCGACGCGGTCCCCGACGGCCTCCGCCGCGTGATCCGATGGCTGCTCGCGAAGTCCCCCACGGATCGCCCCCAATCCGCGACCGAGGTGATGGCCGCGCTCGAGAACCTCACCACCTCGACGGCGCTCGCCACCCTCGGCGCCCACAGCCGAGAGGGCGAGCGGAGCTGTGCGAGTTGCGGTGCCGCGGGCCCCGCGATGGTGCGCGTGTGCTTCACCTGTGGTGCGGCGCAGGTCGAGCCCACAGCCGGGCCGAAGACCGTGTTCGTGCTCGGCCCTGGTGAAGCGGCCGCCAAGCTCGATGCCGCGCTGCGCCAGCGGCTCCTCGCGTGGATCTCCAAGAACCCGGCGCTCGGCCTCGACGCGTCGCTGCTCACCAAGGAGGTGCCTCGCCTGCCGTTCGCGCTCGTGGTGGGGATCGACGATGCGTCGGCCGCGGCCCTCGTGCTCGCGCTGCGCGGCCTCGGGCTCGAGGCCGAGGCCGTCACCGGCGGGCGAATGTCACTCGCCGGCATCCGCGCCAAGGGATGGATCCTTGCGAAGCGGGTCGCCGCGATCGGCGCCACGGGCACGTTCTTCGCGTTCCGCAGCTCCGGCGCGATGATGCTCGTCGGTGGCGCGGTCGTCCTCGTGTCCTCGATCTGGCGCGGCTACTGGCAGGCCGCGCGTCCCGTGGCCAAGCTGAAGACCAGCCGCGTCCGCGCCGAGCTGCCCTCGACGCTCGAGGCCGCGCTCGGTCGCGTCGCCGCCGTGGTGCCCGCGATGGCAGCCGCGCGTCATCGGGATGCCTTGCGCGGTGTGATCGAGCGTGCCCTCTCGCTGCGCGAAGCACTCGATGCGGCTCAACAAGCCGAGCTCGAGCCGCAGCTCGCACAGCTGATCGATCTCGCGGCGCTCGCCTCCTCGCGGCTCGATCAGCTTGAAGCCGCGCTGTCCCCAGACGATCTCCGATCCGGCGACGAGGCCAAGCGCGCGAGCTGGCATGCCCGAGATCGATGGGCCGCGAAGATCCTCCAGGTCACCGCGTTCCTCGATGCGATGCGCGCGCGCGCCGTGATGGCGAAGGCGCGCGGCGCGGCCCTCACCGACATCGATGGCCTGCGTGCACAGATCGAGGCCCTCGAGGAGCTGGCGTGAGTACCCCACCCGAAGCGATCGCCGGTCAGCGCGTCCTGGGTGAGCCCGTACGTCTCCGCCATGAGATCGCGTGGTCGATCGAGCTACCGGATGGCAGGCGCGCCATGATCGCCCAGTTCGTGGCCGAGCTCGCCGCCGATCCGGCGCTCCGTCGCCGCTGGGTCGCAGACATGGAGCGGCTCGCCGCGCTGCCTGCCGCGCCGCTCGCTCCCACGCTCGCGATCGGCCCGCTCCCCGATCCGCGGGATCCCGCTGCGGCCCCTCCGTGGCGAGTTCGCCTCGATCCGGAGGGCGCCACACTCGACCAGCTGCTTCGGCGCGCACCGCTTCCGATCGACGAGGTGATCGAGCTCGGCGTACGGCTCGCCAGTGCGATCCAGGCGTTCCATGCCGCCGGTGCGATCCTGCGGGATCTCGATCCGCGCAGCATCGTGCTCGCCGCCGACGGGCGCGTCTGGTTCACCGATGTCGGCCACGCGCGGCTCGCGATCCTGTCCTCGCGGACCGCGTCGAGCCTCCTGCTCGAGAGCTCCCCGTACGTCTCCGCGGAGGCCCTGCTCGGCACGATCGTCGACGCGCGCGCCGACGTCTACAGCCTCGGCGTCGTCCTGTGGCGCGCCCTCACGGGCCGCGTTCCGTTCGAGGCGTCGCTGCTCGGCGCCCGCACCGCCCTCCCCGAGCTCGCATCGCTGCGCCCGGAGATCCCACCCGCCCTCGCAGCGCTCGTGGTGCGTTGCCTCGCGCACGAGCCCGAGCGCCGCCCCGTGACCGCGCGCGATGTCGCGGAGGCACTGCAAGGCCGCGGCACCGAGGTCGCCCTCGTCGTGACGCGTGTGAACTGCCAGGCCTGCAACGCGCCGATGCGCGCCGGGCTGAGGCTCTGCCTCGCGTGTGGCAAGCAGGCGGTCCAGTTCCACCGCGCCGCCCCCGAGGATCTCGATGCCGTCCAGATCGTCCTCGAGAAGGCCAAGGAGGACGCGGACTTCGTCGCCGCGCTCCACGAGTTCTTCGAGTCGATCGCCGTCGAAGTTCCGAAGCTCAACTTCGTGATCGGCGATCGGCGGATGTACAGCAAGTCCGAGCTCGCTCAGCGCCACGCGTTGCCAGCCGTCCTGATCGAGAACCTCGCGCCCGAGACCGGGAAGGCGCTGGTCGCCCGCCTCGCGGCCGGCGGGTTCAAGGTCCACGCCCGGACGCCGCGCCAGGCTGCCGCGAGCCAGCGCTCGTCACGCCGCCTGCTCCTCGGCTCGTTGCTCGTCGGCATCGGCGGGTTCGTGGCGATCGGCGTCGGCGGCGTTGGGCTCGCGGTCGGCGCCCTCGCCCTCGTGGCATCGGGCACCACCGGCCTCACGGGCTGGGTGCTACGACGGCAGCAGCGCCGAGCCGCGAAGCGGGTGGCGATCGGCCTCTTGCGCGCCACACCCGCGGCCCTCCCCGCCGGCGATGCGCTCGTCGCATCGATCGCCTCGGTGCTCGCGGCCGCGAAGTCGCCCGACGTCCGCGCGCGCCTCGACGAGCTCGCGTCGCTGGTGCAGCGCCTGTGCGATGCGAAGGCCGCGCTCTCCGCTGGGACCGCCGCCGACCAGGCCGATGCCGAGCGCGTGACGGCGCCGGTGCGCCCCCTGGTCGACCTCGCGGGGACCACCGCGACCGCGATCGAAGCGATCGATCACCAGCTGAGCTCGCTCGACGAAGGAGCGATCGCTCGCGCCCTCGCCCGTTGCAACGCGCGCAACGAAGAACCCGCGCTCCGGCTCGAGCTGCTCGCCGGGCTCGACACGCTTCGGCAGCTCGAGGAGCAGCGGGCGATGCTGTTCGGGCGGCTGCTCGAGATCACGTCGCTGACCCGCACCGCCGTCTCGCTCGGCCTCCACCAGGCCGCCGCGTTGCACTCCGACGACACCGAGGTCGCGCACGCTCTCGCCGCGCTCGACGACGTCTGAGGCGGCCCCGAGCGAGACGACTCAGCGCCGGGCGCGGGGCGCTGGAGCGAGGCTCCAGTGGCGGACGACGGGATCGTCGCCGCAGCGCTGCTCGTAGCCGGCACCAAACGCGCGCACCTCGCCGAACTGACCGTCCATCACGAGCAGCCGCGCGAGCTCGTGTGCCTGCGCGGCATCGCAGCCCGTGCCGCGGGTGCGCAGCGCGGCGATCCGCGCGCGACGCCGCTCCATCAGCTCACGCTGCTCGTCGGCGCGCAGCTCGGCCGCGCTGGGCCGGTGCACGGGGATCATGTTCGCCGCGGCGTTGCCGAGCGTGAACAGGACGAGGACGACCACACCGAGGAGCGGGAGCAGCTGACCGGGGGCGCGAACAGAGGGCATGCAAGTAGAACGCGCTCCTTCACCGAGCGTGACAGGCCGCCAACTGCCCGTCGCGCTTCGGGAACTCGCGCGGCCTCCCTCAACCCGCGAGCATGCCACCTGCGATCGCATCGATCAGCTGGCCGAACTGGGTGTGGGTGAACGCCGAGCCGCTGGTCAGCCAGTCCGAATGACGGAGCTCCGCAGGGACATCATCGCGGTCGTCCCGGTAGTGCCCGAGCACGTCGAGGTGGTCCCCGAAGCCCGCCCAGACCAGTTCGCCCCACAGCTGCGAGCGGAGCGGGACCACGCCATCGTTGTCCGCCGGGCCCGGTGTCGCACTGAACGCCTGGGTGAGCCGCGCCTCGGTGGCCGCGTCGACACCAGAGCTCGATGCGCATGGATAGTGCTCGTCGGTCACCGCGGCGAGGTGGTGCAGCGCGAAGAACGTCGACAGCGAGAGCGTGCGCCACGGCCGCCCGATCGTCTCCACCCACCCGCGAGGCGCAGGGCTCGGGGCCATCGACGCCGTCGCCTGGTACCGCACACCCGGCCGGTCTTCGAAGCCGGCGACCACGAGATCCATCGCTTCGGGGCTGAGCTGGATCATCGATCCCTGATCGTCCTCGATCGCGGAGAGGAACGTGCGCAGCTCCGGGCTCTGCGCGTCGTCGACGAGGCCCACCAGCGATTCCACGGAGCGATCGAGCAGGCGGAGCTTGAACGGGATCGAGAGATCTCCGCGTCGCAGAAAGCCGAGGATCACGCTCGTCGCGCGCAACGGCTGCGCTCCCAGCGTGAGCCCGGCAACCGTCAGCATCGAGAGTGCCGCGAGGGCCCGCTGCCCTTGTGCGGTGGAGAAGAAGCTTGCGAGCGGCGTGCCGTAGTGCGGCGTGTTCATCGTGGTGATCGAGCGGAGCCGCGGCAGCCAGGCCAGGGTCGCCACGGGGATCGCGCGCGTCGCGGGCGAGGCGACCAGACGCGCATCGAGGCCACCCGTGGAGTGACCGAGCAGGTGGATCGGGTCCTCGCCCTCCGCGGTGCGCGAGACCACCTGGGCAAGCCGCTCTGCGCGCCTCCGGATCGACGCCGTCGGGAGATCGTCGATCACGTGCGCGACCAGCTCGTGGCCGGCGGCCGCGAACCGCGAACCGAGCTCGCGCTCGACGTGTGCGAAGTAGTTGTAGGAGCCGAGCCGGCCGAAGCCGAACATCCCAGGGGAGAAGTAGACGTGGTGACGCATCCTGCGGGGACCGCTGCAAGATCGGGCCCGCGCGCAGCACCCCCGCTAGCCCGGTGAGACTCAGCTCGCGGATGGACGTGAGTGAGGTCCCCAGCGTAAAACGCTGGCTTGACCTCGATCCTTGTCGTCGATCAGGACGTCGACTTCGCGAGCCTGATCGCCGATGGCCTGACTCGCCGCGGGTTCCAGGCCAGCTCGGTCCACTCGGCGAACGAGGCCCTCGCCTACCTCGAGCGCACTCCCGTGGACATCGTCGTGGCCCACGTCCACCTGTCGGAGGTCTCCGGTCTCGAGCTGGTCTCGCGCCTCCGGGATCGGCAGTCCGAGGTGCTGGGGATCGTCATCACCTCCCAGGGCAGCATGGAGACGGCCGTCGAGGCGATCCGCGCGGGCGCGTACGACTTCATCAGCAAGCCCGTCAGCCTCGCGACCCTCGAGGTCGCGATCCAGCGCGCCGTGGCTTACCAGACGCTGCGGCGCGAGGTGCAGCGCCTGCGGATCGAGGTCGCGGTGGCCCGGCCGATCGACACGATCATCGGCGACAGCCCGATGATCCGTGAGGTCACCTCGCTGGTCCGGCGCGTCGCCGACAGCACGGCGACCGTGCTGATCACGGGCGAGAGTGGCACCGGCAAGGAGCTGGTGGCCCGCGCGATCCACGATCTCTCGGAGCGCCGGCACCATCCCTTCGTGGCCATCAACTGCGGCGCCCTGCCGCCCGCCCTCCTCGAGAGCGAGCTGTTCGGGCACGTCCGCGGGGCGTTCACGGATGCGCGCCAGTCCCGCCAGGGCCTGTTCGTCCAGGCGGGCGACGGCACCCTGTTCCTCGACGAGATCGGCGAGATGCCGCTCGAGATGCAGGTCAAGCTGCTGCGCGTGCTGCAGGAGCGCACGTTGCGGCCTGTCGGCGGCGACGCCGAGGTGTCCTTCGGTGCGCGGCTGATCACCGCCACCAATCGCGATCTCGAGTTCGAGATCGAAGAGAAGCGGTTCCGCGAGGATCTGTTCCACCGGATCAACGTGGTCCAGATCCCGGTGCCACCGCTGCGCTCGCGCCCGGGCGACCTGCGCGCGCTGATGTCGTACTTCGTCCGGAAGGTGGCGGAGCGCGCCGGCAAGCCCGTCCCGGAGATCTCGGAGGAGGCCACGCGCAAGCTGGTCGCCTATGACTGGCCCGGCAACGTCCGCGAGCTGCAGAACTGCGTCGAGCGCGCGCTGGCCCTCGGCGGAATGACCACGATCACGCTGGACGAGCTCCCGGAGAAGATCCGCGGCCATCAGGTCGAGAATGCGGTCACCGCCACCGGCACGCCGGACGAGCTGATCACGCTCGGGGAGCTCGAGCGCCGCTACATCCGTCAGGTGCTCGCGGCGACGCAGAACAACAAGACGAGCGCCGCTCGGATCCTCGGGATCGATCGGCGCTCGCTGTATCGCAGGCTACACGAGACCGACGCCGTCCCGCCCACCGGGGGCACGACGGACGCCGACCCGGATCGCTGACGATCAGGTCAGCTTGTCTTTTATCTTCGCGCCGGCGTCCTTCACCGCATTACCGACGGTGTGGGCGACGTCCTTGATCTTCTCGCCGGCGGCAGCCGCGACCTCCTTGGCCCGCTCGCCGATGTTCTCCTTGCGCTCGGCGCTGTGCTCGCGCACGTCGGCGACCTTGGTGGCGACCTTGTCGGCGGCGAGCTTCAGCTTGTCCGCCGCCTGATCGATCTTCTCGTTGACCTTGTTGTCGGTAGTCATGGCAGTGCTCCTGTGGGTTGGTAGAGCCCACCTGTCGTGCAAGGTCCCGGCCACGCCGGAGGCCTGCGAGAGCTTGGCGACGCTGCCTCATCACCGTGCGCAGGCGCTCGGCGCGCGGCCGGTCGCGCACACTCGTGGCCGGTCAGGGAGCGGCGGTCGGCAGGACGACCCGGAACGTCGTCCCGGAGGTCACCGATTCGACATCGATCGTCCCCGCGTGCGCGCGCACGATCTCGCTGACGATGTAGAGGCCGAGCCCCAGACCGTTGCCGTTGCGCTTGGTGTCGGTGCCGCGCACGTAGGGCTCGAACAGCTTGTTGATCGCCTCGGCCGCGAGCGGCGCACCGCGGAGCGCGTTGTGGATGGTGAACGTCGCGTGGCCATGCTCGGCGTGCGCACTCACCACGATCGGAGCCCCGGGCAGCCCGTATTGCACCGCGTTGCCGAGGAGGTTCGAGACCACCTGACCGAGGCGATCCGGATCCCACTGCCCGACGATCTCGTTGGGTGCGACGAGCTCGAACGAGATCGCGGGCTGCGCCAGCGAGATCTCGTCGATCGCCGAGCGGAGCACCGGGACGAGTTGCATGCGCTGTCGCACCACAGGGATCCCCGAGCCGAGGCGTGCGCGGGTCATGTCGAGCAGCTGCTCGACCATCCGCACCATCCGATTCGCGCAGGAATCGATTCGCATGACGATCGACGCGTGCGCGGGATCCCGATCCGCTGCCAGCATCTCGGTGCCGATCAGGATCGCCCCGAGTGGCCCTCGGAGATCGTGGCCCACGATGCCGAGCATCTCCTCTTGGAACCTCGCGGTGCGCTCGCGCTCGGCGCTGATCGTTCGCTCGGCAGCCCGCTCGGCCTCGAAGCGCAGGGCGCTCTCCACGGCGAGGCTCGCATACTCGATGCAGGTCTGGATCGTCGCGAGATCGTCGTGGTCGAACGGGTGGCGGCTGCCCTCGCGGGTCACGGTGACGATGCCCGGGAGAGGCTCGCGGTTCGAGAGCGGGAGGATCGCAAGGCCGCGGAGCCCGAAGCGTTCGATGAAGCCCGCATACGCAGGTGACAGCGTCTCTCGCGCCTCCTCGTCGCTCGCGAAGCCGTACACCACGGGCCCCGTCGCCGTGGCGATCGCCGCGAGCGCCTGTCCCGATGGATCCGCGTTGTGCCGGGTCACCGGCGCGATCGTCACGGCGCCAGGGAGCAGCAGGATCGAGCAGCCATCGCACAGGCTGACGGTCAACGCCGCTGCGAGCTCGTCGAGAATCCGCGGGATGTCGGTCCGAGCCGCGAACAGCGCCCGGCCGAGCAG
Organism: Myxococcales bacterium; assembly: GCA_043776275.1. Classification (GTDB taxonomy): domain Bacteria; phylum Myxococcota_A; class Polyangia; order Haliangiales; family Haliangiaceae; genus JABFXX01. The sequence continues at coordinate 1,536 of JAYVRN010000919.1, read as the reverse complement.
GTTGATCGTGGCGAGACGGCGCCCCTCTCGCTGCGCGAGGTCACTCAGGTGCTTGACCCGGATCGCCGAATCGACGCGCGCCCGCAGCTCCTCGGTGGCGAACGGGCGCGCCACGTAGTCATTGGCGCCGCTCGAGAGCCCCTGCGCCACATCGGAGGTCTCGATGCGCGAGGCCGTGATCAGGATGATCGGGAGCTCGATCGTCCGTGGATCGGTCCGCAGGAACCGACACACCTCGTCACCCGCCATGCCCGGCATCACCCAATCGAGGAGCAAGAGGTCCGGCTGCGGAGCACCTGCCGCGAGGCGCTCCACGACCAGCGCCCCATCGAGGAACTTCTCGAACTCGTACGCGGCACCCAGCGAGCGCTCGGCGATCAACGCCTCGGTGGGGCTGTCGTCGACGATCCAGATCAGCGGACGCGCGCCGCGCGAGGATGGACGGCGGTCAGACACGGGACACGATCTCCGCTGCCATCGCATCGAGCGGAACGCTGACGGCGCCGAGCTTGGCCTCGTCGACACAGCGGGGCATCCCGTACACCACGCACGACGCAGACGACTGCGTGAGGAGCGCGCCGCCCGCGGCCACGAGCTCGCGCGCTCCGGCGAGCCCATCGTCCCCCATCCCGGTCAGGATCACGCCGAGCGCCGCAGGGCCAGCTGCCGCCGCCCCGCTCGAGAACAGGTCGTCGACGGATGGCGTGTAGGTACGCTCGGGCCGTCCCGAGACCCGCGCCACGAACTTGGCCTCGACGCGCTCGATGAGCAGGTGCATCCCGCCAGGGGCGATCACGGCCATCCCGGGCCGCAGCGCCACGCCGTCGGCCGCCTCCACCACGTGCAGCGGGGACGCGCGATCGAGCCGGCGGGCGAGCGCCTCGGTGTATCCGGCCGGGATATGGAGCGCGACCGCGATCGGAGCGCCGAGCGTGGCTGGGAGCTGGGACAGCAGCCGCGTCAAGGCCTGGGGTCCACCCGTCGAGGTGCCGATCAGGACCAGCGAGACCGGCGGAGGAACGAGCGCGAGCGCCGAGGGCTTCGACGCGACCGGCGGCGGTAGCTCCACCGCCGAAGCTTGGGCCAGCGAACCGGCCGCGGCCAGGATCTTCGCGACGAGCTCGGCGCCGATGTCGCGCAGGCGATCGGCTCCGCTCCCCGCAGGCTTGGAGATCAGCTCGATCGCGCCGAGGCTCAGAGCCTCCGCGCCGATCTCGGTATCGATCGTGGACATGCTGACGGCGATCACGCGTGGGCGTGGGCGCCCCCCGAGCACCCGCAGCACCTCCAGACCGTTGACGCCAGGCATCGTCAGATCGAGGGTGACCACGTCCGGATCGAGCCGGGTGATCCTCTCGAGCCCATCGCCCCCATCGCCAGCCGCGCCAACCACCTCGATCACCCCGCTCGCACGCATGAGCCGGGTCAGCACGCTCCGTGCGAACGCCGAGTCATCGATCACGAGCACCCGCGGCCGGATCATCGCAACTTCCGGTAGAGGAACGAGCCGTTGTGATCCTCGCACACGAGCGCGGA
>JAYVRN010000918.1:0-9706 GCA_043776275.1 Myxococcales bacterium | reverse complement strand
TCGGTGCTACGATGGTTGCCATGGTGTCTCGCTCCACCGATGCGCCGGTCCCTCTCGGGGAGTTCGTCCCGATGGCCGATCAGCGGATCCTCCTGCGTGGCCTCGACTGGGCTGGGTATCAGTCGTTGCTCGCCATGCGCGGAGATCGCCGCAGCCCTCGCATCGCATACCTCGATGGAGTGGCGGAGCTCATGGCACCCTCGCGCAATCACGACGGCATCAAGTCTGTCCTCGGCTGCCTCGTCGAGGCCTACTGCACGGAGCGACAGATCGCCTGGACACCGTACGGCAGCTGGCTGGTCGACGACGAGTCCGAGGAGGCCGGCCTCGAACCCGACGAGTGCTACATCTTCGGTCCTGACCCGAGGTCCGTCGCGCTTCCCGAGCTCGCGATCGAAGTGGTGTGGACCAGCGGCGGGATCAACAAGCTGGAGATCTATCGACGCCTCGGCATCGGCGAGGTCTGGTTCTGGAAGGACGACGCGATCCAGGTGTTCCGGCTCGGTCCGGAGGGCTATCTCCAGCACGAGCACAGCGGCTGTCTGCCGGGCATCGATCTCGCGCTGCTATGCCGGCTCGCGACCGTGACCCCGGTCAGCGCGGCCGTCGCCGAGCTGCGCACGCTCCTTCAACGCGGCGCATGACGCTCCCTTGCCCTCATCCCACGCGCACCGATGGCGTGTGCGACGCGTGCGGCGACTGCATCCATGACGTGATCCTGAACGGCGCCTGCTTCTACTGCGGCACCACGGAGATCGATCCGCACGCAATCTCGCCCAAGAAGCTCCCTGACGTGATCGCGCCCGATCGCCTCGTCCGCAGGAAGTGAGTCAGCGGGCGCGCGGCGTACGCAGCTCTTCGGGCCGGATCGGCCGATCGGTGGCCTTGAACAGATCGGCGTCGGTCGAGGCGACGAGCGGGAACGTGGTGGTCGAGTGCATCACCAGCATCTGCTGCCCATCGCGATAGTCCGTGGCGGCCAGCTCGCGCACCGCCACGCCACACACCAGCACCGGCGAGGTGGGGAGCAGCACGCCCTCCTCCACGGTGACCGACCAGAACTGGTACGCGGCGGGTACCAGGGCGGCGATCGCGGGCGGGAGCGGCGGATCCCAGCGACCGATCGGCCCGTCGGTGATCGCGAGCTCGAGCCCCTCGGGCGAGATCCGCACCACGCCGGTCTCGTCGACGACGTCGAACGCTGCGCAGCGGGCCTCCTCGCGGAGCTGCGGGAAGTGGAAGCCGTGCGTGACGTGGGTGGCGCGGATATCGAGGTGGTAGCCGAGGCACTCGAGCCCCATCACGGGCGAGCGCAACAGCGGCACGCCCGGGATCGCGCGTGCGGCACCCTGCACCACGGCCGCCGTGCCATCACCGAGCTCGGCGATCGTCTTGCGCTGCAGGTGCTTGAGCACGCGGCGCACCGCCTCACCGCGATCGCGTGGGGGATCCCCGGCCTGCGGCAGCGCGCGCGACTTGCCACCGCGCGCGCCCCGGGCGCGAAGGTAGGCGATGGCGGCCGTGCCGCCCAGCGCGATCCCGGTGAACAGAGCCTCGAAGAACACCGAGGTCGAGCGTAGCAGCTAGAACTGCTTGCGGAGGCGCGCGTCGACGATCGCCTTCGGATCGAAGCCGGTGTCGCGCTTGATCGCATCGACCATGTCCTGCATCGACGCGGGCTTGTTCTTGTACTTCTTGTAGAACCGCCCGATCACACCGTCGAGCACGTCGGCGCCAACCTTGTCGGCGACGTCCTTGTAGAAGAACGCGCCCTCCATGTACGGCAGGTTGGTGAACAGCTTGTCGGTGATGATGTCGATCTGGTTGCAGCCACGCGGCCAGGCCGGTGCGCCGCCCTCGGCGACCGCGGCGGCCAGCTCGTCCTTGTAGTCGGTCCAGATCTTGGTCTCGAGCGCGGGGCTCACCTTGCTGAGCGCACGCGCGGACAGGTAGCTGACGGTGCCCTCGGACAGCACGAAGTCCTCCCAGCACTTGAGCCGCACGCCATCGCCGAACCAGCCGTGGGCCGCCTCGTGCGCATGGGTGACCTCGTCGTTCATCGCGTCCTTCGCGACGTGGAAGAACGGGTGGTGCTCCATCCCGCCGTACAGGCCCTCGCCCCACACCACGGAGACCGCGGCCATCTCGGAGCCGAACGAATACGGGCCGAGCGTCTTCTCGTACCAATCGACGACCTTCGTCAGGTTCTTGGTCCCGGCACGCGCGGCGGTCTCACCACCCGGGAGCCAGTGCACGCCGATCTTCGTGCCCGCCGTGGTCGTGCCGAGCGAGGCCTTCGTGTACGCGCCGACGGCCCACGCGATCATGTAGGGCGGCGCCTCGGCGTCGATCGTCTCGGGGTACACGGCGGTCTTCCCGGCCGGGACGCCGGTGAGCGCGAGCGTGAACGTGGTGCCGTCCGCGGGCTGCGAGTGGCACGGGAACAGGTTGCCGCAGAAGTACGGCCACACCACCGTCGAGCCGCCCGGGAGCAGGCCGTTCGCCATGTCGTGCCCGGTGAAGCCATAGCTGACCACCAGCGGGCCGCGCACGTTCGAGACCCGCAGCTTGCCGGCGGTGACGCGGTACTGCCGGTGACCGCGCTCGTCGGTGACGTCCGTGATCGTCAGGCCCCCGGCCTCGAGCGCGACGTTGCCGTTCCGCTCGAGCTCGATCGTCGCGACCGCGGTCTTGGTCGCCAGGTCGACGTCGAGGTTGGTCGCCTTGACGTTCACGGCGGTGGCGCCATCGGCCTTGCCGTCGAGCCAATCGGCATCGTCGACCTCGTCGCCCGCATCGGTCGCGCAGCCGGCGGTCAGGGCCACACCGGTCAGGAGCAACGAGACAAGCCAGCGGTCGCGCATGCGCGCGAGTGCAGCAAGCGCCCTGCCATCGGCGGGGGCAGCGAACCCGCAGGGTTGGCGCGGGGTGGCGACTCGACTAGCCGGCCGGGGTGGCCAAAGCGGCCGGGCCGGGCGTGGCGGCGTCGACGGCGATGCCCATCGCGTTGAAGCCCTTGTCGACGTACACGACGGTGCCGGTGATCCCGCTCGCGAGCGGGCTCGACAGGAACGCGGCCGTCGCGCCGACCTCTTCCGCGGTCAGCGGATCGGTGAGCGGCGAGTTGCGCCGGTTGTAGTCGATCATCTGCTGGATGAAGCCGATCGCACTCGCCGCGCGCGAGGCGTACGGCCCCGCGGAGATCACGTTGACGCGGTGGCCCCACTTGCGACCCGCCTCGTAGGCGAGCACGCGTGCATCGGACTCGAGCGCCGCCTTCGCCGACGACATCCCACCACCGTAGCCGGGGATCACGCGCTCCGAAGCCATGTACGACAGCGAGAGGAACGCGCCGCCCTTCCGCACGTGCGGGCCCATGTGCTGGATCAGCGACACGTTCGAGTACGCCGACGCGCTGAGCGCGCTGAGGTATCCCTTGCGCGAGGTCTCGAGCAGCGGGTTCTTGACCTCGCTCCCGTTCGCGAGGCTGTGGATCACGATGTCGGCGCCGCCATCTGCGGCGACCGCGGCCGCGAGCCCGCTGATCGAGAAGTCACCGAGGTCGCGGTAGCGGCGGCTCGCGCGCAGCTCGGCCGGCGCGTCCTCCACGCGATCGAACTCGGCATCGAGCGGATAGATCTTCGTGAAGGCCAGCTTCGATCCATCCTTCATCGCGAGCGAGGCGTCGAACTTCCCGCGCTCGAGCAAGGTCTTGAAGATGCCCAGCGCGGGCGGCCAGGTGGCCACGGCGACCGTGGCGCCGGCCTCCGCGAGCGACTTCGCGATCGCAAAGCCGAAGCCTCCGTCGTCCGCTACGCCGGCGACGACAGCGTGCTTCCCGGTGAGATCGATGGTCAACATGGGCGGGTGATCGCCCGAAAAACCTTTGGAATCAACACCACATCGCTGCTGATGCACCCCCGCGTCGATCGGCCGGTGGATGCCAGGGGCCAACGTGATCTAGGTGCTCGCGTCGGGGCCCCAAGTCCCCTACCATTTTCCTACATGCGAGCCGCCCTCGTCCTCGTCGTAGCTCTCGGTGCGCCCGCGATCGTCCACGCGGAGGGCCAGCCGCTGCCTCCGACCGTGTTCGAGAACCGGGTGCAGAAGCTCCCTGCCGGCACGATCGCGCTCGCCCCGATCTCTCACACGGTGTTCATCAACCAGTGCATCGGCGGCTGCCAGGTCATCCCGGGTGGCAACGATTCGCGCACCAACCACTCGTCGATCCCGCAGTCCACCGTGACGCTCTCGGCGTGGAACCAGGGCGATCCGAAGTGGCAGCAGCTCGTCCAGTGCGTGAAGGACACGTTCATCCCGTTCAACATCGACGTGGTCACCACCGATCCGGGCTCCGCCTCTCACTTCGAGGTCATGGTCACCGGTGGCCCGTCCACGCAGCTGCGCCCCGGCCTCAACGCCGGCGGGGTTGCGCCGTTCATCGGCTGTGACGCGCAGTACAACAACGGCCTCAGCTTCGTGTTCGGCGGAAGCTCCGGCGATCTGGAGTTCCTGTGCGGCGCCGTGGTCCAGGAGGCCGCGCACGTGTGGGGCCTCGATCACGAGTATCACCCCGACGATCCGATGACCTACCTGAACCTCGGGTCGCTCAAGCGGTTCCAGAACGCCGCGGTGCAGTGCCACGATTCGAACCAGCCGCCGAACCCGATCTCGCAGTGCCAGTGCGGTGGCGCCACGCAGAACAGCTACCAGTACATGCTGAACACGTTCGGCCCCTCGAACCTCCCGCCGGCGACGATCTCGATCGCCACGCCCACCGAAGGTCAGTGGGTCCGCCCCGGGTTCCCGGTGCGCGCGCAGCTGACGTCTCAGATCTCCGGCGTGAGCGGCGGCTCGCTGTCGATCGATGGCACCCAGACCTCGATGGTCGGACTCGCGGGCCCGCTCGCGTTCAACGCACCCGCCGCGATGACGGGCGGGGATCACACCGTGCTCGTCAGCGGCAGCGACGGTGGTGGCCGCTCGGCGACCGCCACGGTCCACGTCAAGGTCACCGCGATCTGCTCGGCGGCCGCTCCATGTGCTGCAGGGACGAACTGCATCGGCGGGTTCTGCGTGCCCGGCGCAGACGTCGACGGTGGCCTCGGGGCGACTTGCACCGCGAATGACACCTGCATCACGAACCAGTGCGGCACCGCCAGCGGCGAATCGCTGTGTACCGGCATGTGCGATGCCGACGGCACCTGCCCCTCCGGCTTCTCCTGCATCGGTGGCACGGGCGCAGCGGGCGTGTGCTGGCCGAGCTCCGATGACGGTGGGTGTTCGACGAGCGGTGACTCGAGCGGCAAGCCGTGGTTGCTGCTCGCGGCCTTTGGGTTCGTGGCCGTCGTGCTGCGCCGCCGCAGGTAGCGCTGGTATCGTCTGGGTGTGAAGGACTGGCTGCTCCGCGGCGCTGCGCGGACCGCGCTCACCGACCCATTCGTCCGCATCCTCTCCCGCAGACGCCGCGGTGGTGAGGACACCGGGCTCGATCGCCAGGTCGCGGGCGTGCTCGAGCTGCAGCGCCTGATGCGGCTGCCCACGCTCGATTCGATGGACCCGCCGAGGGCGCGCCGGTTCGCGGAGGATGGGCTATCTCCGCTCGACGTGGCGCCCGCGGCGATGGCGGAGATCATCGACACCACGGTCGCGGGACCTGCGGGCCCGATCCCGGTGCGGATCTACGTGCCGTTCCGGGCCGGACCACACTGGCTCGTCTATCTGCACGGTGGCGGCGGCGTGATCGGATCGATCCGCAGCTCCGAGCCGGTGACGCGCCTGCTCGCCGCGCAGACCGGCTGTACGGTCGCGTCGGTCGGTTACCGGCTGGGGCCCGAGGACCGGCACCCGGGGGCGATCGAGGACGCGTGCGCCGCGTGGGATGCGCTGGTCACGCGGATCCCGCGCAGCGGTAAGGCGGTGGTCGCAGGCGACAGCTTCGGCGGCTACCTGTCGGCGCACGTCGATCGTCATGCGCAGCGCACCGGTGGGCGACAGCCGGATCTGCAGGTGCTGATCTATCCGATCGTCGATCAGACCCTGACGTCGCCGACGATCGAGCAGTTCGCCGAGGGCTACCTGCTGACCAAGGCGATGATGCACTGGTTCCAGACCAACTACTTGCGCCCCACCGATGACCGCGAGGCGGTCTCCCCCGCGTACTGGGAGGACCTGTCGAGGTCGGCGCCGGCTGTGATCGCGACCGCCGGCTTCGATCCGCTCGTCGCCGAGGGCGACCACCACGCCGACCGGCTCCGTCGCGCCGGTATCGCCGTCCGCCACCGGCGCTATCCATCCTTGATCCATGGCTTTCTCAGCCTCGCCGGCGGCGTCACTGCCGCCAGGGCCGCCGTCGACGAGCTGTGCGCCGACGTCATCGAGCTGATCGCCTAGGCTGCCGATCAAGCTGCGATTTGGCGCCCGGGGAAACCTGGATGCTACGATCATTTGGTGACCGCCGTGCTGATCGCACTGGCCGACGTGGGGCCAGCCGTTCAGCTCGAGGAACAGCTCAACCAGGCCGGCATCAAGGCGCGCTGGGACATCACCCAGGCGGACGGTCCGCTCGGCGGCAACTCCGCCGCGGTCGTCCTCGTCGACGCGGATCACCTCGGGACCCGGCTCGCGGCGGTCTCCGAGCTGTGGCGCGATCAGCCGAACGTGCCCGGTGTGATCGCGCTCGGCTCGTCCACCGTCGCGCGGGCGCAAGCACCGGTGGCGCGGACCACGCTGGTTGCGCCGACCGCGAAGATCACGACGCTCGTCACCGCGATCCACGAGGCCGCCAAGCTTCGTCTCGCCTCGGACATGCGGTGGCCTGTGCTCCGCGCGGCGGTGGGCCTCCCGCCGGTCCCCGATGCCCCGGTCGCGTGGCAATCCACGCTCGCCGCCGCGCGCAAGGTCGATCTCGAGATCCCTCGCACCGCGCTGCGCTGGAAGGTGGCGCACTACGCCACCCCGACCGCCAGGCTCGCGCAGCTCCGCGAGGAGCGGCTGCTGACCGTGCCCGAGATCGAGGCGTCCGCGAAGCTCGACGGTACGAGCACCGTGAAGCGCCTCGTCGGCGCAGGTCCCCTCGATCCGCAGCAGACCGCGCGCTTCTTGTGGACCCTCGGATCGATGGGCGCGCTCGAGTTCACGCCCGAGGTCCACGATCTCACCACCGGTCCGCGCCGGATGCTCCACGACATGCGCACGCACCTGCGCGCCCGCTCGCTGCGTCTGGAGCGCAGCACGTTCTACGACGTGCTCGAGCTGACACCGCAGGCGGAGTACCCGGAGATCGAGGAAGCGTATCGGCTCGTCGGCCTGCGCTACGCCCCGAACGTCCTCGCCGAATACGATCTCTCGGAGCTCCAGCCGGAGATCCAGCCGATGTGGGAGCTCGTGGAGAAGGCACGGTCCGTGCTCGTGGACCACGCCGCGCGCGGCCGCTATCACGACTGGCTCCGCGAGAAGCTCCCCGCGCTGCGCACCGTGTGGGCGATCGATGCCGGGATGGTCACCGCGGCAGCGACGGCATTCACCCGCGGTCAGGCCGCGCTCGGTGCCGGCGATGTCCACAAGGCGATGAGCGAGCTCGCCGTGGCGTGCCGGAAGTTCCCTGGGCAGCCCGAGTACGAGGCGAACTTCGCCTGGGCACGCTACCGGGTGCAGGTCGCGTCGGGGCGCGATCGCGTGGAGGCCGCGATCGCCGAACGTCAGGCGATCGAAGAGCTGATGATGGGCTGCAGGCCGTGGCCGCGGGCGCTCGTCGCGCTCGCCCTGCTGTGCGCCGCAGCGGGTGATGCCGACGCCGCACGCTGGCACCTCCACATCGCGCTGCAGACCGACCCCACGGTACCCGCCGCGGCGCAGCTCGCGCAGCGCCTCGGGATGCGGCGCTACTGACCTTCGCGATCGCTGCGGGGGTATAGTCGCGGTCGTGCGCGAGATCGAGGATCGCCTCCATGCCGCCTCGGCCGGATCGATCGAGGCCGAGCTGGTGGCGATCGCCGTGGAGCAGACCGACGCCGAGCATGGCGCGCTGTTCGTCTGGGACAAGGAAGCGCAGGGCCTCTCCCTCGTGCACCACGTGGTCAACGGGGTGACCGTCACGCTGCCGCGCGTGATCAAGAGCGATGGCGCGAAGGCCGGCATCGCGTTACACGTGTTCGAGACCGAGCAGCCGTATCTGTCCTCGGATACGTCGCGCGATCCGCTGTACACCCGCTACCTGATCGACGTCGGCTCGATCGCGGCGGCACCGATCCGCTACCAGCGACGGCCGATCGGCGTGCTCACCGTGTCCTCGCGCGATCCGCGCGGGCTCGACGTGCAGACCTTGCGCACCCTGACCTCGGTCGCCGAGGTCGCAGCGCCGCTGCTCCGGCGCGCCCAGGTCGACAAGCTGTCGCGCGCCGCCACGGGCCGGCCGTTGATGATCAAGGGGCTGTCGCCGGCGTGGCACGAGGTGGAGCGCAAGCTCGAGCTCGCGGCGCCCACCAACGCACCGATCCTGATCCGCGGCGAGAGCGGGACCGGCAAGGATCTGGTCGCGCGCGCGATCCACTGGAATAGCCGCCGCACCGAGAAGCCATACGTCACCGTCAACTGCGCGGCGATCCCCGAGACCCTGCTCGAGAGCATCCTGTTCGGGCACGTCAAGGGTGCGTTCACCGGTGCGAGCTTCCAGAAGGTCGGCGAGTTCCAGAAGGCCGATGGCGGCACGCTGTTCCTCGACGAGGTCGGCGAGCTCCCGGTGATGCTGCAGGCCAAGGTGCTGCGCGCGGTGGAGCAAGGAGAGGTCCAGCCCCTGGGGTCGAACGAGCCGCCGGACCGCGTGGACGTGCGCCTGATCTGCGCCACCAACCGCGATCTCGAGGCGATGGCCAAGCTCGGGACGTTCCGCGATGACCTGTTCTACCGGCTCAGCGTGATGACGCTCGATCTGCCGTCCCTGCGCAGCTACAAGGACAACCTCGAGACGCTCGCCAATGTGTTCCTCGAGCAGTCCGCCGCCTCGCATGGCAAGCCCGCCCCGCGCCTCGGTCCGTCGGTGCTGGCGCGCCTCATGGCCTACGACTTCCCCGGCAACGTCCGCGAGCTGAAGAACACGATCGAGCATGCCGTGATCCTGTGCAGCGAGGACGAGCTGCGCCCCGAGGACCTGCCCCGCCCGCTGCTCACCGGTACCTCGGCGAAGGCCAAGCCCGGCAAGCCGGTGCAGCCCACGCTCGACGAGGCGCGCGAGCAGTGGCTCGAGCCGCTCGAGCGGCAGTACCTGACGGATCTGCTCGCGCGGCACGGCGGAAACGTCAAGGTGGCGGCGAAGGCAGCCGGCATCAACACGGTGACGCTGTACCGGCTGCTCAAGCGGCGCGGCCTGTCGCTCGCACGCGCCGTGCGCTCCGCCCGCGACTGACCGAAACGGCGCCGAGGCACCTTTGCAGGGTGCCTCGGGCGCAACAGCGGTCGAAGGCGTCTTTGAAGGACGCCGAGAGAACGGCTAGAGAACGGCTAGAGGACCGTGATGGTCGGGAGGAACGACTGCATCGACGAGATGGCCGACTCGGCCGCCGCCTTGGTGGTGTACTGCTGGCTGGTGCCGATGATCTGGCCGTTCTGGGCCGACAGGTTGAAGTAGAAGCCGCCCGCGGTGTTCTGCTTGACGGCGTAGTGGGTCGACTCCGTGCCCTCGGCCTGGACCGCGAAGGCGCCGTTGAAC
>JAYVRN010000917.1:0-2888 GCA_043776275.1 Myxococcales bacterium | reverse complement strand
AGGAGAAGGTGGACGTGGCGTTCATCGCCCTCCACGGCCGCTGGGGCGAGGATGGCTGTATCCAGGGCATGCTCGAGACCCTCGGGATCCCGTATACGGGGTCCGACGTCCTGTCGTCGGCCCTCGCGATGCACAAGGGCAAGGCCAAGGAGCTGTTCAGGCTCCACAACCTGCCCACCCCGGCGTACTACTCGCTGACCGAGGCCGACGCGCACGACCTCGAAGGGGTCCACGGAGATTTCGGCTTCCCATGCGTGGTGAAGCCGATCCGCGAAGGCAGCTCGGTCGGTGTCACCGTGTGCGCCTCGCTCGGCGAGCTCGGTCCCGCGGTGGAGAAGGCGCTCTGCTTTGACGACGAGATCCTCGTCGAGCGCTTCATCATCGGCAAGGAGGTCTCCGTGGCGATCATCGACGACCGCGCGATCGGTGCCGTCGAGATCGCACCGCGCGCGGGCTTCTATGACTACGCGAACAAGTACACCAAGGGCGCCACCGAGTACTTCGTGCCGCCCCGCCTGTCCCCCGAGCGCTATCGCGGAGTCCTCGCGCAGGCGCTCCGCGCGCACCTGGCGCTTGGCTGCCGCGGCGCGACCCGCGTGGACATGATGGTCTCGGACTCGGGGAACGAGTTCCTTCTCGAGGTCAACACCGTCCCAGGCCTCACGCCGACCAGCTTGCTCCCGAAGATCGCCGAGGCTGCGGGGATCTCGTTTGGCGAGCTGTGCGAGCAGATGCTCGCGGGCGCCACCCTCGCCACCCGTCGTGGCCGCGGCGAGCGCCGGATCCTCCAGCGCGGGTACGTCGGCGACGATCGTCGCGACGAGCAACCGGGCCTCGAACACCACTGATGTTCTTCCCCCCCGCACGGCGTGACCGCGGGATCCTGATCGCGACCACCGTGTTCGCCATCGGCGTTCCGCTCGGCGCGCACCTGCTCGTCCACGCACGCACCGACGCGCTGGCGAATCATCTCGGCGCAGCCGGCGGTGTCCCCGCGCGGATCGGGAGCGTGGATGCGGACCTGACCGGCGCGATCCGGATCACGGACATCGCGCTCGGCGACCTGGTCGCAGCGGATGCGATCGAGGCCTCGGTCTCGCTCGAGTCCCTGCTCGCGGGTGATCTCCATGCGGACGAGATCCGCGTGGCACGGCCTCGGGTGACGGTCGAGGCCTCCGCCGACGGTGACTCCGATCTTGCCCGGCTCGCACGTCGGATGCTCGGCCGCGGCCACGCGCCTCGCGGTTCGGGCGGGCGGCTCCGGCGCATCGTCGTCAGCGAGGGATCGCTCACCGCGCGGATCGCTGGCCTCGGTGAGCTGTCTGCGGATGGCGTGGAGCTGGTGCCCGATGCCGGCGGCGTTCGCGTGATCACGGCCGCGGTGCACGTGCATGGAGCCACCGGCCCGATCGATGTGTCGCTCGCCTTCGCCCGCAGTGCGGCGGAGCTCGGTCTACCGCACCTCAAGTTTCGCCGCGTCCTCGCCGTCGGCGGTACCGGCACCGTGACCGCCGGAGGGCGCTCGCTCGAGCTGCGCGAAGTCGCTGCCGGGCGGCTCGCCGCGGGCGGCTCACTCGAGGTCCATGCCGCGATCGACGATGGCGGCATCGCGCGCCCGATCGCGCTCGAGGTGTCCCCAAAAGATCTCACCGTCACGCTCCGCGGCGACCGGATCCCCCTGCGTGCGCTCGGCGCCGTGGCCCCGCGGGGCGTAGATCTCGAGCTCGCGCGTGCCACTGGCTCCGTGCACCTCCACCAGCAGGGCCACACGCTCGAGCTGGCGGCGGATGGTGCGTTCGACGGCGTGGTGATCGATCACAAGTCGATCGCCGGCGAGCCGATGCCGGTGGGCGCCGCCATCAAGGCCACGCTCGCCGTGTCGCCCGAGGCGATCACGATCACCGAGCTCGGGTTCCAGATGGGGGCGATCTCCGCGAAGGCCTCGGGCTGGTTGCGCCGTGGGGCGCTGATGTCGGGCCAGGTCGATGTCGCGATGGCCTCGGCGCCCTGTGCGGATCTGCTCGCCGCCCTACCCTCGCAGGTCCGCGGCCCGCTCGACGGCTTGGTGCTCGCGGGGAACCTCGGCGGCAGCGCGCGTCTCGCGATCGATCTCGCCGCACCGGTCGGCGATGGCACCACCCTGACCACCGCACTCGATGGGGATTGCCGCGCGCTGTCGGAGCCTCCGGCCGCGGACGTCACCCAGCTCACGGTCGCGAGCGATCATCAGTTCGCCGACGGCTCCCACGGCAAGGTCGGGCCGGGCGAGCTGACCTGGTACAACTACGATCGGATCCCGGCCCGCGTCCGCAGCGCGTTCGTCTCCGCGGAGGACGGCAGGTTCTGGGATCACCATGGCTTCGATCTCCAGCAGATCGCGCGCAGCCTCGAGATCGATCTGCGCGAGCGCCGGCTCGCCCGCGGCGGATCGACGATCAGTCAGCAGCTGGTGAAGAACGCCTTCCTCAGTTACCGCCGCACGTTCGATCGCAAGGTCCAGGAGGCGATCCTGACCTGGCGCCTCGAGGCGCGGCTCGACAAGAAGCAGATCCTGACGCGCTACCTGAACATCATCGAGCTGGGGCCGCACGTGTTCGGCATCGGGGCTGCCGCGAAGTATTGGTTCAACGCGTCCCCGCGCGATCTCTCCGTGCGCCAGGGCGCGTTCCTCGCCGCGATCACGTCGGAGCCCGCCTCGATGAGCCGCCGGGTGCGGCGCGCGGGCGGCCTCGATCCTGACTCCGCTGAGCGGGTGAACACGATCCTGCGCGCGATGTATCGCGATGCTGTGATCGGCACCGAAGAGTACGACACCGCGATCCATGCCGGCATGTCGTTCACGCAGTCCGCCGTGCGCGCTGATCGCTAGGAGCTGCGCGCAGCCGAGG
>JAYVRN010000916.1:0-9733 GCA_043776275.1 Myxococcales bacterium | reverse complement strand
TTCTTCCTCGTCCTGCCTGCGCGGCGGAACGTCGACGACCTCGCTGTGGCCGGTGTTGTCGAGCGTATGCTGGCCGGAGAAGCCCGCGGTGGGGATCTCGAGCGAGAACGCCCAGTCCACCCACGCCGTGATGTCGCGGTAGCTGGTCTGGAGGTTGTACTGCCGGCGCAGCTCGATCAGGTCGTCGCGCAGCTCGGAGGCGCTCGAGAACCGCTGATCGGGATCACGTGCGAGTGCGCGCAGTACGATCGCGTCGAGCTCGGCAGGGCACGCCTGGTTGAACGTCGACGGCGGCATGATGTCGCCGCGCTGGACCTTGAGCAGCGTCTGGTACTCGTTCTTGCTCGCGAACAGCGGGCGGGCCGTGAGCAGCTCGTGCGCGATCACGCCGACGGCGAACAGGTCCGAGCGGGCGTCGAGCTCCTTGCCGGTGATCGCCTCCGGCGCCATGTACGCGAGCTTTCCCTTGATCCGGCCGGTCTGCGTGCGCAGCGCCGACGACTGCGCCTTGGCGATGCCGAAATCGATGACCTTGACGTGCCCCGCGTTGGTCACGAGGATGTTCGACGGCGAGACGTCGCGGTGCACGAGCTTGAGCGGCTGGCCCTCCTCATCGCCCTTGTTGTGGGCGTAGTCGAGCGCCTCGCAGAGCTGGATCAGGATCCCGACCGTGATGTGCACCGGCGGTGGGCCGGTGACCTTGCGGGCGTGACGGAGGATGCGACGGATGTCGCGCCCGTCGAGGTACTCCATCGAGATGAAGTACTCGGTGCCCACCCGCCCGAGCTCGAAGATCTGGACGATGTTGACGTGGTTCAGGAGCGACGCGAGCTTCGCCTCGCGCACGAACGACTTGATGAAGCTCGCATCCTCCGCGAGGTGGGGCAGCAAGCGCTTGAGCGCGACCATGCGCTCGAAGCCTTCGATCCCGCGCTCCAGCGCGCGATGCACGGTGGCCATTCCGCCCACGCCGAGGCGTTCGTACACGAGGTACGGACCGAACTGCTCCTCCGCCTGATCGAGCTCGGCGACCATTTCCGTCGTCAGCCCAAGGATCGCACGGCCGAGACCCCGGCGACATGCCGAAACAGCGCTTTCGTTCCGGGTAGTTCCGAGGCGATCACTCGTCGGGGGTCTTGAGGTCCAGGGTCAGCGCGTGGATCGGGCCCTTCATCTCCTCGGCGAGGGCGCCCATCACCAGCCGGTGGCGCTGGAGGAGGGACATCCCGGTGAACCCGGCCGAGACGATCGCCGCCTGCCAGTGGTCGGCGGTCCCGGTCAGGTCCTTCATCTCGACCCGCGCATCGGGGAGGGCGAGGCGCAGCTTGGCGACGATGTCCTCGGCCTTCACGTCCGCGCCCCGTGCGCCCCGTGCGCCCCGTGCGCCCCGAGCACGCCGAGCTCTCCGCCGACGATCCGGAACGCTTCGATCGCTCGATCGATGTCCTCGAACGAGTGCGCGGCCGAGAGCTGGACCCGGATCCGGGCCTGGCCGCGCGGCACCACCGGGAACGCGAAGCCGATCACGTAGATGCCATGCGCGAGCATCCGCTGCGCCATCTCGACCGCGAGCTTGGCATCGCCGAGCATCACCGGAGCGATCGCGTGCGTGCCCGGCCGGATCGCGAGCCCCGCGGCGGTCATGCCGGTGCGGAACCGCTGCGTGTTGGCCTCGAGCTTGTCGCGCAGCGCGGTTGATTCGCTGACGATCGAGATCGCCTCGATCGAGCCCGCGACGATCGGCGGCGCGAGCGTGTTCGAGAACAGGTACGGCCGCGAGCGGTTGCGGAGGAGATCGATGATCTCCCGCTTGCCGGAGGTGAACCCGCCGGAGGCGCCGCCGAGCGCCTTGCCGAGCGTCGAGGTGTACACGTCGACGCGATCCATGCAGCCACGGAGCTCCGCGGAGCCGCGGCCGGTCTTGCCGACGAAGCCGGTGGCGTGGCTGTCGTCCACCATCACGAGAGCGCCATACTTGTCCGCGAGATCGCAGATCGTATCGATCCGCGCGATGTCGCCATCCATCGAGAACACACCGTCCGTGGCGACCATCCGCAGGCGCTTGCCCGCGGTGGCGACGAGCTTGGCCTCGAGATCGCCGAGGTCATCGTGTTCGTAACGGTGGCGCTCGGCCTTGCACAGCCGGATCCCGTCGATGATCGAGGCGTGGTTCAACGCATCGGAGATGATCGCGTCGTCCTCGCCGAGGAGCGTCTCGAACAGGCCGCCGTTGGCGTCGAAGCACGAGCCGTAGAGGATGGTGTCCTCGGTGCCGAGGAACTTCGAGATGCTCGCCTCGAGCTCCTTGTGCTTGTCCTGGGTGCCGCAGATGAACCGCACGCTCGACAGGCCGTATCCGCGATCCTCGAGCGCCTGGCGCGCCGCCGCGATCACGCGTGGGTGGCTCGAGAGCCCGAGGTAGTTGTTGGCGCAGAAGTTCACGACCTCCTTGCCATTGGTCCGGATGTGCGCGGCCTGCGGCGAGGTGATCGTGCGCTCGTGCTTCCACAGGCCGGCGCTCTCGATCTCGGCGAGCGTCGACGCGAACACGGACTTGGCTTGCTCGTACATACGGACCCTTCGGATATCACATCGAGCGTGACCGCGTCCGCGATCTCGATCTCGACCGTGTCTCGTCTCTCTCGAGCTCGTGGTCGCGATTCGGGAGCGAATCCCTGTCACGCGAGGGCCCGCTCTGCGTTGATCTCGTCGTGAAGTCCAGCACCCGGCTCGGCGTCGTCGTCCTCTCGCTCGCGGCCGTGGCCGTCGTGGTCACCCGCTTGCTGGGCCTCTGGGGCGGGGGCTCCGCGACGGCGCCGGTCGCGACGGCGCCGCCCGCGAAGCCAAGCGCCACCACCACCGGACCTGCGCCCGCCGCCACCACGAGCACCGGCGGGGTCATGCAGCGGCAGCCGGAGCTGGCATATGACGACGATCCGACCGGCACGATCCGGCTCGAGGGACAGGTGATCGATGACAAGGATCAGCCGGTGGCTGGGGCACGCGTGGCGATCGATGCGAACCCAGCGAAGACCGTGGTCACCGAGGCCGATGGTGGCTTCACCTTCGAGGGGCTGATCGCGCGCGACTACCGCGTGGAGGCGACCGCGGAGGAGGGTTATGCCGGACCCGCGCGGGTTCGACTGACCCCGACCCCGGAGCCGGTGACGCTGCGGCTGCGCCGGGCGGGGCAGGTCGAAGTCGTGGTCACCGGGCCGGATGGCCTGGCGATCAAGGATGCCGTGGTCGAGCTCCGATCGACGCTGCTGTGGACGGCCACCACGGGCGCCGACGGCGTGGCCACGCTGCATGGGGTGGGCGCGGTGTGGGCGCCGCTCGCCATCCGCGCGACCGGCTTCGCCCCCGCGGCGATGATGCTGTCGACCACCGGTGACCCGGCGGCACCCACCCGGATCGCGGTCGCGCTCGGCAAGGGCGCGGCGATCGCCGGGAAGGTGATCGACGAGGCCGGCAAGCCGGTGGCCGGCGCACGCGTGGTCGCCACGGCGATGTCGGAGCCGTTCCCGGTGGTCGATCCGCGGCGCGACGGCGTGGAGTCCGCCGCCGATGGATCGTTCTCGATCCCGGCGCTCGCGGCCGGGACCTGGCGCCTCACCGCGACGCACGTGGACCGCGCACCCGGCATGAGCACGCCGATCACGATCGACGGGATCCACGAGCGGACCGGCGTGCAGCTCGTGCTCGAGGCCGGCGCGGTGCTGCGCGGCGTGGTCAAGGATCCCAAGGGCGCACCGGTGGCGTCCGCCGATGTGCGCGTGGTCGTCCGCGGGCATACGTTCTGGCGCGCACGGCGCGAGGCGTTCACCGCGACCGACGGCACGTTCACGATCCGCGGGCTGCCGCGTCGCTCCGTCGATGTCGTCGCGTCGCACGAGCGCGGCGCCTCGCCGATCGTCGCGGCCGATCTCGCGGCCAAGCTCGAGCTCGAGGTCACGCTCACCCTCGAGATCGTGGGATCTCTCGAAGGAACGGTGGTCGACAGCACCGGGCAACCGATCGGGGACGCGCAGGTGATCGCGGAGCCCGTGTGGAGCGGTGGGACCGCAGATCGCGAGGCGTGGAGCGTGCGCGGCGAGCACCAGACCGTGACCGATCAGGCGGGCGCGTTCCGGTTCCCCGGGCTCCCCGAGGCCACGTATCGCGTTCGCGCGGCGCGTCCCGGGGCCTCGGAGGCCGCGCTCGAGCTGGCCCAGACCCACGTCGCGAAGCCCGGTGATCCGAAGCTGAAGATCGTCCTCGGTGCCGACGGTCGCGTCACCGGCAAGGTCGTGTTCGCCGATGGCAAGGTCCCGGCCTCGTTCACGGTGGCGCTCGGTGCGAGCCCGCCCACGCCGTTCGCGACCAAGGACGGTGCGTTCAGCATCCCCGCGGTCGCCGGGACCCACACCCTCGTCGTCGATGGTCGCGGCTTCCTCGCGTCGAAGGCGCAGGACGTCGTGATCGTCGAAGGCAAGGCCACCGATGCGGGCACGATCACCGTGGTCCCAGGGCGCTCGATCTCCGGTCGCGTCCTCGATCCCTCCGGGGTGCCGGTCGCCAAGGCGAAGGTCGCAGCGGGGATGCTGATCACCGGCGGCGGCGCGGAGCTCTACATCCCCGACGAGAGCATCGGCGCCAAGGACGCCGAGACCGATGCGGACGGCAGGTTCACGCTCGAGGGCTTTCCACCGGCAGCGGTGACGGTGATCGCCGGCAAGGCCGAGGTCGGGCGCAGCGCGAGCGTGCGGATCCCCGCGGGCCCCGACAGCGCACGGCTCGAGCTCGTGCTCCAGCCGACGGCCGGTCTCGGCGGGACGATCACGCGCGACGGCAAGCCGCTCGGTGACACGGTCGTGATCGCGAACCCGATCGGCGCATCGAGCGCAGCGTTCTTCGTGACGACCGGCGCCGACGGGACGTTCGCGCTCGATGCGCTCGCTCCCGGCCCGTACCTCGTCTATCCGATGATCGGCGGCGGCGGGAATCGTCCGAAGGACATGTACGTGCGCAAGGTCGAGGTCGTGCTCGGCGCGCGCGCCAGCGTGACGATCGATGCCACGCCAGGTCCCGTGACGCTGGCCGTCAGCGTGAAGACCACGGCGGGCGCGAAGGTCCCGATGGCGCAGGTGTTCGCGGTCCAGGCCACCGTCACGCCGCACACCGTGAGCGAGCTGCGCGATCTCGATCAGCTGCCGGTGTTCGGCGACACGCCGCTGCCGCTGTACATCCGCGGCGCGATGGATGGAGCCGCGGAGATCACGGGGATGCGGCCGGGCAAGCACACGATCTGCATCGTGCCGATGTCAGGGCCGCCGCCCACGGATCTCGATACGCTGCCGCTGACCTGTGTCGGGACCACGCTCGGTACCGCGGCGAAGGCGAAGCTCGATGTCGTGGTGCCGGCGCCGAAGCCGTAGCGCTCAGTGCGAGGACAGGATCGCGCCGAGCTCGAGCATCCGGCGCACGCGCGGGATCAGATCATCGGACATCCCGTCGAGGTCGTAGTTCGGCTTCCAGCCCCAGTCCTTGCGCGCGGCCGTATCGTCGAGAGACTTCGGCCACGAATCGAGGATCGCCTGGCGCCGCGGATCCGGCGAGTAGCTGAACTTCGCGTCGGGGAGCACGCGCTGCACCGACGTGGCGATCTGGTCGGCGCGTGGTGAGAACGCGGCGATGTTGTAGATGCTCCGCGTCAGCTTGCTGCGATCGGCCATCGACAGCTCGAGGAGCGCGCGCACGCCATCGGGCATGTACATCAGCGGGATCCGCGTATCGGCGCGTGCGAACGCCTCGTAGCCGCCCTTGCGCACGCCGTCGACATACATGAACAGCGCGTAGTCACTCGAGCCGCCGCCCGGCATCGCCGCGGAGATCAGGCCGGGGAACCGCACGCCGCGGCAGTCGACGTCGAACTTCTTGGTGTAGTACGCGCACAGCAGCTCGCCGGCGACCTTGGTGACCCCGTACATCGTGGTGGGGTGGAGCGCCACGTCATCGGGTGTGGGATCGGGCAGCGGGCCGCTCGGCGGCGGACCGAACACGGCGATGCTCGACGTGAAGATCAGCCGCTTGACCGCGGTCTTGCGGCAGGCCTCGAGCACGTTCCAGGTCCCGGTCTGGTTGACGTCGTAGGCGAGCTTGGGATCCTTCTCGCCACGCGCCGAGAGGATCGCCGCGAGGTGGAACACCAGCTCGGGCTTCACCTTCTCGAACATCCGCTCGGTGGCGGGGCCGTCGGTGACGTCCAGACGCTGCCAGGACTCGCCGCCCGCGTGCGCGTGGCTCGGGGGGCGGGGGGCGAGATCGGTGGAGGTGACTTCGTGGCCGCCCGCGACGAGCGCGCCGATCAGGTCGTGACCGATCTGGCCACCGGCACCGGTGAGGAGGATCTTCATGCGGCCGGCATCATGCCACCAGGCCACCAGTCAGGCCATCAGTCGGGGCAGTCCTGCTTCACCGCGAGCTTGCCGCTCCACAGCGACGCGCCGTTCGCCGCGACGCTGCCGACCACGGTGAAGTTCGAGCAAGCCTGATAGACCTCCTCCTCGAACTGGTTCTCGAAGAACGCCATCCCCTCCTGATCGAGCTCGAAGCCGCCCTTCTTCGGCGTGCCCTTCTTGTCGATCCCGAGTGAGACCTCGTACTTCACGCCCTTCTCGGGCTTGGCCACGACGATGCTGCAATAGAACGTCGACTCCATCCGGGGCTTGAGCTTCGCGCCGTTTCCCGGCCAGGCGAGCGACGTGCCGTCCTGGGCGGTGTAGTGGCACTTGAGGGCGCCCGCGACCTTCTTCGGCTTCGGGCAGCTCGCGGCGACCTTGAAGATCACCTCCCACACCTCGTCGTCCATGCCGCGATTCGCGGCGTCGTGGAGCGAGGCCACGATCTGGAACGGCTCGCAGACCTTGTACTGCGTGTCTGCGACCCACGGGGCATCGAGCCGGAACTCGGGACCATCCTGGGTGTCCGCGCCCTTGAGCTCCATGCCTCCGGGCATGGTCTTGAGGGTCGTGTTCTTGCCGGGCTGTGCGGACAGGGTCCCGACCAGTCCGTCGAGCTTGAACGGGCCGAGGTCGTCGATCCGGATCGTGCACCACATCTCCGGCCCTAGCAGGGCCGCCTTCCCCGACTTGATCGGATCCCCCGACAAGCACTCGAGGTGCGCTTTGACCTTCTTGCCGCCGGCGTGGGCGGGCGTGGCGCGGAACAGCCCGGCGCACAGGCCGGCACAGATCAGCGCACGCGCGAGATGACGAGACACCATGGTTGCTTCCCCCTGACCTCCGACGATCGAGGGCGGGTGTTGTTCACGTCAAGTGCCACAGGTGCGTTCTCGATCGACTACATGTACGCCGCGGAATCTCGCCGCCGGGATGAACAAGGTACGCGCGGCGTCGGTCTACGATGGTCGAGGAGGTTCGAGCGATGAACTATCGTGTGCTCGCGTCGATGACGTTCGCGGTGTCCACGTTGGGCGTAGCTCCCGCGCTTGCGGGCAAGCCCAAGGTCGAGCTGCTCTGCGGTGTGTTCGTGAAGGATGCGATCACGGACATCGTGCCCAACCCGAAGAACCCAAAGATCGATCAGCCGGTGGCGTGCGCGCTCCACCTGCCAGATGCGGTCAAGGGCGTGTTCAAAGGAGTGATCACCACGCGTCGCCACCTGGTCAATCCAACCACGGGCGATCGCGCCGACGTCGAGGTCATGGGCGAGGGCGGCGAGCTCTCGCACAAGCAAGGCGCCGACGCCGTGGATGTCGAGGTCGTGTTGACGCCCAGCAAGGAGAACGGCCAGGGCGAGATCCCGTTCGAGCCGTGCGAGAGCTTCGACATCACGGGCACGGTGACTGACGCCAGCGGCGTCGTGTTCCAGAAGACCTTGAAGGTCGTCCAGACCTGCCCGAAGGCCAAGGTCGCCGCGCCGCCGGCCGAGCGGCGCGCTCCACCGCCGCCGCCGCCACCAGCCCGGCCGGCAGGTGGCGCCGGCAACCCGGTCGCCGACGACATCTTCACGTTCCGGCAGAAGGAGACCTGGACGGCGTACGACGTCCAGATCGACGGCGTCCTCAACTACGTGATCGGGAGCTGCTACGACCCGGGGACGAACAAGCCGTGCCTGGCGCAGATGTTCACGCAGCAGGGCAAGCAAGTTGCCAAGGTCGACATGGACTTCGGGGCCGAGGGCAGTGGTGAGCCGGACCAGGGCAAGATCGCCGCGGCGCGCGCCGAGCTCGCGAAGGCCCTCAAGGGCGAGACCGGGAACAAGCTCGTCCAGCACGTGATGGGGGCCAAGAAGGTCAGCTATGACCAGCTCGGCTTCACGTGGGACAAGAAGAAGGGCGTGCTGACGGTCCTCGACGGCAAGAAGACGTTCAAGAAGCACGACATCAAGAAGCTGCTCGGCAAGAACAACGACGTGGTCTCGCTGTCGGTCTACTTCTTCGAGGCCGGAAGTCCGCCTGCGGCGATCGTGGCAGTCGAGTATGTCTTCACCGGTGGCGAGTACGGTGGCCTCCAGAACGAGCACAAGTTCTTCGTGGTGCCACTCCCCGAGGCGATGAGCGGAGACTGAGCGGAGACTGAGCGGAGAGACCGAGCGGGGATTGATTCAGCGCGAGGCGTCGCTCGCGTACAGCGAGCACGGGTTCTCGTACGTCATCATGTTGCCGACCATCTGCGGGTTCTCCGGCGGACCCTGCTCGAGCACGCCGCCACCCCAGTTGTAGGTGGAGTCCGAGAACGCGAGGAACACGCACATCTCCTGGTCGCCGACGCCCCAGCCGACGACGGAGGTACGCGGGTTGTAGAACTCGCAGCTCATACGGAGCTTCGAGTACCCGATCATCGAGAACTTCGGATCGATCGGGCCGCCGAGGACATCACCGACGTTGTGCTCGGTCGAATAGACCATCGTCGACTCGCCGGTGGGCTTGATCGCCTCGAGGCTGAGGCGCGTGCCCAGCGAGTGGTAGTGCGCGAGCGCGTAGTAGATGTTGAAGTCCGGTGCGCGGCCGAACAGCTGCTGGTGCTTGGTGGCGATGTCGCACTCGACGGTGAACCGCGACTGCATGTGGGCCGGCAGCGCGAGCGCCTGATCCTCGAACGAGACCCCTGCGAGCGTGGTGGTGACGTCGGTCTCGAGGATCGGCTTGATCGCGATCTTCGGCGTGATCTCGAGCGCGGCGTCGTTGGGGTTCAGCAGATGGATCTGGCTGACGATCTTCGAGTGGGGCGGCACCTTGATCACCACGCCCTCGGGGAACTGCTGGAGCTCGTGCGGCGATTGGGTGGATTGCGCGAACAGGACGCCGCCGAAGATCGCGGCGGCGGGTTCGTTGAAGTTCCGATCCGCGCAGGCGTACGTGCCGTCCTCGCCCGCGAACGTGGGCTCCGGGACGAAGAACCAGTTCGAGTGATGAAACCCGGGGCCGGTGGTCAGCTCGACCGAGTTGATGAACAGGGTGTCCTCGTTGTGAAGCGAGATCTGCACGCAGCTCCGATTGACCTCCTCACCGCCCTGCAACGTGTACGGCCCGAACTCGAACGTCTGCAGCGCCGTGGGATCGACGGTGCCCGGATCGCTCGCGCAGGCGCCGAGGAAGAGGCCGACGAGGGACCCGACGAGCCACCGTGAAGAGCTGAACGTTCGCATGGCAGCTTTCATATCAGTGCGGGATTGGTCCAGCCAATCCTGCCTGGTGTCACATCTGAATGACAGCGTTAGCTGCGAGGCG
>JAYVRN010000915.1:0-2899 GCA_043776275.1 Myxococcales bacterium | reverse complement strand
CCATCGTCTACTCGACCTCGGCGACCACCGGTCACGCCGTCGTCATCCCCAGCCACCCGACGGGCGTGGTCCAGGGCCTCGCGCACCTCGAGCGCGCGATCGCGTTGAACGGCGGCCGTCTCGATCCGCGAGAGGGCGCGCCGCTCGCCGTCAATGCGTCGATGCAGCGGCAGACGTACGTGTTCGCGACATCGATGAGCGGGTGGGGAGGGGGCGTGTTCGCGAAGCTCAACTTCGAACCTCACGATTGGGCCGGGGGCGCTGCCGGGCGCGACCGGTTCCTGCGCGACTATGCCCCGGCGTTCCTCGCCTCCGAGCCGATCACGCTCGCCGAGTCCCTGCGGCTCGAGCTGCCGCTGCGGCCCTCCGTCGTGGTCTCGAGCGCGCTGAGCCTGCGAGCGGAGCTGGCCGCCACGCTGCGCGCCGCGTGGGGCTCGGTGGTGATCGATCTGTACTCGACGACCGAGACCGGGCCGATCGCCGCGAGCGTGTCGGGGATCGCGGGCCACGTGATCCTGATGACCGATGTGTTCGTCGAGGTGCTGGGCCCGGATGGTGCGCGCCTCCCGGATGGCACACGCGGGGAGATCACGCTGACCGGCGGTCGCAACCCGTACCTGCCGCTCGTCCGCTATCGCACCGGTGACTATGGCCGGCTTGGTACCGTGACGCTCGCCGATGGCCGTGCCGCGCGGGTCATCCTCGATCTCGAAGGCCGCTCTCCCGTGAGGTTCCGCGCCACCGATGGCGGGCGGGTCAGCTCGGTCGACGTGGCGCGGCGGATCCGGCCGCTCGCGCCGTTCGTCCAGCACGCGCTCCACCAGCGCATCGACGGTTCGCTCGAGCTGCGCCTCCGACCGCTCCCTGGGGTCCCGATCCCTCGCGAGGACTTCGAGCACACGTTGCGCGAGTTGTTCGGTCGTGACGCGGAGATCTCCGTCGTCATCGATCCGGCGCTCGGCTCCGGCGCCGGCAAGGTCATCGCATGGCGGAGCGACGTTACGTGAGCACCGCGCCCGCCGCTCGTCGGCGGGAGGCCCGCGCTACTACCGGCGGTCGCCTAGCTCACTGTTCTGACTGGACGCCGCTTGAGTTTGCACCGGGCGAGTGCGTGACGGCACTCCTGCTCGAAGTAGGATGCCGCTCATGTGCCGCAGGCTGCTCGCCCTGACCATCGTCTGTATCTCTCGCATCGCGATGGCAGATCGGTCGCCGGAACGTGAACCTGCCGGGCCGCGATCTGCTTCTGCTGTGGACTCGCCACGCGAGCCCGCGCTACCAGCCGAGCTCGAGGTCGCCTCCGCTGACCGGCCGCCGCCCGAGGGTTGGCGGCTCATGCTGTCCGACCTCACGGTGCTGCGCGTCAACCCCGTGGGGCTCGAGACGCGGATGCGCTTCGGCGTTCAGAAGCGGCTCTACGCGTCCGAGAAGGCGATCACCCGCAACAACTTCGCATTCGCCGGACTGTTCCCGAAGCTCAACCCGGCGAGCGCACAACTCGGCGTCGGCGGCGAGATCCAGCCGGCCTCGATCTTCAACCTGCGCGCGTTCGGCGAGTTCCAGAAGTACTTCGGCACGTTCGGGTTCCTCCAGTCGTTCCCGACGGCGAACGCGAACTACTCCGACGAGACGCTCAAGGATCTGCGGGACAGCACGACCACACCGCCGCAGTCCGCGACGGTCCTCCACGCATCGATCCAGCCGCTCCTCCAGCTCAAGGTCGGCCCGATCGCGATTCGTGGTCTGTTTCAGTTCGACTACTGGAACTTCAAGGTCCGCGCCGGCGACACCGTCGCATACGAGGCGACCTTCGACACGCTGCTCCCCGACAACGGCTGGACGCTCTCGATCGACGCCGATGTCCTGTACACCGGCAAGAAGAACACCGCGATCGGCCTGCGGTTCTCCCACGTGCATCCGTTCTACAAGGACAAGCACTTCGCGAGCCCGGCCGACCGCGACGCGTACGACGGCGAGAACATGCACAGTCGACTTGGCCTGTTCGGCGCGTACACGCTCAAGGACGACGGGCCGACGACGTTCAACAAGCCGACCGTGATCCTGATCGCCTCCTGGTATCTTCAGCATCGCTGGCGCGCCGGCGAGCCCGGAACCCTCGCTGTGGACGAACGGCCGGCGGACTTCGTGAGCCGAGGGGTCCCGTACGTGCTGCTCGGCTTCGCGTTCGAATCGGACCTGCTCTCCGTGCGCTGAGGGGCCGAGCCGCCGAGCCGCCGCTCGGAGCGGAGGCACCGCGCTCGGCTCTGGCGCCGGCAGGGTCATCGCCTGGCGGAGCGACGAGGCCGGAGCCTGATCACGCGAGCGCGGCGGCCGACGGGAACACCCGCCACGGCTTCGGGAACCACGCCCAGCGGTCGCCGATCGCGACGAGGCCGTCGTACGAGAGCTCGTTGGTGCCAGCAGCGCCGAAGAACTTGAACACGCACCACACGTAGTCGGGCGCGAGCAGGGGCGCGATCCGCCGGTAGGCGCCGGGAAAGTCGCTCGAGGTCGCGATCTTCTGCGACAGCTGCGCGAGGACGCGCACCTCCGCGTGGACCGGCTTGGACAGCGGTCCGATCGGGCTGGCCCAGAGCGCCGCGTAGCCTTCCGCGGCTCGCTTCGCGGCATCTCCGACGAACACGGCCTCGTAGTCCTCGGGAGTCGGTTGCAGTGTGGAGCGAATCAGCTCGGCCGGACCGCGCGCGATCCTTCCAAGCATGGCCACGGCGCGCTGGTTGATCTGCACGAGATCGATGAGCTTCACAGTGCTTCGATTGTGCCAGACCTTGATGCGGCGTGCTCCACGGCAGAATCCGACGCTGTGGAGCGCCTCGTTCTCGCCTCGTTCTCGCCTCGTTCTCGCCTCGTTCTCGCCTCGTTCTCGCCTCGTTCTCGC
>JAYVRN010000914.1:0-2903 GCA_043776275.1 Myxococcales bacterium | reverse complement strand
CGACCATGGTCAGCGCCCCGATCAGCATCGAGCGGCGCCGGCCGATCCGATCGGCGAACACCCCCGTTGGGATCTCGACGAGCAGGATGACGCCGCTGAAGATGCCGCCGAGCGCGAGGGTCTGGAAGAACGACAGGCCGCGCGAGGCCTGGAACAGCATGAAGATCGGCGCGTACAGGTAGCTCGTGGCGAGCAACCGGAACGCGTAGAACAGGCGCAGGCTGCGCTGGATCCGGGCGTCCGTCACGGGCGCTCCGACCATCCCGCGTCGCCGGCGAGCAAGAGAATCGCCTCGGCGACCTGCACCTGCTCGGTGTCCTTGTGGCTGGGCAGCGCCGCGAGGAGGCTGGGCAGGTACGGCGCCGGATCGAGCTGCGGCTCGAGCCTGCGGAGCGCGCGCGCGGCCTCGACGCGGAGCGAAGGCACCGCGAGCTGCTCGACCAGCACCGGCTTCGCCGACGGATCGTGGAGCTGGGCGAGGGCCGACGCGGCGAACGCGTTGAACCGTCCATCCTTGAGCAGGACCACGAGCTCGGGGACGATGTCGCTCCGGCCGGCGATCGCGAGCGCGATCGTGGCACGCGCCTTCTCGTCCGGCGTCGCCTTTGGATCCGCGCGGATCTGATCGAGCGCCTTGATCGCCGCCGGATCGGCGAGGAACGCGAGCTGCTCGGCGGCGCCGAGGCGGAGCTGGCTGACCTCGAGGTAGCTGGCGAGCACCGGGACCGCACGATGATCACCGACGAGTGCGAGCTGGCGCCCGGCCTGCGCGCGAACATCCCGGCGCGTCGACGCCAGGCCCGTGACCAGCGTGTCGAGGCCCTTCTTGTCGCCGGCGCGCGCGAGCGCGTACGCGAGATCGAGCCGCGAGACATCGCTGGTCTCCTTGGTCAGCGCGGCGCTCAGGTACTTGATCGCCTCGAGGTCACCGGTCCGCGCGAGCGCCGCAGCGGCCACGCGCTGGACGCGGGGCGAGTCCGAGCCGAGGTTCTTCTGCAGCGTCTCGCGGGCATGCGTCACCGCCTCGGCGGCGGTCACGGGCGGTGGGGTCGGTCGCGGGGGCGGCGGCGTGGGCGCGATCGGCTGCTCGGGCAACCGCTCGGGCTGTGCCGTCTCGGGAGCGGGCTTGATCAGGAACCGATAGACGAGGAACGCACCACCAGCGCCGAGCACCGCGATCAGCGCGATCACCAGCGTGGTGCGCTTCGAGCCGCCCTCCTGCGTCGATGTCCCGGCGCCAGTGCTCGTGCGCTCTGCAGCGAGAGGCTTTACGGGCGCGACCGCGGTGCGGCCGTTGACCACGGGGACCGCCACCGGCGTGGTCGCCCGCTTCGGCGCGGGCGCGACGACCGGCGCCGAGGCCGGCTCGCGCACGATCTCGATCACCGGACCGCTCTCGAGCGGCGGCGTCGCGTGGGTCACCACACCGGACGCCGGGGTGCGCCGCGCGACGGGCGACACCGGGATCTGGGTCGGCCTGGTCTCCGCGGCCGAGCGGCACTCCTCGCTGTCGTACGCCACGACCTTGCCGTCGCGCACGTTCACGAACCGCGATCGGATCGCGTCGACGGGCTTGCCGCAGATCGGACACGGCTGACTCATGGCAGCGCGAGCACCGCGTCCTCTCCGAGGTCCGCGATCAGCTCGTCGATGTACCGCATCAGGTTGTCGCGCCGAACGATGATCGCGTGGATCTCGGACGGGTGCAGCAGCGGCGCCAGCCCGTGATCGTCGCTGATCTGCAACGCCCCGATGATCGCGTCCTCGGTGAGGGCGCGGAGCCGCTCGACCAGCCGGCGCGGGAACACCTGGATCCGACGCAGCGCGCCGAGGTTCTGCTCGTGGCCGAGCGTGAAGCTCGAGAACGAGAGGGTGTTGTCCATGAAGAACAGCGTCTTGCCGTCCGGGGACATCTCGGCGTTCGAGCCGGTCCACCGATCGGGGTTGTCGATCAGGACGTCGAACAGGATCACCGCGGCGAGCTGCTCGCACATCGGGCGCGCGTCGTCGGGGATCTTGGCGCCCGCCTGGAGGTACACCGTCCACAGCGCCCTCCCCTCTTTTTCGTCGACGCGATAGGGCCCGACCTTCGCGAGCTTGATCTCCGGCACCCACCACGACAGCTCGCCACGCAGCACCCCGCCACGTGCGATGGCTTCGTCGTCGAGGCGGCTCGCGATGAACGCGCGATAGCTCGGCTCGGCGGCGTCGATCAGCTCTTGCACCGGGATCGCCGCAGCCTTGGCCGGAGGCACGTGACCGATGCCGAGCAACCGATCGAGCCGATACGCGGCGATCTCTCGACGCGGATCGGATTGCGGATGGGTCTGTTCAGGCTTGAACGCCGCCCGTGCACCCGAGGCGAAGTCCACGCGCAGCGACAGCGAGGTGCCGCCGTGGTTGAGCTTGATCCGCGTCACCTTGCTCGCGCCGAGCGGTGCGAGCAGCTCGCCATCCGGCGCGCCGAACACGTTCTCGATCGGCCGCGGTGCGACGTGGAGATACGAGCGAGGGAGCCGCTCCGGGGTTCGGCCGACAGGGCCCGAGCTCACCGCTGTCGAAGCGATCGCGTCGTGGCCGCCGAGGTAGGTCCCGGCGAGCTGCGTGGCCTGCCCGACCCCGAGCCATAGGCCGCCGATCGCCCCCGCAAAGGCGGCGAGCTCGAGCGCGATGCAGGTCCCGAGTCGCACGCCCGAAACGGTAGCACGCAGCGGTTTTCTCTCGCAAAAACGGTGCAGGGACGAAGCCCGTGCCCGCGCGCTACTCGGTGGACCGGTTCTCCACGACGTACGCGGCCTTGCGGTGGCGCGCCGTGGGGATGTGCTTCTCCCAGCACACGACCGAGCAGAACCGGAGCTTGAGGCGTCCGGTGTTGCACGAGGCCACCGTGCAGCGGACCGCCG
>JAYVRN010000913.1:0-9773 GCA_043776275.1 Myxococcales bacterium | reverse complement strand
GCTCGATGCCGGGGATGGCGGCTTCGAGATGATCGTCGCGCAGCTCGCCGAGGCAGGCGAGCCGCACGCGATCGTCGACGCCGCGGAGGTCTCGGGCTACGCACCGATGCAGCGGGTCGCGCGCGCGGTCCGGATCGATCGTGAGGGCTGGCTCGATCCGTGCCGCGTGGTCGCAGCGCTCGAGCGCGTACTCCGTGCGGCACCAAGCGTCACCCTGATCGATGGGATCGCCGTGCGGCTCCGCGCCGCCCACGGCGCGATCGCAGCCGTCGAGCTCGAAGGCGGCACGGTGCTCGAGGCCCAGAGCTATCTCCTCGCGAACGGCGCGAGCCTGTCGGCGCTGCTCGAGCGCAGCGCGCTCGGCGTGCGCGTCCAGCGTGTGCGCTATGGCATCGGCAGCACCCTCGAGCTGCACGCCCCCGTGGCCCACGTCGCGTGCCTTCGAGGTCACGGCGTGTACAGCGTGCCGCGCGGCGATCACGTGGTGATCGGCTCGACGAACCTCGTCGTCGACGCTCCCATCGCGGATCCCACCGCGGTCATCCGGATCCGCGCCGCGGCGGTCGCGCAGCTCGATGCACGCCTCGCCGACGCCCCGCTGGTCAGGGAGCACGTGGGGTGGCGACCGATCGGCGAGGATGCGTTCCCGTTGATCGGACGCACCTCGATCGCCAACCTATTGATCGCGAGCGGTACTCGCCGCGATGGCTTCCATCTCGCGCCCGTGATCGCCGCGCACCTCGCCGAGGTGCTGCACGACGGCCCCGGCGATCCGCGGTTCGCGCCGTTCGGTCCCGAGCGCGCACCGGCCGCGACGCGCTGATCACTCCGGGGCGAGCTGCGCCGCGATGTCGAGCGCCCACGCCGCATCGGTGGTGCGCCCCGCCCTGCCCAGCGCACGGCCGAGGTCCTGCCACAGGCGCGTGTAGCGCAGGTGCATCTGCGCGGCGTACTCGTCGGCAGCGTGTGGACGCGGGTAGTCGAGATCGAAGCGCGCGAACATCTGCTTGTTGATCGCCACGACCTCGTCGAGGGTGGGCACCTTGGCGCCAGGTGGCAGCACGCGGATCACCAGGCCAAACGGATAGCTCGGATACGCGGCGAGGATCCTGGCTTGCGAGGGATCGACGAACAGCGGCCGTCCGCTCGCGAGCACGTGGCGCGCGACCGCGACGCTCGGCGCCTCTCCGGCGACCGGATCGAGCACGACGCCGAGCTGAGCCATCCGTTCGCGGTACCAGGGCGTGCCCATCGCGCTCCAGTGCACGTACGCGACATCCGGGCGCACCCCGCGCGCGAGTTGCAGGTAGCGCACGCCGACGTGGAGATCGTCGCCCTGGCCAAGCACCACCGACGACGGCGGAAGCGATCCCAACAAGTTCTGCACGCCCCGCTCCATCGCCGGCGAGTGGATGCCCGCGACGTGCGGCAGCGCCGTCACCGCCAACACCGCGAACACCACGACCGGCATCAAGGCCCGTGCCG
This sequence comes from Myxococcales bacterium, assembly GCA_043776275.1. Taxonomy (GTDB): domain Bacteria; phylum Myxococcota_A; class Polyangia; order Haliangiales; family Haliangiaceae; genus JABFXX01. The sequence goes on along the minus strand of JAYVRN010000913.1, from coordinate 8,288 downwards.
CAGCGCCCGGCACGGGGAGCTTTCGATATGCCCCGATGCGGTCGATCAGCAGATCGAGGCCAACGGCGACGGGGATCACGAGGAGCAGCGACGGCAGCACGTGGAACCGCCGGACCACATAGAGGCCGTACCCTTCGACCGCCACGTTGAACCGCAGCGCGAGGATCGGGCCCGCGATGACCCAGGCGATCGCGAGCGCGATCCAGCCGCCTCGCGACTCTCCGGTCGCAGCTCCGCTTGCGGTTGGTCGCGCGATCCGGACCACGATCGCCACGAACGCGATCGGCAGCAGCACGAGGATCCAGGTCCGCGCGAGGCTCGCCCCGAGGGCCACCACGTTCTCGGCGATCCGCGGCTCCTCACTCCCTCCGGTGAACCCCGCGACGCCTCCGTAGGTGCGCCGTGTGAATAGATCGAGCAGGTCGCCGAGGTCTTGCGGTCGCGGCCACGACATCAGATTTTCGGGCGTCACGAAGCAGTAGAGGTACGCGGAGAGGCCGATCGCCAGCGCACCGATCGCCGCGAGCACCGCCCGTGGCCCGGCCTCGCGATACGCACGCACCACCCCGAGCAGCCCCACCGGTGCGACGAGGAGGCACGTCAAGTGGTTCGCGAGTCCGAGCCCAGCGACCAGGCCCAGCGCGAGTGCGCGCTTCGAACCACGCAGCGGCCCGAGCGCGGCCGCGAGCCAGAGCACGAGTGCGACGCACAGCCCGTTGAGCGCATAGGCCTCGGCCTCGGTATAGATCCGCATCACGAACGGACTCGCGGCGAACACCGCGACCGCGACCGCCGCGGTGCTCGGGCGCGCCCCCCAGGCGCGACACGCCGCGTGAAGTACCAGGACCTGGAGCCCTGCGAGCAGCACCGTGATGATCGCCGCCGTGTGCGCAGGGGTCGCGCCCGGGATCCAGGACAGCGCGCGCAGCAGGATCAGATAGAACGGATAGCCCGAGGGGTGGGCGATGCCGCCGATCGTGCCGAGCGTCGAGAACTCGGCGTTGTCGCCGTCGACGACGTGCGCCGGTGCCATCCACAGATAGAGCGCCAGGATGCACAGCGTGATCAGGCCGCCGCGTTCGAGGAGGAACCTGCGCATGAGCCGTCAGGACCCCGCCGGCTGCAGCTGCCGGACGAGCTCGTAGGCCGCGGCGGCCTCGTCGGTGCGATGCGCGCGCGCGAGCTCGTCGCCGATCCGCTTCCACGCCTTGGCGTAGGCCCGGTGGGCGAACGTCGCGTACTGATCGTCCGGACCGGGCCGCGGGTAGTCGAGGGAGAACCGTGAGAACAGCGCGTGGTTCAGCGCTGCGACGTCGGACACCGGCGGGAGCGCGGTCCCTGCGGGCAGCACCCGGAGCAGGATCCCGTGGGGATACAGCACGAGCCGAGCGAGCCCGGCCGCCTCGCTCGGCGCGACGAACAGCGGCCGCCCGCTCGCGAGGACCGCCTGCGCCAGATGGAGCTCCTGCTCGGGCTCGGGCTCGGCGCCCGCGCGCGGCACGAACACGAGGCCATCGCGCGTGAAGTGCTCGCGGTACCACGGCAGGTGGATCGTCCCCCACCGGATGTACATGACATCGGGTCGGAGACCGCAGGCGAGCTGGAGGTACCGGAACCCGACATCGAGCTCGCCGTCCATCCCGAGGACGACGGCGCTCGGCGGCAGCGTGCCGAGCGTGTTCCGCACCTCGAGCTCCATCGCCGGGGACTGGAAGCGCTGCAGGTACGGCAGCACGCGGATCGCACTGACCATGAGCCCGACGGCGATCAAGGCGCCGACCGGGATCCGGGCGAACCCGCGCAGGAACTCCGCGAGCTGATGCCCGATCCAGTCGGCCCCGGCGGCCACCGGGATGACGAGGAGCAGGACGGGGATCAGGTGGAACCGCTGGGCGACGTAGGTGCCATAGGTGTTGAGCGGCATGTCGAAGCGGGAGGCGAGCACCGGCCCCGCGAGCACGAAGCTCACCGCGAGGAGCGCCCAGCCCGTGCGCGGTTCGCCGCTCTCCGCCGTCGGGGTCGGCGTCGGCGTCGGCGCCGTCGTCGTAGTCCGGAGGCAGCGCGCCCCTAGCCCACCGAGGCCGACCGCGAGCCCCACCCACAGCCACGAGCGCCCGAGGGTGAGGAACATCGCGGTCACCTGGGCGCTGGCGCTGCCCTGGCCGCCGAGACCGGCGAAGCCGAACGGACCGCCGAACTGGATCCGCAGGAAGATCTCGGCGACGTCGCCGAGCGTATCCGGATGCCGCCACGAGATCAGGCTGTCGTTCGCGACGAACATGTAGAGGTACGGCGTGAGGCCGAGCGCCAGCCCGAGCACCGCCGCACCCACGCCGCGCGCCACACCACGCTCCTGCGCGCCGCGCACCACGCCGAGGATCCCGATCGGCGCGATCAGCGCACACGTCATGTGGTTCGAGAGGCCGAGGCCCGCGACCAGGCCGAGCAGGAAGGCCCGGGTCGTCCCGCGCACCGGACCGCGCGCCGCCGCGAGCCACAGCACGCACGCGACGACGAGGTTATTGAGCGCGAAGGCCTCCGCCTCCGTGGAGTAACGAACGATCAACGGCGCGGTCGCATACAGGCCGACCGCGATGCTCGCGGCGAGGGCTCGCGCGCCCCACGCGCGACACGCGGCGTGGAGCACCCCGACCCCGAGCGCGCCGAGGATCGCGGTGGCGATCGCCGCGGCGTGGGCCGGGCTGGCGACCGGGAGCCAGCTCCACGCTCGCAGCCACAGGATGTACAGCGGATAGCCGGAGGGGTGCGCGATGCCACCGATGGTGCCCAGGGTCGAGAACTCGGCGTTGTCGTTCTCGACGATATAGGGGCACGCGAACCACACGTAGAACACCAGCGCGGCGAGCGTCAGGAGCCCCCCACGCTCGATCAAGTTCCGCTTCGCCCAGGCCATCATCGATTGCCCGCCTGCCCTTGCGCCTCGGCGAGCGTGGCGCGCGCGCGAGCACCGAGCTTGAGATCCCCGACGCAGACCTCGACGTACGGTGCGACCTCGGCCGGGCGATGGAGCGCCAGCAGCACGAGCCCGAGGTTCACCCGGTTCGCGCAGCTCCCGGGCTCGAGGAGGTACGCGTGTTCGAACGCCGCGAGCGCCTCGTCGAGCTGGTGGGCGGCGAGTGCGACCTTCCCGACGGTGCGCAGCGCGTGCGCGTTGGGGCGCGACGCCGCGGCGGACCGGGCCCAGCGCAGCGCCTCGTCGATCTGATGGTCCTCGAGCAGAAGGAGCGCGAGGTTCGACATCGCGATCGCCTCACCTCCTTCGGCGGACTCGCGCATCAGCGCCACACCACGAGCGCGGTCCTCGGGGAGCACGAGGAGCGCCTCGCGGTGGACCAGGCGCGGCGAGCGGCCATGGCGGAGCCCCTCCGCGACCACGGCCTTGACGCGCTCGCGATCACCGTCTTCGCGCGCATCGGCCGCGAGGGCCTCGACGTACATCGCCCAGGCCGCGCCGTTCTCGGGGTTCGACGTCACCGCGCGCTCCCACAGGGTCGCCGGATCGCGCCAGCTCGATTGTGCGTCGAGGGTGCGGAGACTCGCGGCGACGACGATCGTGCCGAGCAGCAGGCGCCGCGAGGTGGGCCGAGGGATCCGCACGAGCCCGGCCGCCGCGATCAGCGCGAGCCCGAGGCTGGGAAACAACAGGTAGCGATCCGCGACCAGCACCATCTGCAGCGGGAGGATCGCGTGGCTGATCGGGAGCCATCCGACGAGCCAGATCGCCGCACCGGCGCGCATCTCCACCGGCGGCGCCCACCAGCCCCGTCGCGGCACGAGCGCCAGCGCGACCAGGGCGACCAGGCCCGCCGTGCCGAGCACGAGATCGACCACGCCCGGCCCGGCCGTCGAGATCGGGTACGACACCGCGTTACGGAGCGCCATCATGCCGCTCCGCAGATAGAAGCCGTGGACGCCGAGCACCATCGCGAGCCGGCCCGCGGGTGCGCGGAGTCCGGTGCCGACCACCGAGGCCTTGCTCGCCAGGAGCATCACCGGGACGAACGCGAGCCCAGAGATCGCGGCGATCGCGGTGAGACCGACGAGGCTCCGCCGCCAGCTCGTGCGCCGCGCCGGCAGCGCGACCTCGAGTCCGGCGAGCGCCGCGATCGCGAACGCACCAGGCGCCTTGCTCCAGACCGCACACACCGCCGCGGCCACCGCGAGCACCAGCCAGCCCGCGCTGCGGCCGGAGCGAAACCGCGCGAAACCGAGCGCACACGCACCGGCGAACATCATCGCGAGGAGGCCCTTGCGCTCGCTCAGCCACGCCACCGACTCCGCGTGGCTCGGGTGTAGCGCCCACAGCAGGACGCATAGACCACTCACCTTGCGGTCCACCCCGAACGCGTCGAGCGCCGCGAACCACAGGGCGATCGAGCCGAGGTAGAGGACGAGGTTCGTCAGGTGGAAGCCGGGGTACCAGTCCGACCATACGAAGAAGTCCAGCATCACCGAGAGGTCGCGCACCGGGAGATACTCCGGTGTGAGCACGAACCGGCGCGGCGAATCGAGATCGAAGAAGATCGTGTGCAGCGACGACCACGACGCGTGCTGCACGATCCAGTTGTCACCGAACAGCCACGGGTCGTCATAATTGACGAGGCCACGCCCGAGCGTGGGCGCGTAGATCCCGATGGTGAGGCAGCAGGCGAGCACGAGCAGCCCGAGCCCCGGGTCGCGGCGCAGCCGAGCAACGATCTTCGAGATCACGGCGGTTCGGGCCCCAGGTCGCGCGCGATCGAGGACGCCCACTCGGCCTCCTCATGCTTGCCCTCCGACGCGAGCTTGCGGGCGAGCAAGTTCCAGGTCGACGCGTAGCGATAATGGACCGCGGTCGCGAACTCGTCGTCCGGGCCGGGCCGCGCGTAGCCGAGCTCGAAGTCCTCGTACAGCGCCTTGTTGCGCGTGACGACTTCGGAGATCGGAGGGACCGCCGCCCCATGCGGCAGCACCTCGATCACGGTGCCGTAGGGGTAGTTTGGGAACGCGTTGACGAGCGTGCTGGTCTCCCAGGAGTCACGGACCGCTGCGACGAACACGCGATGCCCGATGTGGTGCTGGTACTCGACGACCCGGACGATCGCCGGGGTCGTCCCCTCGGGCGCGAAGATCCCGCGCGCGGTGAGCCGCTTCGCGTACCACGGCAGGTTCGTCAGCTGCCACGCGATCAGCACCACGTCCTGACGCTCGCCCAGCGCCCACTGGACATAGTTGACGCCGAAATACTGGTCGTCCTCTCCCGAGAACAGCACCGCGTTCTCGGGCAGGCTGTGCACCACGTTGCGCGCGTACTGCTCCACCGCCGGCGTGTGCATGCGCAGGAGGTGCGGCAACGAGAGCCCCGCCACCGCGAGGAAGCCGATGGTGGCCACGATGCCACACGCCGCGCGCTCGCCGATCCTGCTCTGCTTGACGTGGGGCGCGAGCTGCGTCAGCCCGACCGCGATCGGGACACCGAGGAGGAGCGCGCCCATCACGTGGAACCGCTGGCAGACGTAGAGGCCCAGGCCCACGGGCTCGATGTTGAACTTCATCGAGACGAGCGGGCCCGCGGCGAGCCAGGACACCGCGAACATCGCCCACATCCATCGGGTCTCGCCATGGTCAGCGTCGAGCTTCGGGGGGCGCGCGAGGCGCACGACGACCGTCGCGAGGCCGAGCACGAGGGGCGCCCACAACCACGTCCGCCCGACGGTCATCACGAACGCAACGAGCTGCGTGGTGGCCGGGACCTCGACGCCACCGACCAGGAACGCGCCGGGTCCACCGTAGTCGCGCCGCATGATCATGCCGTACAGGTCGTCGAGGCTGCGCACGCTGCCCCACGACATGACGGTCTCCGGGGTGACGAACAGGTATGCGTATGGGAGGAGGCCGGCGACCAGTCCGCCGAACGCCAGGCCGATCGTGACCGCTGCCGGGCGCGCCGACTCGCGCACGCCGCGGACCGCACCCAGGATCCCGATCGGCGCGACGAGGACGCACGTCAGGTGGTTCGAGATCCCGAGCCCCGCGACCAGAGCAAGCATGCACACGCGCCAGCCGCCACGCAACGGCCCGGCCTTCGCCGCGAGCCACAGCACGGTCGCGACCACGAGGCAGTTGAGCGAGAACACCTCCGCACGTGTACCGCTCCGCATCACGATCGGTGCGCCCGCGAAGATCGCCGCCGCGATCGTCGCCGCGATTGGACGCGCCCCCCACGCGCGACACGCGGCGTGTAGGACGGCGACCGTGGCGGCGCCGATCAACGTCGTCGCGAGCGCCGCCGTGTGCGCGGGGGACACCCCCGGTAGCCAGGACATCGCACGCAGCCACAGGAGGTAGAGCGGATAGCCCGTGGGGTGAGCGGTCCCGCCGAGCGCGCCGAGCGTGGCGAACTCGGCGTTGTCACCGTCGACGATGTGGTGCGGTGCGATCCAGACGTAGACGATCAAGGTGACCAGGACCAACAGGCCACCGCGGTCGAGCAGCATCACCCGCGAGCGTTCGCCGCGCGGCGTGGTCACGGGGACTATTGTCACGGGGACAACCGTCGCAGGGACAACGGTCACGGGGACAACCTCTGGGCGAGCTCCATGGCGAGCTCTGCCTGCGGAGCACGGTTGGCGGCCGCGAGCGCACTCGCGATGATCCGCCAGTTCCGCGCGTAGCGTTCGTGCACGTGTGCAGCATAGTCGTCCTCGCGGCCCGGCACCCGGTAGTCGAGATCGAACGCGGCGAAGATCGCCTGGTTGATGGTGAACACCTCCTCGATCGGCGGCCGCGGGGTGCCCGCAGGCAACACCCGGAACACCAGCCCGTAGGGATACGTGGGGAGCTCCTTCAGGATGTTGATCTGCAGCCCATCGACGAACATCGGCCGGCCGTGCGCGAGCACGTCGGCTGCGATGCTGAGGCTCGGCCGCTTGTCCCCGGGCACGAGCGTCGCGATCCCACTGCGCGCGGCGAGCCGATCGCGATACGCCGGGTTCAGGAGCTGCCCGAACGAGATCACGGTGACATCCGGCCGCTCGCCGATCACCAGCTGCCGATATGCGGACCCGAAGTACAGATCGTCCTCGGAGACGATCACCACGGCGTGCTCGGGCAGCGACCGAAGCAGGTTGCTCACGCCCCGCTCGACCGCCGGCGAGTGATGCGGCAGCGAGCGTGCGCCGAGTGCTGCGAACATCGCGATCGCGAGCCCCGCCCCGAGCACCGGCGATCGTCGTCCCGCGGGCAGCGCCGCGATGATCCGCGCCCCGATCAGGTCGACACCGTGCGCGATCGGCAGGGCGAGCAAGAGCGCCGCGAGCAGATGGAAGCGGTGACAGATCACCAGGCCGATCCCGACCGGCGGAACATTGAACCGCGCCACGAGCAGCGGACCGGCGAGCACGAAGCTCGTCGCGAGCATCGCCCAGCCCCAGCGTGGCTCGACGGGAAGCTCGGGTCCCGCTTCCGTCGGTGGATCGGTCGGCGACCCGCGCGGCGCTGCGGGTCGGGCGACCCGGAGCCCGAGCATGCCGAGCCCCACGAGGAGCGGTGCCCACAGCCACGTGCGGCCGAGCATCCCGAGCAGCGCCGCAAGGCTGTCGATCGCCGCGATCGGATCACGCCCCGGCGCGAAGTGGCCGAAGCCGCCGTAGTCGAGCCGCAGGAAGTGGTGCACGAGCTCGCCGAGGCCATCGATCCGGCGCCACGAGATCGGGGTCTCGCTGGTGACCAGCAGGTAGGTGTAGGGCAGAAGGCCGAGGACGAGCCCGCCGACCGCGATCGAGATCGAGGCCACGCGTGGGAGCTTCGCCTCGCGGATCCCACGCACGACGCCGAGGATGCCGACCGGCGCCACCAGGGCGCAGGTCACGTGATCGGAGAGTCCGAGCCCGGCGGCCAGCGCGAGGAACAGCACTCGCCACGCGCCACGCAAGGGGCCACCACGCGCCGCGAGCCAGAGCACGGTCGCCACGGCGAGGTTGTTGAGGGCGAACACCTCGGCCTCCGTCGAGATCCGGATCACCGCCGGCGCCGCGGCGAACATCGCGACCGAGATCGTCGCGGCGAGGGGCCGGGCGCCCCAGGCGCGCGCGGCGGCTTGGAGCACGACGATCGAGGCCGCACCGAGGATCGCCGTCGCGAGTGCCGCGGTGTGCGCGGGGGTCACCCCCGGAAGCCACGACATCGCGCGCAGCCACAGCACGAACAGCGGATAGCCGGACGGATGTGGCACACCGCCGACCACCGACGTGGTGACGAACTCGGCGTTGTCGCCATCGACGATGTGC
>JAYVRN010000912.1:0-2909 GCA_043776275.1 Myxococcales bacterium | reverse complement strand
GATGCTCGGGATCCCGAGCGCGGTGAAGTACGCGGCCCACGGAAACTTCGGCGCGACCTTGGCCACCAGGCCATCGCGATCCACGCGGTGATAGACCTGGTGCGGATCGCGGCGGGTGACCTCGTCCTGCTGGACCTTCGCGATCGTGGTCTCGATCCGCATCACCTCGGCGGCGGCCGTGGCCGCGGCGGGCACCTTCAACGTCTTGTCGGAGGCCGCGAGCAACGTGAACATCCGGCGCAGGTGCGCCTGGTACGCGGTGCGGGTCTTGGCGAGCGAGCCCGTGCTCTCGAGGTAGTACTTACGATCGGGCAGGCCGAGGCCGCTCTGATCGAGGCTCGCGATCACCTTGGTGGCATCCGCGAAGTCCTGCTGCGGGCCGATCCGGAACAACGGGAAGATGCCCGCGGCGTGCAACGCGGTCACGGCCTTGGCCGCAGAGGAGCCGTCCTTGACCGCGGCGATCGTGGCGAGCAGCGGGCGGATCGGCGTGATGCCTGCGGCCTCGATCGCCGGCTCGTTCATGCATGCCGCGTAGTACGCGCCGAGCTTCGCGGTGACGGGATCGGGCGAGGTGGCGGCCTTGGCCTTCTCGAGCACGTCGTGCAGGAACTCCTCGCTCTGCTGCGTGACGATCGAGATCGTCCCCCAGTCCGAGCGATCCGCGGGGATCTGGGCCGTGGAGAGGAAGCCGCCGCACGCATACTGATAGAAGTCCTTGCAGGGATCGATCGAGTGATCGATCCACTCAGCCACGATCCCGGTGTCCGAGAGCCGCGGGAACGTCACGGCTTCCGCGACGGGCGCATCCGGCTGGACCGGCGGCGGCGGCGGCGGGATGGCCGTGGAGGTGGACTTGCCGCCGCCGGAGCAGGCGGAGCTCGCGAGGACGAGTGCGAAGACGGGGACAAGCGTGGGCGACCGCATGGTCGCGCACAGTACGCCGTGGGGACGGTCAAGTGTGATCGGCGAGCTCGAACCCGATCGTGATGTCGAGCGTCAGCGGCTGGAGCGTGCCGCCGAGTGCGACACTCGAGGTGTCGCGCACCGCCATCGTGTTCGCGACCTGCGGGAAGTACGCGTTGCTCCACATCTGACCGCCCGGGTTCTCGGCGACGGAGACCACGCGACCGAGCCCGATGCCAAGCGCGTCGGTGGTCTGCTTCGCCTTGTCCTGGGCTGCTGCCAGCGCCATCGCGCGGACCTTCTTCTTGAGCTCGGGGAGGTCGCTGCGGCGGAACTGCGTGGTCATCGCACTCGCGCCGGCCTCCGCACCGGCCTCCATGATCGCGCTGATCTTGGTGAACTGCTTGGTGCTCGCGGTGATCGTGATCTCGGCGCGGAAGGTCCGCACCTTGAGCTGCGCCCAGCCCTCGGGGTTCGGGTCGTAGATCGGGTTGAGCGTGAGGTACGACAGCTTGAGATCGGCGGTCTCCACCCCGATCTGCTTCATCGCCTCGATGATCTTCTGCTGCTTGGCCTGCACGCCCGACGTCGCGGTGCCGGGCTTGGCGCCATCCGCGGAGAGCGTCATCGTGATATCCGCGCAATCGGGGCTGACCTCGAGCGTGGCCGTGCCGGTCACCGTCATCTGGCCCGGGTGGATCGCCTCGGGCGCGGGCATCGCGATGATCTGCGGCGCACCGCGATCGGAGCAGGCGACGAGGGAGGTGCCGAGGGTGGTGACAACTGCGAGGGAGGCGAGGGTCGATTTCAGCATGATCGAGAGACGGGCGACCGAGCCAGAAGTAGCACCGGCGCGCCGGGGCCTTACAGACGCCTTACAAACCCAGGTCGCGCTCGTCGAACGGATCCGCGGCGCGACCTGAGCCTGACGCTCAGCGCGGCGCCGCCGCGAGCCGCTCGATCAGCTTCTTCGCGATCAGGTAGGCATCACCGGGCCAGCGCGCGGAGACATAGCGGCCGTCCTCCACCACGAACGCGTGGGTGTCGTCCTCGCGAGTGCCTCGCTTCGAGAGCTCCTTCGGTCCGCGCTCGAAGTCCTCGGGCCTGGCGAGCGCGGCGCGGACCTCGTCCTCCACGTACGCATCGTAGGTCCGGTAGTAACGGCCCCGCCGCCAGAACGTGGCCAGGTACGCGCTGCGCTCCATGTACTTCGGGAGGCACGTGGTGCGGAGCCCGTGGAGCACCGAGGTGCCATCGGCGCGCTTGGCACGCGCGGCGACCAGGGCGCCATGGCAGATCGCACCGATCGGCTTGTCGGTGGCAAAGAACGCGGTGGTGAGCTGCTGCACGGCTTCGCTGCCGAGGTACTGCCTCATCCCGGGGGCGTGACCGCCCGCGAGGAACAGCGCATCGATCTCGCTCACGTCGCAGTCCGCCCAGCGGCGCGGCGCGAGGAACGCCGGGGCGGCCTCGAGCTCGCGATAGAACGCGATCGGCTCGGGGCGCGCGCCGAGCTTGCCGAACAGCACGCCGGTGATCAGCAGGGGATCGCAGGCGGGCGTGGCCCCGGTCTCGGTGGCGAACAGGACCTCGTGGCCGGCGTCGACGAGGAGCTTCCAGGGGACGGCGACCTCGGTGACATCGAAGTCACGATCTGGCAGCGGAAACAGGACCTTCGCCATGCGGCAGCATCCTACGCTTCCCGCAGGCGTGGGGCTCCCGTATCCTGCGTGAGGATGAAGTGGAGCTGGATCGTCGTGCTCGTGAGCGGGGGCTGTGGCTTCCGTGTCGCCGGCTCGTCAGGTGACGGCGGACCGATCGATGTCGCCGACGTCGGTCACATCGATCCGGATGCGATGGAGCCCGATGCACCCGATGCGCCCGCGCTGTGCTCGATGTGGCACCCGCGCCACTTCGATCCCTGCATGATCGGCACGCCAAAGCCCGCGCTCGTGATCACGGCGGCGGCCAGCCCGTGGACGTTCGACACGAGCTCCACCGGG
>JAYVRN010000911.1:0-9812 GCA_043776275.1 Myxococcales bacterium | reverse complement strand
AACCTCCAGAGCGCGTTCGATCTGTCCGACGACAAGTCGGGCACCGTCCCGATCTCGGAGGAGATCGCCGCGCGCCTGCCGCTCGTCACCAAGGACCTACCGTTCGATGTCTACACGCTGTCGTTCGGCGAGTTCTTCAACGCCGAGCCGCAGAAGTTCATCGACTCGGTCAACGAGGTGCGGACCCAGCTCCGCGTCGTCGCGCCGGCGGCCGAGATGCATGCGGTCGTCCACGTCGGTGGCGAGCAACGCGTGCAGTACATGGGCGAGGACCTGATCTACTACTTCCTGGTGAAGTTCACCGATCCCTCGATCATCGCGGACCTCCACACGGTGATGTTCTACAACCTGTTCGAGCCCGCCGGCGGCGCGTATCAGAGCGAGAACTTCTTCGAGCACCGCGACTACCTCCGCGAGCGGATGTGCGCGGGCCTTCCGGGCTCGTACATGCCGGAGACCGCGTACTGGGTCGCGTTCGATGACTCGGTCCCACAGTTCTTCCCGCTCTACGTGCGCAGCCGCTTGCACGATCTCGCGGAGCTCCAGAAGCCGGTCGGTCCGTGTGGCGTCCTCGATCAGCACTACCTGTTCTCGAGCGGCTGGGAGTGGGGATACTGGCTCAACGATGTGGCCTCGATCCGCGCGAGCTACGAGCTCCCGGGGAACCTCCTCGAGGCGTTCACCTACCAGCTCGCACCGGATCTCGGCGCCGATGCGGCCGCGCTCGTCGAGCGCCTCGCGAATGCGCAGCACGATCAGGTGATGATCCAGCAGCTGACCGGCTACCTCGTCGGCCGCGATTCGGTGATCGATCTCGGCCGCAAGGCGAACATCATCTCGCAACCAGATCGCGTGACGTTCGATCAGCTCGCCGCCGGCATGGGCCGCGCCGAGGTCGAGACCATGCTCGGCGTGCTCCGCGGTCACGCGGACGGGCTCGATGGCCTGCTCCGCGAGGTCAAGGCACTCTCGCTGCCGAGCTCGCGGTGGACAGACGAGATCCGCGCCGGCTTCGAGATCGATGCGGTGCGCGCGCGGTTCGTGCAAGCGACCTACGAGGCCACGCTCGCGCAGATCGATGGAGATCTGGCCGTCGCGCAGCAGCGCTATGCGGATGCCAAGGACCTGCTCGTGCGCGCGCACGCCGTGGTCCTCGCGCGGCATGGCGATCTCCACGACACCCACGGCCGGCGCCTCCTCGACAAGACGTCGAACCAGACGTTCTACCAGTTCGGCTTCCTCTACTTCGCCGACAGCCTCTGCTACTGGCAGCGCGAGCTCGATCAGGTGGGCGGGATCCTCGGGTCGACCACCGTGATCCCGGCGAGCTGTTTCTTCTAGGTTGCAGCGGCACACCCAGTTGCCAGCCAACCCGACCACGCGAGTTGCCGGGGACCGGAGATCCGACACCGAGCCTCGGGCAATCACCGAGTTGGCGCGGCACGCCGCGTGCTCCAGCTCCCGACATGACTCGCAACACCCGCCTGTTCCTCGTCGCCCACCTGATGCTGGTGGTGCTGGCGTCGTTCTCTGCCTGACGTGTCGCATGGCCACCGGAGCTTCCGGTCAGCGCAGCTGCAGTTGCGCCGTACGCCATGCTCGAACGTCATGATCTTGGGTAGTTGAGAGCGGCCCGGCGGGTGCACCACCGTCGGGCATGCACCTCCTCGGCAAGCTCACTGCGCTGTTCGCTCTGGCCTCCGCCACCGCGTGCGTCACCGAGGATGCCGGCCCGGCCGAGCCCGACAACGCGCTCGACTGGCGCTCGGGTGGCAAGGGCGATGGGCAGACGTGCGAGTTCGATGCGCAGTCCGCGACGACCTACCTCGGCAACTTCCTCTACAGGGACGTCGGCGCCGAGACCGGCGGCGGTCATCGCTATCGCGTCGGGTTCACGTTCGATCGCCACACGATCCTGCCGAACGGCAACGAGGCGAGCTTCACGATGTACTTGCTGCCCGAGGGCCGCGCGATCGTGAACTACTCCGAGGATCACCGGATCGATTCTCAGCGCTCCGAGGTGGTCAACCAGACCGTGGTGGTCAGCCACTACGCGGTCGACGCTACGTCGCGCGCGCTGAAGATCGACGGCGTCGGCACCGGCGCGCCGATGACCGCGACCGACGGCGGCCATTGCGCGGCCGCCTACACGTTCACGTACACCGGAGACCTCCGCACCGCCGGCCTGTCTGGGGGCAAGACCGTGGCCTACGCGGGGACCAGCTCGGGCTACGTGATCGACCCCGACCACCTCGATCAGGTCCCGAACGAGACGGCCCGCCGCTGGTTTCAGGAGGACGTGGCGAGCGGCAGGATCGTCGTGATCCGCAAGTAGCGCTAGAATTTCGGGTCGCGATGGACGACGAACAGCTGGGACGGGCTCCCCGCATTGTAGAACAGCTCGGTGCCATCGTGGCTGAGCTCGGGATCTCCCACGGCCATGCTCTGCAGCCGAAACTGCGTCGCCGACTCGAACGGAACCTCGGTGTTCGCCCGGATCGCGACCTGGGTCTCGTAGTTTCCACTCCCCACGGATTTCTCGAAGTAGATCTCGAGCCCATCGTGACGGATCGTCGGTGCCGTCTCGCCGACGGCTGGCGTGGCCAGCGAGAGCGGACCACCGTCCTGCCAAGCCCCGCCCGTGTTGCGCAGCTCGATGATGTCGGACTCAGAATCCCCGGGGTCAGACGTCGAGCCCGCCACCATCCGATTCGAACCACCGTAGAAATCGAACGGGCCCACCGTGGGGAGCGTGTGAGGCGAGGTGGCGCCGAAGGCCTCGTTCCAGTTGGACCGATGTGCGTGCATGATCGTGTACGGCACGACGACCCAGTAGAGGTCCAGACCGTCGGGGCTGATCGTCGGATCGAGCTCGCTCTCGTCGTTGCTCGTCACGAGGACCTGGGTCCCGAAGGCCTGGTCGGGAGCGGTGCGCTTCGCCACGTACAGCCGGTTCTTCCCCGATCGAGTCGACACGAAGAACAGCTCGAGCTTGTTGGAGGACACGGTGGGCATCCGATCCTGGGATGATCCCTGGCCCACCCCAACCGGCGCCGGGATCTTCCAGGTGTCAAAGCTCGTCGGCAACGGCCCATCGCCGGGACTGCCATCGCCGCCGCCATCACCGCCGCCACCGAATCCCGGCTTGGAGAAGCAGCCTCCCGAGAGGGCTACGAGCGCCAGCACCAAACCCCGGATCACAGCCCGAGTATACCTCACGGTGCGTCGAGCTCGAGATCGAGCAAGAACCCGAGTTGATCGGCGGTGGCGTCGAACGTCGACGCTCTGAGACTTGCGTCACCCGCACCGAACGGATTGTCGAGCGTCAGGCCATCGCCGCCGGCCTTGGAAGACGCCCAGGTCCGCGACCACCCGAGCGTGTAGGTGAACCCACCGGCGGTGCCTTCGATCCCGAACGCTGCGGTGTGACCGCCGAGATCGCCGAACGAGGTCGACAGCCTCGACGGGGTGGTGCCTCCCACCGTGTACGCGTACCCGATGGTCGCCCACAGAAAGCCCGCGATCAGCTCGACGTCTCCCGCCGCGCGGAGTGCGCCATGGTTCCGCTGCGAGAGTCGCGACGGCACACCAACGAGATCCACCGTGACGGACGAAGGATCGACGACCCTCACGCCATCGACCGTCCACGCGATCGACGCGGTGCGCTTGCGCACGATCCAGAGATCGCCGCCGACCTCGATCGCGAACCTGTCGGCCAGGTAGCGTACGCCGACCCGTGCGGTCAGCGGCGGACGGAACTCCAGCGACGCGCGCGGCGAGATCGAGAGCACCCGAGGCCCGCCCGTGGTGCCGTTCGCGACCACGCTGCCGTCGGTGTTCGCGCGCCCCGACCATCCGATCGATGCGCCGAGCTCGAGAGAGCCCTCCTCCGGTGCGATCAAGATCCCGGCCACCGCGCTCGGCACGAAGTCATCGGTCGCGTCGAACGCGAGCTCGACGTCGCGGCGAGGATCGCCGACGGTGCTGATCCCGGCATAGCCCGCCCACAACCGCCGGGTCTCCTGCACCGAGATCCGCGAGGCCGCGACGGACAGGCCGATCGCGACCGTGTCGCCGATCCGGCGCGCTGCACCGAGGGTCAGCGTGTCGCGGCGCAGGCCCCCGGCGATGCCGTGGTAGCGGTACTCGAACGTCGAGCCGAGCTCCTCGGGACGCGGCAGATCATTCGGATCGCGAAACGCATGCGAGGTCACGCTCGAGGTCATGGCGCCAACGCCCAGCACCCACGGGCCGAACGCACCGATCGCCGCCACCAGCGGTGCCACACTCGACCCTGCCTGATCACGGGCCACGGGGACCGAGGCCGCACGGCTCCACGCCAGCGATTCATCGACGAACGCGAGCCCGAGCTGGATCCGCGTGGTGTCGCGCCGGGCGATCGCCGCCGGGTTCACGAGCAGCGCGCCACCGCCATCGTCCCCGACCGTGGCCACCCCGGCGCGGCCGATCGCGCGCGGCGAACCACCGACGATCGCGATGCCATCCGCGCACACGCTCGCCGAGCTCGCGACGATCGCGAGACACAGGGGCACGCACGCGCGTGGTCGCACCCACCGACTGTACGGCATCGCTGTTTCCAAGTGTTTCATGCGGCAACGCGGAGCGATCCGGACGGTATCCTGTCCTCGGTGCCCGCCGATCCCGAGATCCGCGTCGTCTACGTCGAGGACGACGAGCGTCTCGCTCGCCTGACCACGCAGTACCTCACCGCCCACCGGGTGGAGGTGACGATCGTCACCCGTGGTGACCTCGCGCTCGCGGAGGTCCAGCGCGTCCACCCCGATGTCGTGCTGCTAGATCTCATGCTGCCCGGCGCGGACGGCATCGAGGTCTGTCGCCAGCTCCGATCGCGCAGCGATGTGCCGATCATCATGGTGACGGCCCGCACCGAAGAGGCGGATCGCGTCCTCGGCCTCGAGGGCGGGGCGGATGACTACGTCTCGAAGCCCTTCCAGTCGCGCGAGCTGCTCGCTCGGATCCGCGCCCAGGCGCGGCGCGGTCGCGGTGAATCAGGCCCGCGCGCAGAGCGCATCGAGGTGGGTGCGATCGTGATCGATGCCACCTCGATGGAGGTCACCGTTCGCGGGGCGCTGGTCACGCTGACCACGATCGAGTTCTCGCTGCTCCACGCCCTCGCACAGCGCGCCGGCCGTGTCCTCGCGCGCGAGCAGCTTCTGCAGCTGCTTCACGGCACCGCCGACGAAGCGTTCGATCGCTCGATCGATGTGGTGGTCTCGCGCGTGCGGGCGAAGATCGAGGAGGATCCGCGCACGCCCCGGCTGCTGAAGACGATCCGCGGCGTCGGGTACATGCTGACGCCGGGCGAGAAGTAGATGGCGCCGCGCCGGTTCCGATCGCTCGCGTCGAGGCTCGTCGTGGTCGGCGTGGTGCAGCTCGTGCTGCTCGCCGCCACCGCCGTCGGCATCTTCTACGCCGAGGGCCCGCACGAGCCCGGTCACCCGGAGGAGCACCTCGACGGCGTGCTCGTGCACCGGATCGAAGGCCTCATCGACCAACCCACCGAGCTGCAGGCCGAGCTCGACGCCCTCGCGGGCAAGCGGATCGAGGTCTCGCTCTACGATGACAAGCGTCAGCTGATCGCGAGCAACGTCGATCCGCCGCTCTCGATCCCCACGCGCCGTCGCGGTCCACGGCCTGGCCCTCCTCCGCCGGAGGGTGACCGTCCACCTCCGCCGGAGGGCGAGCATCCACCTCCGTCGTCGCCTGATGGCCCACCCGGTCCGCCGCCCGGCCCACCCGGCGACGACGACGGACATCGCGGCCCGCCTCCAGGGGACCGCGACGGTCATCGGGGACCGCCGCCCGAGGGCTTCGGGCCCCCGCGCGATCACGCGATGACCATCCCGTTCTCGGTCCACGGCGAGCGCGGCTACTTCGTCGCGCGCGGCGTGCACGGCAAGCCGCCCGGGCTGACGGGTCCGGTGCTCGTGGTGGTGTGTGGCCTCGTGATCCTCGTGTTCGGCGCGCTGGTCACGGCGCGCTGGATCGTCAGGCCGATCGATCGGCTGTCGCGCACCGCGCGTGCACTGGGCGCTGGAGACCTGCAGGCGCGCAGCCGCCTCGATCGCTCCGACGAGATCGGCGAGCTCGGGCATCGGTTCGACGAGATGGCCGGCCGGATCGAGGGCCTCCTGGTCTCGGAGAAGGAGCTGCTCGCGAACGTCGCGCACGAGCTGCGCACACCGCTCACGCGGATCGGCGTCGCGCTCGACCTCGCCGCCGAGGGTGATGCCGAGGCCGCGCGCGCCTCGCTCTCGGAGATCGCCGTCGATGTCAGCGAGCTCGAGACGATCGTCGACGACATCCTCACGGCCATGCGGTTCGAGGTGGCGAGTGGCAAGGGTCCCACGGCACAGCTGCCGCTCCGGCGCTCGCACGTCCCCGCGGGTTCGATCGCCGAGGCCGCCGCCGATCGCATGCATGGACGGCATCCGCACCGCCCGCTCGAGGTCACGATCGCCTCCGATCTTCCGATCGTCCACGCCGATCCGATGCTGCTCCGTCGCGTGCTCGACAACCTGCTCGAGAACGCCCACAAGTACACACCGGATGGGAGCTCCGCGATCGAGCTCGCCGTGACCCGCGATGGCGATCACGTGCGCTACGAGGTCCGCGACAAGGGCCTCGGGATCTCCGCCGAGGATCTGCCCCGCGTGTTCACCGCCTTCTTCCGTGGCGAGCGGAGCCGCTCGCGCGAGACCGGCGGTGTCGGCCTCGGCCTGACGCTGGCGCGGAGGATCACCGAAGCGCACGACGGAACGATCGGCGCTACCAGCCAGGTCGGTGTGGGGACCCAGATGCACGTCACCATTCCCAGCGCGGAGGACCAGACATGAAGCCGTCCAAACAGCTGACTCGGCGCCAAACCCTCGCGGCGCTCGGCCTCGGGATCCTCTCGGTGCCCGTGCTCGGTGCGTGCGCTTCACCACATGCGGTGAACGATGCCGCGAGCGGCAATCCAGACACCAACGTCGGCGGCGACAACTGCGGCCCAGCCGCCGCTGCATGGGCCTCGGGCGGCACCGCCGCGATGACCGCGAAGGCGTGCTACCCGGATCCGTTCGCCGCCGCGGTGTCCTCGTGCGCCCTCGTGATGTGCCAGACCACCGCGGGTCCTTGCACCGCAGCCGCGCCGATCCGCGTCGATGTCAGCGAGGGCTATCCCGGCCTGCCCGTTCGTCTCGCGCTCAAGTTCGTCACCGCGCAGACCTGCGCGCCGCTCACCGGCGCCGTGATCGAGATCTGGCACACGCAGGTCACCGGCGTGTACTCGGGCGTCACCCCGAACCCGAAGATGTGTAGCGGCGGCGATGCGGACGCGCCCAGCCACGGCTACATGCGCGGGACCCAGACCACCGATGCCGCGGGCGTGGTGACGTTCGACACCTGCTTCCCGGGCTGGTACAGCGGCCGCGCGATCCACATCCACTTCAGCGTCACGGTCGGCGGCACGAGCCAGGTGATCTCGCAGCTGTTCTTCGATCAGGCGCTGATCCAGCAGATCTTCGCGGCGCACCCTGACTACGCGCCGCACGGCCAGCCCAATACCTCGAACACCAGCGACAACATCTACGGCGGCACGCAGTACCTGCTCGACACCGCGCGGATGAGCGATGGCGCGATGCTCGCGTCCAAGGTGATCGCGGTCCACGGCGCCGGCCAGACGAACTGCACCGCGTAGCGCTCGGGACTGGCCCCGTCGAGGCTGCCCGCGGCTCGACGCGGCCGGGGAACCGCGACGGCAGCGTGCTTTGCCTCCGCTTGATCTCGAGTCCGCCATTCTCGCCGCGCTACACGATCGCAAGACTCAGAGGCTGGTCGCCGCGCGGCAGTGCCCCCGGCACCCCGTGAACGGGTACTCCCGTACCAACTACCGGTACCCGTGAGCGATGGAGTGCGTCGAAGCGCTCGGAGAGCACGGCCGCCACTTCGTGCTCACATGAATTCGGCAGAGATCCAGATCAGACCTCGTCGCGACCACGTAAAGGCCTGTGGAGAGCGGGTCGGCATGTGACCTGCGCGTCCTGGCACTCGTCGCGGTGCGAGCGCAGCTCACAAGCCTCCTGCGCCCCCCACAGGCCCGCGCCGACCATAGCTCTCCGACGTCGAATTCTCTGAATTCGAGGAGAGGGAGCTCCATGACCGGCCGTCGCGGTGAACGTGGGTGCCTTGGGTGCCGGACCCGCATCGCGCTACGCCCTGGACGATCTGCCCCCCCGCACCGGATTCAGACCAGGTGCTCGAGGTGCTGACCACGCCGCGACTGCACCAATGTTCGTAGCGGTCGCACCTCGAAGCTCACGGTGTACCGTCCCGGCGGTGCAACTCATCTTCCTTCATGCCCTCCCATTCGATGGGAGCATGTGGCACGTCGAGAGTGACCTGACTCCTGGGCGCACGCTGGCCCCGAACCTCTATGGCCTCGGCGATTCCATCGAGGAGTGGGCTTCGAGGGTGCTCGCGCTGGCCGGTTCGGAGCCGTCCATCGTCGTGGGCAACTCGGTCGGTGGATCGTGCGCGCTGGAGATCGCGCGAGCCGCGCCCGACCAGATCGCTGGCATCGTCTTGATCGGCGCAAAGGCAGGAGTCCGGCCGGAGCCCGCGCTCAGAGACGAGGCCATCCGTCTCCTCGAGACCCGAGGCGTGGAGGCGGCCTGGCTTCGGTACTGGGCGCCGCTGTTCGGACGCAGCACCTCCGCCGCGATCGTGGCAGGCGCGCGAGAACTGGCGCTTCGCCAGAGCGTCGCCGACCTTGTGCGCGGAGTGCGAGCGTTCCACGACCGCCGCGATCAAACCGATTGGGTGGCGCAGTGGCGCCGGCCGTTGGTCGTCATCCACGGAGCAGAAGACGTCACCCCGGCGCCGTCGACCGCTGCAAGCCTCATCGTGGGAGAACACCGTAGATTCCACCTGGTCGACAACTGCGGTCACTACGTCAACCTCGAACAGCGCGCGACGTTCCGGTCACTGTTGTCCAACGCGCTGCAGCGAATGACCAACGCCCTCTAGCAGATCCAGTCGGGGGCGAGGCTCGCGATGAACTTCGGCAGCAACTCACCGCTGGGTGGCGTTGCGACACGAGTAGCCATGCGAGCGATGACCGCATCGCGACCCTCCGGACCGATTCCGGATACACCTCGCGCCGACCTCCAGATTTCCGGATTCTCGTCGAGAGGGTAGCGCTATCCGATCGGCACTGCCTCCAGCACATGAGAGTCACAGCAGCCAATTCGTGCTCACATGAATTCGGCAGAGATCCAGATCGGGCGTCGTCGCGACCACGTGACCGCCTGAGGAGGGCGGGTCGGCATGTGACCTGCGCGTCCTGGCACTCGTCGCGGTGCGAGCGCAGCTCACAAGCCTCCTGCGCCCGCGCCCTCCACAGGCCCGTGCCGGCCACATCGCTCCGACGTCGAATTCTCTGAATTCGAGGAGAGGGAGTTCCATGACCGGCCGTCGCGATGAACGTGGGTGCCTTGGGTGTGCGTGCCCGCCCAGGCAGATCGTCCGGCGCAACGAACTGCGTGACTCGTCATCCGAGAGTGCCATTTGACAGACAGTCCGCCGGCGCGTGTCGCCCGCCAACACCCTATCCAGCGACGAGCAATCTCAAATGACATGTCAGACCGGTCGTATACAACATATCTAGTCATGGCAAAGCAAAACTCGATAGTTCGTCATGTTCAGCTGTCCCTCGATGCGGCACGGCGTCCGATGGGGCACGGTGGTTGGCGCCCAGGGGCGGGCCGACCGCGGACCCGGAAGGGCGT
>JAYVRN010000910.1:0-9854 GCA_043776275.1 Myxococcales bacterium | reverse complement strand
GCCGGCTGTTCGATCACAACCGCAACCCGCGCGACCTCGACAACTACCTGCTGACCTCGCCGACCCTCGCGATCGGCGCCGACGCGACGGTGTGCGCTTCGCCGGCCGGGCCGACCCGCGCCCGCCTCGTGTTCGACGCCAGCTTCCACCAGCACCGCGAGGGCGTGTTCGCACCCGGCGGCGAGCTCGTGGTCGCCTACGATCCCGCGCGGCTCACGCAGTGTCGCAACTCGCAGGGCGGCCACCCGCTCTACGACATCACCGCGCACCTCGTGTTCTCGCCCGGGCAACAGCGCCGTGAGGTCAGCGTGCGGGACGGGGCCCCGGTCGTCTCGGTGCCCGCCGACGCGCGCTCGGTCGCGCTGTGGTTCGAGAACACGAGCACGAGCGGCTGTCAGGCGTGGGACTCGAACTTCGGCAACAACTACGTGTTCGACACGCTCGTGCCGCCGCAGTGGATCGGCGAGGTGCGCACGCTGATCACGCGCGATGCGAGTGATCCATGCGATGGCGGCTCGTCAGCCGTGCAGCCGTTCTCGTACGGCACGTGGGCGCGCCAGCGGGCGTTCATCACCAGCACGTGCTTCCAGATCTATCAGCCGGGGCTCACGGATCACGACGATCCGGACCTCTGGCAGAAGCTCGATGTCCAGGTCCACTATCGCTACGGAGGGGTCTCGAGCTGGCAGACCCGCGCGGTCGACTTCGATCGCCGCACCGGCAACAATGCGCGCTACCGGTTCAGCCTCCGGGACGTCGATCCGCTCCGCAGCTATCACTGCCCGGAGGCACCGGCGACGCCGACCTCCGACGGCCAGTACGCCGAGATCGCGTTCGAGTACTACCTGACGGTCAACGGCGGCGAGCTTCGGCCGGCGCCGGGTGCCACGTTCGCCGGCACGTACGCGGACTACGTGAGCGACAGCTGGCGCACCGGCAACTGCCACTGACCCGAAGGCTGACTCAGAACGCGGTCGCGACGCCGAGGTGCATCGCGATCTCGTCCTCGAAGTCGCTGAACTGGTAGAGCTCGACCGAGGCCTTGAGCTGCAGCTTCGAGATCAGCCGCAGCCCGAGCCCGCCCGTGTAGCGCAACAGGTGAGCCGAGGACGATAGCCCGCTGGTGGCGAGCACGTTCCCGGCGCGGCGGAGCCCGTCCCATCGTGCGAGGACGCTGAGCCGGCCCACGGGTACCTCGGCCTCGACGTAGAAGCCGTCCTTCAGGAAGTAGTCCGCGAACCTGCCGTCCGCGCCGGGGCCGTACTTGAAGCGCGTCGCCGGATCGTCGCCGAGGGCCATCTGGGTGCGCCGGATCAGGTACTCCGCGCGCAGGTAGAGCTTGCCGAGGCGGACCACGGCGTCGGCGCCGAGGATCTCGTACGTGAGCTTGCGCGCGGGATCGTAGTGGCCGGCCATGATCGAGGCGCCGAGCGTGACGAGCACCTCCTCGGTCACATCGAGCGCGGTCGAGAGCCGGGCTCCGAACGAGGGCTCCGAGTTGTTGTCGACGTAGTACTGCTCGGGGGCGCGGGACAGCGTGAAGTCGAAGTCCGCGGCATCGGGGCTGCCCTTGGGGCCGCTGATCGCGAACACCGCATAGTCGAACTGCCCACCGCTCCAGAAGTGCGTGCCCGCAACCTCGATGCCGTTGTCGACCCACGGCGCGGGCAGGATGCCCTCGTCCCAGTCGTTGCGGCGGAGCATCCGCCCCATGTCATAGGGGAGCGGTTTGTCGCTCGACATGTGATTCGCGGGATCGTGGCGCTGCGGAAAGCTCCCGAACGCCGGCGTCATCCGGCCCACGCGGACCCGGAGCGCGTCGGCCGCGCGGACCTCCACGAAGCCCATGCCGGCCTCGAAGCCGTGGCACGCGAAGCAGACCTTGATCGAGGCCGAGGTGTTCTTCGTGAAGTCCTTGGTCATCCGAAGCGAGAGCTCGACGGTGCCGCCATCGAGCGTGGTCAACCGCGCGTTGCGATCGGTCGGCACCGCCAGGTAGTCGAGCTGGATCGATCCCGCGACCACGTACTCGTGCTTCGGCTCGGGCGGTGCCGGCTCGGGCGCGGGCGGCAACGGCAGCACGGGCTCGGGCGGCGGGACCACCGCGGATCCGGATCCAGATCCGGCGCCGGCGATCGGCACCGGCTCGTCTGCCCAGCTCGGCAGCGCGACCGAGGTCACCAGCAGCATCACCGCGATCGCAACGCGGCGGGTTCGCTCAGTTGTCACGGGCTCCTTCGGCGATCCAGTCGCGGACCAGCAGCAGATCCGCGGCCGACAGGTACGGAGGTCCGTTGTACGGCATGCGTCGCCCGAACGGCGGCGACGTCTCGAGCTTCTGCACGAGGATGCTCGCGCACGGATCCCCGTTGACGACGATCCTCGCGCCGGAGCGACCTCCTCCGGTGCGGAGCGTGGTGTACGTCGCGAGGCTGAGCCCGCTCTGGTTCGCACCGGAGCCGTTGCCGGTGTGGCAGCCGTCGCACTTGCCGCGGCGGAACACGCCGTCCACGATGTCGGTCCGATAGCTGACGGTGACGGCGGGATCGGAGTCGCCCGCGCATGCGGCGCCATCGGTCGCCGGGCTCGCGAGCGGGCCGACGTCGGGGCCGAGCTTCTCGAGGCACGCGGCGAACGCCAGGGTGCTCGTGGCGACGATCGCGACGGCCCGCTTCACGAGCGCGTCCCGAACGAGATCCGCACCACGACCTCCGTATCGCCGGTATCGGGGGCCGCCTCGGTGCGCACGCCGCCGAGCGCGGTGACCAGGCACGCCACGGAGGCCTGCGTGGATCCTGAGCCGCGGACGCCATGCGCGCGGCGAGACTCGTCGATCGTGAACTGCATCCTCACCGTGTGCGGGCTCCCGGAGGCGGTGCATCGCTCGACGGCGGGACGCACGCGATCCACGGCGCGCTGGATCACCGCTTGCGACAGCGAACCCTGAACGTCCACGCCGAGGACGTGGGCCTGCAGCGGGACCTCGGGGGCGGGGCGTGGTGGTGCGGGGATCGGCGTGGGCGGACTCGCGGGTAACGCCGGCGGGGTGGCGGTCGCGACCGTGACCTTCGCGCCCTTTCGATCGCGGGCCTTCGTCAGGGCCACGGGCTTACCGCGTGTGGTCCGACGCCCCGACGGCCGCACGGTGGGCGTCGGGGGATCGTCGACGACCGCCGGCGGATCGGCGATCGGCGCCTGCGGATCGGTGGTCGGCGCCTGCGGATCGGCGATCGGCGCCTGCGGATCGGCGGTCGGCGCACGTGGATCGGCGATCGGGGCGGTCCCGCCCGGGGCAGGTGGCGCCGCCGCGACAGCGACCTTGGGGGCGGGTGAGGAGGGCGTGGGGGCGGTCGACGAGGAGGGCGCTGCAGGCCGCGTGACCACCCACACGGTGGCTGTGCCCGCCACGGCGAGCACGGCGACGGCGACGATCGCACCGCGTCGGCGCCTGGGCGGCAGCTGCGCGAGCACGTCGGTGTCGACGCCCCGCGAGTTGATCCAGCGATCGAGCGCCTCGATCACCTCGGCGAGATCGTCGAACCGCAGCTTGGGCCGCCGCGCGACCATCTTCTGGACGATCCGCGCGAGCCCAGGTGGGACCTCGACGCCCTCGGGCATCCGCTCGGCGAGTGCGGGCGCTTCGTTGCCGATCTTCGCCGTGACCACATCCATCGGCTCGCCCATGAAGGGCAACCGTCCGCCGGTGAGGCACTCGTACAAGGTCACGCCGAGCGCGTACTGATCCGCGCGGGCATCGATCTCGTTGCCCGAGACCTGCTCGGGCGCGACGTAGGCAGGCGTGCCCATCGCCATCCCTGTCGAGGTCAGCCGCATATCGGTGCGGTCGATCGACAGGGCGATCCCAAAATCGACCACGCGTGGGATCTCTCCGTCGGTACCGGCGACCACGATCACGTTCTCCGGCTTGAGATCGCGATGGATGAGGCCGAGGCCGTGGGCGTGCTGGAGGCCGGCCGCCACGTCACGTGCGAGCTTCGCGGCGCGCATCGGCTCGATCGGACCCGCCTCGATCATGGTCGAGAGCGACGTGCCGTTGACCAGCTCCATCACCAGGTAGATGAGGCCCGCGCTCGAACGACCGAAATCGACGACGCTGACCACGTTGGGGTGAGATAGCTGGCCGGCGCTCTTCGCCTCGTTGACGAAGCGCATCCGCATCGCCTGGGTGGACGCGAGGTCACCGATCAGGACCTTGAGCGCGTACTGCTTGTGGGCGAGCGTCTTGTGGTGGGCCCGGTAGACGCGACCCATCGCACCCTCGCCGATCAGCGCCTCGATCACGTAGTGCTCGAGATCCGTGCCGATCAGCGGATCGTCATCGACGAACGTGATCTCACCACCGTCGGACGGACAGAACGCCACGTCCTTGCGATAGATCGCCAGACATCGGGTGCAGCACCGGATCTGGCGCTCATCCGACACGACCACCGACATCAGCTTCAAGCGTACGCGACCACCCGGCGTGAGGAAAGTGCTCGATGCTGTGCAACATTGGGACAACGTTGGGACAGCGGGTCCCAGCGGGACGTCGACGAAACGCGAGGCGAGACTACACGCGGCGTCGGCGGCGGAGGCCGAGCACACACGCGCCGAGCAGCGCGAACGTAGCGAGACCACCTCGGGACCCGCTGGCCGCGCAACCGCCCTCGATCGCGTCACCACCACCGTTGTTATCGAGGCCCGCATCGCCGCCACCGCTCGACGGCGGCGGGTTGGTGGGCGGCGGATTGGTGGGCGGCGGCGTGGCGCCTGGATCGAAGTTGAGCGACACGTTGGTGAACCCACCGTTGGTGAGCGCGGTCTGCATCTGCGCGGTGGCGCCCTTCACGAACGTGAACGTGCCCTGGTGATTCTGGGCGGCCGTGTTCGCGTTGGAGTCCGCGAGCTCCATGCGGACGGTGTACGTGCCGTCGGGGATCACCGCGCCGAGCTTGTCCGTGAGGTTCCAGGTCAAGGTCAACGGCGTGGCGTGGCTGCCCTGGGTGGCACCAGACACCGCGTCGGCGTCATTGGCTGGTGCCTTCGCCTTCCACGCGACCAGGCTCCCGGTGCGGGTCGCCGACCAGCGGCCGATGGTCTTCACGAACGCTCCCGCGGGGCCCTCGACCCACACCGCCACCACGTGGTTGGGGGCGTACTGGCCCCCGTTGGGGGTGGTCGTGAACGTCGCGGTGAGGGATCCAGCCTCCGAAGGCAGGACCACACCCCCCAGGACGAACGCGCTAACCAGCAGGAATTGGGTGGTGGTCCTCATGTCATCTGGGTGTTGCAAGAACCCGGCCCTTTCGGCTGTACCAGGACTGCACAGCCGCGAGGTTGTTCGGGAATCGCAGGCAGGGCGGGGCTTGCCGGGTTGACGTAGCATCCAGGTCGACGTGCCCGACGCAGTCCTCGGTCGGATCCTCCGGGTGGTGGGGGCGAGGTCGCTCAACACGTTCGGCCGCGCGGTGATCAACGCGACGGTGGTCTGGGAGCTCTACGGCGACACCGCGAACTTCCTCGTGCTCGCGGGCGTCGGGTTCGTGCAGGTGCTACCGGTGATCCTGTTGTTCGTCCCGGCCGGGACGCTGGTCGATCGCTCGGATCGGCGGTTGCTCGCGACCGCCGCCGTCGCCACCACGGGAGCGATCGGGATCGGACTCGCGATCGTCTCGGCGACGCACGCGCCGGTGATCGCGTTCTATGCCCTGTTGTTCGTGCAGGGCTGCGTCAACGTGATCCACGCACCTGCGAGCTCGTCGCTGATCCCGCTGATCCTTCCACGCGATCAGCTCGGGCGCGCGAATCGGATCAGCTCGAGCCTGCAGGAGCTGTCCGCGATCATCGGGCCCGCGCTC
This sequence comes from Myxococcales bacterium, assembly GCA_043776275.1. Classification (GTDB taxonomy): domain Bacteria; phylum Myxococcota_A; class Polyangia; order Haliangiales; family Haliangiaceae; genus JABFXX01. The sequence continues at coordinate 3,996 of JAYVRN010000910.1, read as the reverse complement.
GCGGGGCTCGCCCTGATCTGGGTGGCGCCGCAGTGGATCTATGCGTTCGTCGCGATCACCGGCGTCGCCTCCGCGGTGATGTATCGAAGCCTGCCCGAGGCCCGCGTGATCCCCGATCCGACGGGAGCCGCGGTCGCCGCACGCAAGGACTGGCGCGTGGGCCTCCGGTTCATCTGGCGCTCTCCACTCCTGCTCCCCGCGCTGACGCTCGACATGTTCGCGGTGCTGTTCGCCGGTGTCACCGCGCTGCTCCCTGCGATCGCCACCGATGTGCTGCACACCAACGCGTTCGGCTACGGCATCCTCCGTGCGTCGCAGTCGGCCGGCGCCGTGGTGGCCGCGGTGCTCGGCGGTCGGCTCCCGCCGTGGAAGCGCCCGGGCCGGGTCCTGCTGATCGTGGTGGCGCTGTTCGGCGCGGCGACGATGGGCGTCGGTCTCTCGACCTCTCTGCCGCTCACCGTGATCCTGCTCGTGGCCTGCGGCGCCCTCGACAACATCAGCGTCGTGATCCGGCTGACGCTCGAGCAGCTCGTGGTGCCCGATGCGATCCGCGGGCGGGTCAGCGCGGTGCACTACGTGTTCATCGGGATGTCGAACGAGCTGGGGGCGGCGGAGTCTGGCCTCGCCGCGTTCCTGGTCGGCGCCGTGCCGGCGATCATCGCGGGAGGCGCGGTGGCGATCGTGGTCGTGGGCGTGGTGGCCGCGAAGTGGCGCGCGCTGGTCACGATGCCGCCGCTCGCCGATCTCAAGCCTGAAGCCGCGCCGGACTGACGTGTCAGTGGATGCGGGCGGAGATCGCGCGGGTCGCGAGGATCTCCGCTTCGCGCGTGGCCAGCTCGAGTGCGCGTGCCTGCCAGGCCGCCGGATCCGCATCGCGCGCGAGTGAGAGGAAGATGTCGCGATGGCGAACCTCGGCGACCGCGAGGCTCGCGTACAGCTCGCGCGCCTTGGGATCCTCGAGCGCTCCGGCGAGCAGGCCGAGCCGCTCGGCGGACCGCCCCTCGATGGTCGCGAACACGAGGAGCCGATCGAGCAGGCGCAGCGGCTCACCCTTGCGGATCAGGTCGCGCAGCGCCGCCGCATAGTCATCGCCGAAATCGTAGCTGGCCGGCTGGCCACGGCGGGTCATCAGCTGCGCGACCTGGACCACGTGGCGGGTCTCGTCGTGGGCGAGCCGCGCCATCGCGGTGACGAGGTCCGTGCGCTCGGGATAGCTGCGGATCAGCGACAGCGCGGATTGAGCCGCCTTGCGCTCGCAGTGCAGGTGATCGGCGTGCACCGCGTCCAGATCGGCGAGCGCGATCGGGAGCCAGCGCGGATCGCTCGCCACCAGCGGCAACGCGGCGCCCAGCTCGGGTACGGAGAGAACGTCGTCCATGCGCGATCGCATGTTACAGTTTCCGTCGCCGTGAAGAAGGCTGAGCAGCAGTTCCGCACCGAATGCCTCGCGGGGCTCCACCGCGCGCAGGCGCTCCGCACCGAGCTGATCGGGACGAGCGCACGCACGATCGACGAGGCGCTCGATCGCTACAACCAGCTGCTCACCGCAGCGAGCAGCTCGAACGCGCTCGCCGGGCTGATGTCGGAGGTCCACCCCGACGAGGCGATCCGGGACGTCGCACGTGAGTGCGAGCAGGAGGTCTCGAAGTTCTATTCTGCCCTCGCGCTCGATCGCGAGATGTATGACGCGATCGCGGCGGTGGAGGTCTCCGCCGCGGATCCGGACACGCAGCGGTTCCACGCACACACGTTGCGCGACTACCGGCGCGCGGGCGTCGATCGTCCCCTCGAGGTGCGGAAGCGTCTCGAGAACATCGACGAGGAGCTGACCAAGCTCGGTCAGAGCTTCAGCAAGACGATCAGCGAGGACGTCCGCGGCGTCGAGATCACCGATCCGGCGCGGCTCGCTGGCCTGCCCGCGGACTTCATCGCCTCGCATCCTCCCGACGACGACGGGAAGATCCGGATCACGACGGACTCCCCCGACTACAACCCGTTCATGACCTATGCGGCGGACGATGCGCTGCGCCAGGAGCTGTACATCGCGTTCCGCAGCCGCGGCGATCAGGGGAACGAGGAGATCCTCACGCAGATCCTGAGGCTCCGCGCGGAGAAGGCGTCGCTGCTCGGCTATCCCAACTGGGCGGACTACATCACCGCCGACAAGATGATCGGCAGCGGCGAGCGAGCCTCCGAGTTCCTCGAGCGCGTGTGGAAGCTCGCGGCGCCGCGTGCCGAGCAGGACTACACGGAGCTGCTCCGCCAGCTGACGACGGTGGATCCCAAGGCGACCAAGGTCGCGGACTGGCAGAAGGTCTGGCTCGAGAACCTCGTGAAGCGCGATCTCTACGAGGTCGATGCGAGCGTGGTTCGCCAGTACTTCCCATATCCGCGCGTGCTCGCCGGGCTCCTCGAGATCACCTCCGAGATCTTCGATCTCTCGTATCGCGCGGTCCCGGTGACCGAGGCGCCGCCGTGGCACGCCACGGTGTTGACGTACGACGTGATCCGCGGCGGCGAGCGGATCGGCCGGATCTACCTCGACATGCATCCGCGCGAGGGCAAGTACAAGCACGCCGCACAGTTCCCGCTGAAGGATGGCGTGCGCGGCACCCAGCTCCCTGAGGGCGTCCTGGTCTGCAACTTCCCGCAGCCGAGTGCGACCGATCCGGGCCTGCTCGAACACGACGACGTCGTGACCATGTTCCACGAGTTCGGCCACCTGATGCACCACGTGCTCGGCGGTCATCAGCGGTGGATCACGCAGAGTGGCGTGGCCACCGAGTGGGACTTCGTCGAGGCACCGTCGCAGATGTTCGAGGAGTGGGCGTGGCGCCACGACACGCTCGCGCGGTTCGCACGGCACCACACGACCGGTGAGGTGATCCCGGAGGCGCTGGTCGAGAAGATGCGGCGCGCCGACAAGTTCGGGCTCGGCACCGCGACCGTGCAGCAGATCTTCTATGCCGCGATCTCGCTCGGCTTCCACCGCGCGGATCCTGCGGCGCTCGATCAGCTGGCCGAGGTCAAGCGCCTCCAGAAGCAGTACACGCCGTTCGCCTACGTGCCGGGGACGCGGTTCCACGCCTCGTTCGGGCACCTCGTGGGCTACTCGGCCATGTACTACACGTACCAATGGTCGCTCGTGATCGCGAAGGATCTCCTGACGCCGTTCGCGGGACGCGGCCTGATGGCGACCGACGTGACCTACGCGTATCGCGACAAGGTGCTGGTGCCCGGCGGGAGCCGCGATGCGGCCGAGCTGGTGAAGGACTTCCTGGGCCGCGACTACGACTTCACGGCGTACGAACGCTTCCTCGTCGAAGCCTGATCACCCCTGCAGGGTGACGTCTTTAGCCGTCATGACGGATGAATATCCGCGTTGACGAATGATTGTCGTGGGGCCGTTTCAATTGTCGTGGATTGTCACGATTGCCGATCGGATCGGCTGCAAACGACGACGCTTAAAACCAGTCGTTTCGTTTCGGTCGATCTCCGGATGCTCTAAAACTCTCTCCACAACTTCTACGTTCCACACAAAGAGGATTCCCAAGATGAGCAAGATCACGATCGCGTTCCTGGCCGCCGTTTCCATCGCTTCCTTTGGCTGCAAGAAGAAGGGCGGCGCCGGCGAGGCGATGGCCAAGATGGGCGAGTTCAAGGACAAGATGTGTGCGTGCAAGGACAAGAAGTGCGCAGACGACGTCCAGGACCAGATGAACAAGTGGTCGGCTGAGAATGCGAAGTCCGCTGGCGACAAGCCGGAGAAGCCGGACGAGAAGACGATGAAGGAGATGCAGGACGTCGGGACGAAGTACGGTGAGTGCATGGCGAAGGCGATGACGGGCGACGACGCGGCCAAGCCGGTCGATCCGAAGCCGGCCGACCCGAAGCCGGCTGATCCCAAGCCGGCTGAGCCCGCGGGCGCGAAGGCCGCGTGCGTCGATGGCGCCTACAAGGATCCGACGAATACGTACTGCGTGAAGGTTCCGGAGG
>JAYVRN010000909.1:0-9880 GCA_043776275.1 Myxococcales bacterium | reverse complement strand
ACCTGCCACCCTCGCTCGGTCACACCACAGGGGTCGATCCTGTTCGTCAACGGGACGACAGCGCACCTCGATGGAGACGTCGATGTCTTCTGATCCGTTTGTCATCCTCGCGCTCATCACCACCGGCCTGGCAGCGATCCTGCTGCTCTGGTTTCTGATCCGGCGACCACTCCTCAATCGCACCACGAAGATCGTGCTGCTGTTCGGGATCGGCGTGCTGCCGCTGATGACCGCGGCCAACGGCAACATCGCGGGCTATCACGCCACGACGCAGCGGCAGTTCTGCGGATCGTGTCACGTGATGACGCCGTACAGCGACGATTCGAACGATCGCACGAGCACCACGCTCGCCGCGCGTCACGCGCGCAACGCGATGTTCGGAGACACCAACTGCTACGCGTGCCACGCAAACTACGGGATGTACGGGACGATCATCACGAAGCTCGGTGGCCTGCGCCATGTCTACGAGTACACGTTCAACTACCGAAACACGCCGATCAAGCAGTTCCTCGAGGAGATCGAGATCCGCGAGCCGTTCCCGAACTCGACGTGCATGCACTGCCACTCGACGCAGAACCCGGGGTGGTCGGCGATCGGGGACCACACCAGTACGATCGATCGGCTGCGCGCAGGCACGCTGTCGTGTGCGAGCGCGGGCTGCCACGGCCCGGCGCACCCGTTCAGCAAGGAAGCCAAGCGGCTGAAGGCGGGTGCGAAGTGATCCGGCTCCTACAGGTCTCCGCGGTCGCCACGCTCCTCGCACTCACCTTGATGGTGTGGTCAATGCTCGCGCCGACGCCGCTGCCGGTGATGCTCGCGATGACCGTGGGGCAGGGCCTCGGGATGCTCGCCCTCGGCGCGTACGTGTTCGTGGTGATCAAGGACCTCCGCCGCGCCATGCGCGCGAAGCGAGATTCGCTCCCACCGCCGTTGTCGAAAGACCCGACATGAAGCTCGCCGTCCTCGCCGCGACCCTCGTCGGCATCGTGCCGGCGTCGGCGGATCCGATCCGCCTGCGCGGGGATGCGCTCGCGACGACGGCGTCGCCCGCCGGTCTCCTCGTCCTCAACGCGGATGGGGCGCTGCGCGAGCGGTTCACGGCCGAGGCCGTGGTCTGGATGGCCGGTGCGCGCACCCCGGGCGACGAGGTGTCCGGAGACGTCCTCGTGATCGCGATCCACGGGCGATCGCGCGATGGCAAGATCGCGGGGCGCGTAGGGCGCTTCGTCTCGACGCTCGGCGCCCTGCGCCCTGTTCACGTCGATGGAGGATCCGTCCGGGTCCGGCTGCCGCAGCGGATCGATGCAGAGGCGGTCGCGGGCATCCCCGTGGTTCTCGGGCTCGGCACTGGCCGAGCGTGGGACTGGGTGGCGGGCGCGCGGCTCGCGCGGCGTCTCGGCGACAGCGGGGCGGTGGGTGTGGCCTACGAGCAGCGTCGTGATCGCGGCGTTCGCGCCAGCGAGGAGCTCGGGTTCGATGCGGGCGCGGCCCTCGGGACGAAGACCGATGTCGGCGCGCGCCTCGCCTATGATCTGGTCGGCGAGGGGATCGCAGAGGTCGGCCTGACGGCGAGCCGCCGCCACGGCGCCGTGCGCACCGAGCTCTACGCCAGCCATCGTTCACCGTCGCATCTCGTGCCCGCGACATCTCTGTTCTCGGTGATCGGCGACGTCCCCGCCCAGCGCGGAGGTGCCGTGATCACCTGGCGCGCGGCACCACGGCTCGATCTGATCGGCGATCTCGCGGCGCTGCGCATCGATCGCGACTTCGGACCCGAGCTCTCGGGCAAGGCCCGGCTCCGGCTCGACGATCGCGGTGCAGGCGCCGTGACCGGCGAGCTGCGTCGCAGCGGGATCGGCGACGAAGCCTGGACGGGGGCACGCCTCGCGGCCCGGGTCCCGGTCGCACATGCGATCGCTGTCTCCACGGAGCTCGAGCTCGTGATCCCGGATCAAGATCGGGGGCGTGGCGTGGTCTGGCCGTGGGGCCTCGTCGCCGCGTCGTGGAGCTATCGAGACTGGGAGGCCGCGGTCGCCGTCGAGGCCAGCGCCTCCCCGGAGTATCGCCATCGCGTGGACGGGCTGCTGCAGCTCACGCGGCGCTGGAGTGCGCGATGACCCGCTACCTGTGGATCGGTGCGCTGGTCGTGCTCGTCGCGTGTGCGGGTGTGCTCGGCTTCCGGAAGGCCCCGACGGAGGTGTTCCCGCATCGCAAGCACGTGGTCGCGGGCGTCTCGTGTACGCGCTGCCACGCGAACATCGAGAAGGAGACGGCCGCGCTGCACCTCCCCGATGACGCCACGTGTACGAGCTGCCACAACCCGCCCCACGATCCCCGCCCATGCCTCGGCTGCCATGCACCCGCGGAGGCGATCGCCAAGCTCGTGGACACCCGCGATCACCTGAAGTTCGCGCATGCCCGTCATCTCGGCGGCGAGGCGAAGGGCAACTGCATGCACTGTCACACCGGCGTCGCCGAGGGTGATCGCGCGATGTTGCCGCCGATGGCTGTGTGCTTCAACTGCCACGCTCACGATGCGGCGCGCGACGCTCGGACCTGCGAGACCTGTCACAAGAACCTGACCGAGGAGCGCGTGCTGCCGCAGAGTCACCTCGCACACGACGGTGACTGGTTGCGCGAACACGGAACGCGCGCGGCGGCCTCGGGTGATCTGTGCGAGACCTGCCACAAGCAGTCGTTCTGCGCCGAGTGCCACGGCGTCACGGCACCGGCGATCCCGGCCAAGCTCCGGTTCGCGGATCCGATGTCGCCGAGCGTGCATCGCGCCGGGTTCACCGCACGCCACAGCCTCGAGGCGCGCGCACAGCCGGGCGCCTGCACCACCTGCCACCAGCCGGATCGCTGCCTGAGCTGTCACCTCTCGCGCAACGTCGCGGGCGACAAACTCGGCAGCCCGCACCCCGCAGGTTGGGTCGGCTTGACGGCGAGTGAGAATCGGCACGGGCGCGAGGCGCGGCGCGACCCCGCGGCGTGCGCGTCCTGTCACGGCGGTGCCGGCGAGAAGTTGTGCGTGACGTGCCACGCCGTCGGTGGCGTCGGCGGAAATCCGCACCCGCCGGGATATTCGAGCCGACAGCCGCTGTCGTCGATGCCGTGCCGGATGTGCCATCCGATCGGAGCACGATGACGCGCTGGCTCGCATGTGCGTGGCTGGTGCTGATCGTGGCCTGCGGCGGAGAGCGGTCGCACGAGCTGCAGCACGTACCCGCCACGTGGCGCGAGGTGCGCGAGAGTGCGGGTCACACGGTTCACGTCGGGAAGCACCACGTGGCTTGCACCGAATGTCACGGCGATGGGTTCGCCCCGCCGCCCGACGAGCTGTGCGAGAAGTGCCACGCGAACGTGCAGCCGACGCTCCACCCGCTGGATCCGATCGGCCGGGCCGCGACCCCACGGTGCCAGGACTGCCATGGCTTCGGCCGCGAGCTCGCGATCAAGCCAACGAACTGCATGCGCTGTCACGATGATCCGCAGGGCAAGCACGCCGCGGTCGGCGCGCACTCCGACCAGGCGTGCGCCGATTGTCACCGCGCGCACTCGACGCCGTCGCTGGCGCCGCGGCCGTGCACCGAGTGCCACGCTGCGCAGAAGACCCAGCACGCCGGGATGCGCGGCTGCCTCGATTGCCATCAGATGCACGAGGCCACGTTGGTCGCCGATGCCGGTTGCGCGACCTGCCACGCCAAGCAGCCGGGGCGCGCGCGGGTCGGTGCCCATGCGCTGACTGTCGGTCACGCGAAGTGCACGAGCTGCCATACGCCGCACGAGTTCAGCAGCAAGGCCGTCGCCGCCTGTACCACCTGCCATGCGAACAAGCCGGTGCTCGTCGCGGCGAAGCACGCCAGCTGCATCTCGTGTCACGCGCAGCACGAAGGTGCGGCCCCGAAGGCGTGCACCACGTGTCATGCGAAGCAGGTCGCCCACCCGGCGCCCTCGCCCAGGGGCGGCGCCGCGCACGCGTGTGTGGGTTGTCATCCGCCGCATACCCTCGACGCTGGGCTGAGGGCCGTGGCCTGCGAGACGTGTCACACGAAGTCTCGCCACGCGACGGCGAAGTGCCTCGATTGTCATCAGCCGCACGACAAGAAGCCCGTGCTCGCGGCCGCGATGTGCGCGACCTGCCACGCCAAGCCGGTGGCGTCGACGGCGTCCACCGGTCACGCCGCGTGCATCGGCTGCCATGCGAGCGCCGCGCACGAGCCGAGCAAGCCGCCTCCGGCGTGCGCCACCTGCCACGCCGCGAAGGCCACGCAGACACGCGAGGGTCACCGCGCCTGCATCGGCTGCCACACCGGCGGACCGCACGCGCCGGCGGCGCCACCGGTCGCCTGTGCGACCTGCCACAAGGCCGAAGCGTCGTCGGCGCCGCGGGGCCACCAGGCGTGCGTGAATTGCCACGAGCCGCACAGCGGTGACCGGCGTCCGTCCGCCACGTGCGCGAGCTGTCACGCCGATCGCGCGAGCACCGGGCACGGCAAGCACCTCGACTGCCTGACTTGCCACCGTCCGCATGGTCCGAACGGGCTGGCAGCGACGCCCGCATGCACGACCTGCCACACTCCGGCGAAGCGCCCGGGCCTCCACCGCGTCCCGGGCCACGCCACCTGCAACAGCTGTCACCGCGGCGGGCACGAGACCAAGCCCAGCGATGACCGAGCCACCTGCGTGACCTGCCATACCAAGCAACGAGACCACGAGCCGACGGCGGTGCGCTGCGCGGGCTGCCACCCGTTCGGCGACGGGAAGTGAGGTGGCACTTGCGATGCAGCCGTTGCGGCGATGGCGACCGACGTCGGAGTGACCGCGGGCCACGCGGCACGCGCGGTGTGGACGTGATCATCGACAAGCTGCACGTCGCGCGTTGAGCCCCAGGGGCCCAGCCCTTGCACGCTCCGAGGTCCATGCGGATCCTCCAACGCTCGGGGTTGCTGGGCACGTTCGCCGTGATCTTCGCCATCCTGTGGTGGCCCGTGCGCGCACGTGCTGCACGCGCACCTCGTGAGGGCGCAACCGCAGATCACCGACAGCACATCGGGATCTCCGCCCGCACGAGTGCCAGCGCCTGATCGAGCTTGAGCAGGAAGGTTCGATTGCTCGGCACGATCACGCGGTGGGGATGGTTCGCCCATGCCGCGAGGATGCGCCGGTCGAGCTCCTGCGCTTGATCGACGGACTCGACGCGCGTCGTCGTGGCGAAGTAACCGTCATCGCGCGACGCCGACGTCATGTGGATGACGGTGGCATAGCGGGCAAGCTCGATGGCTTCGGTGGTGCCGAGGTCCTGGTAGTACTCCGCTGGATCTCCGGGCCAGTAGGCGAGCCCATCGATCGTGCCGCGATCACAGACCACGAGGCCGGTCGCCGGCTCCTCGATCGCCATCCGCTGGAGCTCGATCTGGACGCGCGTGATCGCGCGCTGAGCTGCTCGTCGCCCCGAGATCGTGCTGGTTCGTGGAAATCCGCCCTTCCACAGGATGCTCGCCACCTCGGGCAGGATCGCGACGTGACGGCACACCTGCTGCTGGAGCACTTCGAGCACGGCGGTCTTGCCCGCGCCGGGGCCGCCGGTCAGGACCACCACGCGCGGGACGTGGGAGAGCTCGCAACCGCAGGCCGCCGTCATAGCGCTGTCCGCACCACCAGGACGTTGCGGTCGGCGTGGTTGACGACCTTGCCGGCGTTGGTGCCGAGCAGCTTGTCGAGACCTCCGTAGCCGTGCGAACCGAGGACGATCAGGTCAGCGTCCTGCTCGCGTGCGGCGGTGCAGATGCCATCCCACGGTGTGGCGAACGCCGTGAGCACCTTCTCGATCCGATTCGGTGGTACGTGCTCGAGGAGTCGGGCGAGGTCGGTGTGCGCGTTGCCCTGCAGGACGTCTTCGAGACGAAGGTCGTTGACCTTCAACAGCTCCCGGGGCATGTCAGGCGGCACGCCGATCGCGCGAAACACGACGAGCTTCGCATCCGCGAGCTCGGCCATGCGCAGCGCGGCCGCGAGCACGATCGGCGCACGTGCCGATGCGTCAATGGCGACGAGGATCCGCTTCATGACGGCTCCGGCACGAGGATGGTCTTGGGCGTCATGCCTCGACGTGTTGCATGCGATGCGCCAGCAGGACCGCCACACGCTGGGGCGTCGGTTGGTCGAACAGCGTCGGGACGTCAAGATCTTTGGCGTACTCCGGCCGCGACATGCGGACGTGGTCAGCCTCGGTGGCCTCAGCGCGCACGCGGACCAGCGTGGTCTCGTCGAATATGCGGAGGCGGCGCGTGCACGCGGGCCTCTGCGCCGGGTCATCCTCGTCCACGGCGAGGATTCCGCGCGCGCTGCGCTGGCCTCGCGACTAGCCGCGGCTCAGTTCCCTCTCGTCGACGTCCCGATCGCGGGTGCGCGGATCCGGCTCTGAGTCGCGCAACAAGTGCTCGTCCGCCACTCGGGGAGCGCCGGATTTGCGCGCTCTCCTATCGTGGGGTAGCGGTGGGATGGCGCGCGGCTTGCTGGTTTGTGGAGGGAGGAGGTGACCATGGACGCCGAACCCCGGATGCGCACCTGCAACGTCTATCGAGGGCGCGGCGAAGCGCCGCAGACGATCCTCATCCCGGCGCCTCCTGAGGAGCCGCTGCCGTCGCGTCGCGCATCGGCCTCCGGGGTGCCGTTGAAGCAGATCATGAGCCGCGATCTGATCTGCGCTCGCCCCGATCTCGACGTCGGTGTGGTGGTCCAGCTCATGTTGAAGCACCACATCGGCTGCCTACCCGTGCTCGACGAGCGCCAGCGCCCGATCGGGATCATCACGAAGAGCGATCTCGTCGAGCAGATCGATGCGGCGATGAGCTCGGTGCGCCAAGGGAGCTCGCTCCCGGAGGATCTCCAGGCGCGGACCGCAGACGAGATCATGATGCCTCTTGCCTTCACGCTGTCCGAGTTCGCCACCGTCGCCCACGCCGCCCAGATGATGATGGCCGAGGACACTCACCACGTCATGGTGGTCTCGCCAACCGAGCAGCTGGTAGGGGTGGTCTCCACGCGAGACATCGTCGGCTGGCTCCTCCAGACGGACGGACCGTAGCCATGAGGGCCGGGCTGCTCGCGTGCATCGCGGTGCTTTCGCTGTCGGGTACGGCGGCCGCGACGCCAGCGGTCCCCGTGCTGCCGTGGCTCTCCAACTTCACGGATGCCACGGTGAGCGAAGGTGAGGCGGGTGTTAGCAGTGGTGTTCGATCCCGTCGCGCACGCATACACACCCCGTGGGCCGTCCGACCACGAGGCCGAGCCTCACTCGTAGTCGGCCCGCCTCATGCGCTGATCGCGGGCGGACGCCGTATGAGCGCGTCGGTGAACGAGGCGACCCGGCCCCAGTCGGTCAGATCGTGGTCACGTGAGGTGTCCGTAGGAGCGCCGCGGTGGCGGCTGGCGGCCCGCATGAAGATCCGACGGGGCCACGTATGCTCGCGATAGTCGAGCTTGCCCGCGATCGCGACCACGACCTGTGGCCTCCATCCGACGCGCTCGAACAGGCGCTCCATGTGACCACCCGGGTCGGCCTCGCGGCTCCGGAAGGCGCGTCGGTCGACGGAGAAGAAGGCCGTGCGGCGGGCCGACAGGACCTCGTGGTTCTCGATGATGAAGTTGGCTACCACCTCGGCGTGGTGGTGGAACCGCACCGCCGAGCCGAGGACGATCACGTCGTACTGCTCGGGATGACGGATGCACAGCTCGAGATCGGCGAGATCGACGTCGTGACCGCCGCGGCGTAGCCGTGCGGCGATCTCCCGGGCGACGAGGCGGGTGTACCCGGAGCGCGTCACATAGGCGACCAGGATCTTGAGGCGGGGAGGGGAGGGGGCGGCCACGAACAGATTCCGAGCAAGGTCCACGCCAGCTGGCCCGGAGGGTGCAACTGTGTAGGCCATGCGTACCGTCCTTGTCGCCGTCGTCTCCGCCACGCTCGTGAGCCTGCTCGCGTCCGGCCCGGGCTGCTCCCGCTCGGAGCCCACGCCGGCGTCTGCCCCGGCCGCGACGCCGTCCAGGAAGGACCCTGCGACCGCGCGCAAGATGATCGCGGAAGGGGCGGCGGTCGTCGACGTGCGCACCCCCGGAGAGTTCGCCGAGGAGCACCTCCCGGGTGCGATCAACGTCCCCGTGGACTCACTGCGCGAACATCTCGCAGAGATCGACAAGCTCGTCGGTGGCGACAAGGCGAGACCAGTCGTCGTCTACTGCGCCGCCGGTTCGCGGGCTGCGAAGGCGAAGGGCGTCCTCGAAGAAGTGGGCTATCAGCGCGTGGTCAACGGCGGTGGTCTCGACGATCTACGCTGATCGCGCACCTCGTGCGCGTGCCTCTCGAGCCGTGCTGACACTGCGCGGTCACCTGGCGCGGCGGCGCGAACGTTGCACCACCTCCTGACATGAGCTTCCGCAAGATCCTGTGTCCGATCGACTTCTCGCCAGGCGCTGACCAGGCCCTGCGGCTCGCCGTACAGCTGGCCACGCGTTCGAACGCCGAGCTCGTCATCTCGCACACCTGGTTCGTGCCACCGCTCGCCTACGCGGGTGAGTGGATGCTCGCCGGTGACGTCGTGCAGCAGATGGTCGACCAGGACGAGGCGGGCCTGGCGATGGCGGTCACCGAGGCCGTACGGCTCGGAGCACCGCGCGTCACGTCCGTCCTCGGAAACGGCCCCCCGGGTCCGCAGATCGTGCAGGCCCTCGCCGACGATCCCGCGTTCGACCTGGTCGTGGTCGGGACCCATGGGCGGACCGGGCTCTCTCGCGTGCTCCTCGGCTCCGTCGCGGAGTACGTGGTGCGTCATGCGCCGTGTTCGATCCTCGCTGCGCGCGCGCGGCTCGAGGACGCACCGTTCAAGAGCGTGCTCTGCCCGATCGACTTCTCGGACAGCGCGCGGCAGGCCGTCGACCTCGCCGCGACGCTGGTCGAACCGGGTGGCAAGGGGATCACGCTGCTCCACGCGATCGAGCTCCCCACCAGCTATGGGCAGGAGCCGCCGCCGATGGATCTCTCCGAGGAGGTCGATCAGCAGACGGCCCAGGTGCTCGACAAGTGGGTCGGGCAGGTGCGGGAGAAGGTTGGGGTGCCGGTGTCCGCGCAGACCCGTCGCGGCGGCGCGGGTGGCCAGGTGCTCGGTGCGCTGGACCAGGGTCACTACGACCTGGTCGTCTTGGGCAGCCACGGCAGAACGGGGATCCGGCGCGTGTTCCTGGGCTCGGTCGCGGAGAAGGTCGTTCGCCACGCACCCTGCCCGGTGCTGGTCGCCCGCACGCGCGCGCATTGATCTGGACGGCGCGCGCGTTGCAGCAACGAGGCTCATGCCGATCGCACCGTTCCCTCACCAGTACGTCGTGACCCTCGCCGATGGCGACCTCGCAGCCCCGCCGCGGGCCAACGTCGCGACCGGGGCGCCTCCCCAGTTCGGCGGCACCGACAAGGTGTGGAGCCCCGAGGAGCTCCTCATCGGCGCGGCGCTGTCGTGTCTGCAGACCACCTTCGTCGCGTTCGCGCTGCGCGCTCCGGTGCGCGTCCAACGCTGGTCGGGGACCGCCACGGGAACGCTGGTCAAGGCGACCGGTGGCCCGGTGTTCTCCTCGGTCGAGCTCGCGGTCGAGCTCGCGGTCGAGCCGGGGGACGAGGCGCTCGCGGAGCGCGTCGTGCACGATGCCGAGCGAGCCTGCATCATCTCGCGGGCCCTGTCGGTGCCCGTCCACGTGACGGTCACGTTCGCGATCTCGTCCACCCGCGCCACGGGCTGACGCCCGCGCGGCTCTCTCGTCACGCCGGGAGCAGCCCGTACTCGCCGAGCTGCGCTCGGATCTGGTGCGGCGTGAGCTTGACCAGATCGCG
>JAYVRN010000908.1:0-2933 GCA_043776275.1 Myxococcales bacterium | reverse complement strand
TCGATAGCGAGATTACCGTCAAGGGAATCGTGACGTGGGCCTACGATTGCCCCACCGCCGTTCGTCAGCCTGGGATGACCGACAAGGACGTCCAGAAGATGATCGACGAGGACCCGACGAAGTGCGAGCGGGCGAAGTTCTACATCGGGGACACGGCGGACACGCCGGCCGAGAAGAGCCTGTGGGTCGTGGACGTGCCACGCCCCTACAACAAGCTCGAGATGGAGCGCATCAAGAAGCAGGATCGGACGCTCGCGATGTATCCGGATCGCTGTGAGCCCGGCGAGAAGGACGTGAAGAAGATGATCTGCCCGCCGTATGCGGTCGGCGATCAGGTCGAGATCCACGGCAGCTGGAAGATGGCCTCGCCTCACAGCGAGCGGAACTCCGACGGCCTCCTCGTCTTCAAGTCGATGAAGAACCTCACCAAGACCTGGGAGTCCCCGCCGCCCGACCCGAACGCACCGGCACCGGGCGCCGCGGGCGGCCCTGCTCCGGCGGGCACCAAGGAATCGCCGACCGAGATGATGAAGAAGGCGGGCGGCAAGGGCTGAGACCCGCGCCGAGTCCTCGAGACTCGGCCAGTTGCGGTGACGCAGGTTTGGCTCAGCGCCCCAGCTCGTCGACGGCCGCGCAGACCGCTCCTGGAAGGATCAGCGTCGTCGCGCCCGTCGATGGCGTGGTCGCGAGGCAGTGCGGCGCACCCGGGCGCCCGACCCCGAGGGCGTGCTGGATCGCAGGTCCCGTCGGGCCAGCCACGGTCAGCGTGACCTGGTGGGCACGGACCAGGGCCGTGGCCACGGGCTCGCCCTGCAGCGTGGCGAGCGTGGCCGCGAGCGCCTCGAGCCGCGCGGCCACGAACGGACCCGGTGGCGTGCGGGTCCACTCGCCGATCACCGCGCCACGGGCGTAGGTGAGGCCGTCGATCTGGATCGCCGTGATCTCCGTCGGCTCCTCGGTCCACAGCGTGTGATCTGCGAGCGCGGCGGCGGGCCGGGTCAGCCGATCATACGCGCCGGGGCTCAGCAGCAGCGCGAGCGGCTCGAGCTCGCGGCGCACGAGGTTGGTCCCGAGTAGCTCGAGGGTGATCGCCGCACCGCCGCGGACCGCGATCCGCAGGCGGCCGCGCACCACCGGGTTGGTTGGCAGCACCACGACCTCCGCGGGTGCCGCGAGCACGGCGAGCAGTTCGGCGACCGCGGCGGGATCGACCGGCTTGCCGGCGATCAGCGCGCGACCGGCGAGCTCGAGCTTGGTGCCATCGACGAGCACGATCGCCGCGAGCTCCGCAGGCAGGGGCCGGGGCTCGATCAGATCCGTCGCGGGCTTCTCGAACGCGAGGAGCGCCGTCGCGACGTCGGTGTACGCAGCGCGGGTGATGCAGCCCTCCCCGACGTCGGACGACAGCCACGCCAGCGTGGGATCATCGGGACACATTGCTCGGAGCCTGAGGTCGCCGTTGAGGCTCACCGCGAGGACCGGGCCGTCGTCGGTAGGCGTGTGAGACAGGCGGACGAGCTCCAGCTGCTCGAGGGCGTGCTCGAGCGGCTCCACCACGCCCGGGCGCACCAGCAGGATCCGCGGCGTGAGCTGGCGCCGCGGGATCCCCTCGAGGCGCACCATCCCGCCGCTCGAGCCGAACGTGATCAAGGGAACGGCCGACGCATCGACGACGGGCCGGCGCACGCGGAGCGCGAGTGGCTCGGGATCGAGCGCCCGCGCGACCCATGCATCGACGAGCAGGGCGTGATCGCCGATCACGATCCAGGTCTGCTCGGTCCCGGGGAGCGACTCTCCGATCCCGATCACGCGCGCGGTGGTTCCCACGGTGAGCGAGAGCTGGCTGTGGAGCTTGCCCGCGGCCGCGACCTCGGCACGCCGGTGCCAGCGGGCCGCACGCAGCGTGCTCAGCACCTCGCGGACCACGCGCGCATCGGCGCGGGCCGTGCCGCTCGTCGAGGTCCAGATCCAGCGCGTGCCGGTCCCGGCGACCCTGACCTCGGGCAGCGGTGAGCGATCCCAGACCAGCTCGGTGATCCGCTCGGGATCGAGGCCCGGCAGGAGGGCGCGATCCACGGGCTCGATCGGAGCGCGCCTGAGCTCGCGTCCGAGGAGCACAGCGAGCAGGAGCACCATCGCGCACAGGATCAACAGGCCGCGTCGTGTTGCGATCACGCGGCGCGCCTCCGGCGCCAGATCACGATGGCGCCCCCGATCAACACCCACGCCAGGGGGATCAGGCCGACGCACACCGCGAGCACGCTCGTGCGCTGCGCACTCGTCATCACGAGGCGCACCTGCGTGGGCGCGATCGCCGGCGTGGCGACCACGGGCTCGTGCCCGCCCGCGAGGAAGCGGATCGCGTGCGCGAGCCAGAGATCGCCGGCCGAGGCCCCGCCCGCGAGCACGGCAGAGGACAGTGACTCCGCCGAGCCGATCGCCAGGACGCGCTTCGACGCGCCGAGCGCTGCGACGGCGACCGGCCCCGCGAGGTCATCGCCATCGCGCACGGGTGGCGCGTGGACGAGATCGCGCTCGCCCCAGCTCGCCGCGCTCGCGGTGACCAGCGCGATCGCGCCCTTTCCAGTGACCACGGCTCGCGGCTGGAACCACAGGGTCGGCCGCGCGCCTCGGAACCCGGCGTTGATCGGATGATCAGCATAGCCGTCGGAGATCAGGAGTGCGCCGGGGAGCTCGCGCACGGTCAGCGACGGATCGACGACGATCGCCGCCGGGATCGAGAGCCCCTCGGCCTCGAGCACGGTCTCGATCCCGAGCCGGCCGAGCGAACCATCGAGCGTGCGGCTCGCGGCGGCTGCGATCAGCACACCGCCGCCGCGCACGTAGCCCTGCAGCGCGAGCGCCGCGGCATCGGGGAGCGGGACCGCGGGCCCAGCGATCACGACCACCGTGCAGCGCGCGAGGTCCTCCAG
>JAYVRN010000907.1:0-2941 GCA_043776275.1 Myxococcales bacterium | reverse complement strand
CTTGACGTCGCCGGGCTTGATCGCGAGGTGGTCGCTCAGGTCCATCGAGAGGCCGGGCGAAGCGTCGGCGGGTGCCTTCGCAGCAGCCGCGGGCTTGGTCTGCGCGCCGGGAGCGCCGAGCGAGATGTCCTCGACGGGCGGCCGAGGCGGCCGAGCGGGCGAAGCACCCGCACCGGGGGCGCCGAGATCGAAGTCGCCGCCCTTGGGCATCGCGTCGTCACGCGAGCTCGCGGCGTTCATGGCGCTCATGGCACCACCGGACCGACCGAGCTCGACATCATCTCCGGACGCTCCGCGCGCGGAGGCACCAACGACGATGCCACGTGCGAGCTCGTCATCGGGCGGCAACGGCGAGGCGCCGACCGTCGTGGCCTCGCTGTCGAACGCCGACTGCGCGGCGACCTTGGCTTCCGGAACATCGGACAGCTTCGTCGCGCCGGTCTCGATGAACTTGAGATCGGCCAGGGTCGCGATGACCGTCTGGACTTCCTTGGGCGAAGGCGTGAGCCCGAGCTCCTCTTGCGCCCACTTGACGATGCCCGCGACATCGCGCTGGCCATCCATCGCGCACGCGAGCGAGTACTCGACCTCGAAGAACCGGAACACGTTGCCGCTGTCCGGATCCATCACGTCGATGAACTTCGCGCCCTGCTCCTCGATCGCTTCCGCGACGAGGTCCTGGCGGAAGACGGGGCGTTCTGCTCCAGCTGGCGTCTGCATCAAGAGCCCTTTCGCAGCTCGGTGAGCACGAGCTTCGCGACCGCCTTCAGCGTATCGAACACGCCGATGCCCTTGGGGGCCACGGCCTCGAACGCCGGAACCTTGGTCGGGTTCAGGGCCTCTTCGAGCTCGGCCATCGGGATCGCGTTCGGCAGATCGCGCTTGTTGTACTGCACGACGTACGGGAGCTTGGCGAGATCGTAGCCCTGCTCCTGGAGGTTCGAGCTGAGGTTCTCGAGCGACTCGATGTTCGCTTCCATGCGCTCCATCTGCGAGTCGCCAACGTAGACCACGCCGTCGACGCCCTTCAGGATCAGCTTGCGGCTCGCGTCGTAGAACACCTGACCGGGCACGGTGTAGAGGTGGAACCGGGTCTTGAAGCCACGGATCTCACCGAGCGAGAGCGGCAGGAAGTCGAAGAACAGCGTGCGCTCCGTCTCCGTGGCGAGGGAGATCATCTTCCCTTTCGCCTCGGGATTGGTCTTGTTGTAGATGTACTGCAGATTCGTCGTCTTCCCGCACAGGCCGGGACCGTAGTAGACGATCTTGCAGTTGATCTCGCGCGACGAGTAATTGATGAAGCTCATGTGCGCGCCTAATCGTTGAACAGGTTGTCGATGTCATCATCGGTGATCTCGGAGAACACCGATTGCTGACCGGAGCCGCTCTGGCTCTTCTTGACCATGATCTCGAGGACGCCGACGAGCTCGTTGGCCGCCTTGCGCACCCGGAGACGGACGAGGCCAAGCGAGCTGCGGCCGTCGAACAGGACGACGAGGATCACGCGCTGCCCGACGATCGAGACGTGGTAGCTGACCTTCTCGCCTTCGAGGAACTGGCCGGCGAACTCTTTCTCCGCCAGCAGGGAAGCGATGCCTCCCGTTGCGGCGACGTTGCCTGCGGTCAGTGAGGAGAGTGACGTGACGTCCAGCTCCTGCACATCTCCGGCCGAGGCCATGGCCTGACCGTTCTTGTCGATGACCAGCACGGCCTTCGCGTTCGAGTCTCGGTGGAGGGTTTCGCAGATCGAGTTGATCTGGTGAAGCTCCTCCTCGTACATGACGAGCTGTTGGATCATCGCGCTGTGGCTCCTTGGCCGGTTCGCAGCTGCATACGCGCAGGCTCCCCGCCGACGAGCCACGGTATCAACGGCCCAAGATTCGTTCAACCTTTCCGGCCGTTATAGTCCGCCCTACATGGTCGCCCGACCGGCGAGCGCACGCGCGATGGTCGCCTGGTCGGAGTACTCGAGCTCGCCCCCGACCGGCAGTCCGGTCGCGATCCGCGAGACCTTCACGCCGAGCGGCTTGAGGGTCCGAGCGATGTACATCGCGGTCGCCTCCCCGTCGACACTGGGGCTGGTCGCGATGATGACCTCCCGTACCGGCGGATCGCCGCCAAGCCGGCGGACCAGCTCGGCGAGCCGGAGGTCATCCGGCCCGATGCCTTCGAGGGGGGACAGCAGGCCGTGAAGCACGTGGAACCGGCCCCGGAAGTGACCGCCCCGGTCGATCGCGATCAGGTCCGAGGGCGAGGCGACCACGCAGATGGTCTCGGCATCCCGCCGGGGATCCGTGCACATCGAGCACGGGTCCGCCTCGGTCATCGTCATGCACACCGAGCACAGACGGATCTTGTCGGTGACGTCGAGCAGCGCCTGCGCCAGGTCCTGGATCTGCTGGCGATTTCCGCGGATCAGGTGGAACGCGAGGCGCGTGGCGCTCTTCTCCCCGATCCCGGGGAGACGGGCGAGCTCCTGCACCAGGCGTCGGATCGGATCCGCCATCGTCGTTCAGCGAACGCTCAGAACAGGCCCGGCATGCCAGGCATCCCACCCATCCCGCCCATCACCGAGGACATCTTCTCCTTGCTGGTCTCGCGGACCTTGGTGGCCGCGGCGTTGATCGCGGCGGTGACCAGATCTTCGAGCATCCCGATGTCGTTCGGATCGACGACCGACTTGTCGATCTTCACCCGGACCACCTCGAACTGACCGTTGACGGTGGCCGTCACGAGGCCACCACCAGCGGCGCCCTCGCAGGTCATCTTCGCGAGCTCTTCCTGGATCTTCGCGACATCGCCCTGAAGCTTCTGGGCCTGCTTCATGAGCGCGTTGAGGTCCGGCATCTTCGGGTTAGACATCGGTCTTGATCTCCTTGATCTGGGCGCCAAACGTCTGGAGGACGTGCTTGGTGATCGGGTGCTCGCGGGCCTCGGCCTC
>JAYVRN010000906.1:0-2944 GCA_043776275.1 Myxococcales bacterium | reverse complement strand
CGGGCGCGATCGCGGTGGCGTTCGTCCGCACCCTGAACAAGAACAGCGTCTCGAGTGATGTGAAGGCCACCGAGCTGATCGGCATGACCGGGGCGCTCACGCTCCCGGTGGGGCCGAACAAGCCTGGCAAGGTCCGCCTCGAGATCAAGGGCCGCGCCGAGGACTACATCGCGAACAGCGTCGATGACGACGCCGCAGAGCTGCCCACGGGCTCGCCGGTCCTGGTCGTCGCAGAAGGCGAGCGCGGGTCGTTGCTCGTCGCCAAGGCCGAGATGTAGCGTCGGCCCGCCCGGTCGGGGACCGGGTGCAGGACCCAAGTCGAGTGCGTTAGGCCGCGGACGCGTTGCGTCCACGGTTGTGTGTGTGTGTCCAACAGGAGGCTGACATGAATATCCCACCAGAAGTGATCGGCGGCGTCGGAGCAGGAGTCGGGGTGCTGCTGCTGCTGATCATCGTCTACCGATATCTGCTTCGCATCTGTCGACCGAACGAGATCCTGATCTTCTCGGGTCGCAAGCACAAGACACCGGATGGGAAGACGGTCGGCTATCGGGTCGTGTTCGGCGGGCGCGGGATGCGGATCCCCGTCGTCGAGACGGTCTCGCAGATGGATGTCTCGCTGATCTCGGTGCCGATGGCCGTGACCGGTGCGTACTCGGAAGGCGGCATCCCGCTCAATGTGCACGCGATCGCGAACATCAAGGTCTCCACGGATCCGCGGTTCGTCGGCAACGCGATCCAGCAGCTACTCGGCAAGGATCGCAACGAGATCGGGCGCATGGTCAAGGAGACCCTCGAGGGTCACCTCCGTGGCGTGTGCGCGACGATGACCCCCGAGGACATCAACCAGGATCGCCTGAAGTTCGCCAAGCAGCTCGAGACCAGCTCCGCGGGAGACCTCGAGAAGCTCGGCCTCGAGCTCGACGTCCTCAAGATCCAGCACATCGCGGATGATCGGAACTACCTCGAGAGCATCGGTCGCCAGCGGATCGCCGAGATCCTGATGACGGCCGAGGTGGCGGAGTCCGATGCCGTGCGGCAGGCCGAGCAGGCCGAGGCCGCCGCCCGTGCGCGTGGCGAGGTCGCGATGACCAACGCCCAGGCGACCGTGCAGCGGAAGCAGAACGAGCTCCGCCAGATCAAGGCGGAGGTCGATGGTACGGCGCGGTCCGAGGAGGTGGTCGCGGAGGCCGCGGGCCAGCAGGCGCGCGCCGAGGCGGATCTCGAGCTGCAGAAGATGCGTGGCGAGCTCGAGCAGCTGCGCCTCGAGGCCGAGGTCACGATCCCCGCCGACGTCGATGCCACCGTGCGCGAGCTGTTCGCCGCCGGTCAGGCCGCCCCGATCGCCGCCGATGGCGAGGCCATGGCGCGCGCGCTCCAGGAGGTCGCGGGAGCGTGGCGAGATAGCGGTGGCAAGGCCATGGACATGTTCGTCCTGCAGCACCTCGATTCGATCTTCGGCGATGTCGCGAAGGCGGCGTCCCGGCTCAAGGTCAACGAGGTCAACCTGATCGATGGCGGCGATGGCCAGACGATCGCGGCCTACGCCTCGGCGTATCCCGCGACGGTCGGCAAGCTGCTGAACGAGATCACGAAGACCCTCGGTGTCGACATCGCGAAGGTCATCACCGGAACGTCCACCCCCACCAGCACCAGCGTCAGGAGCTGAGGAGGAACCATGCAGAACCTACTTCTCGTCGGAGCGGTCGGCTCGGTCGGAGCGCTGCTCCTGATCGCGTTCATCATCTCGCGCATCATCTACATCTGCCCGCCAAACGAGGTGCTGATCTTCTCGGGTGGCCATCGCAAGCTCACCGGCGTGGATCGGCCGGTCGGCTATCGGTTGATCCAGGGCGGTCGCGGGATCCGCATTCCGCTCATCGAGGTCGTCGATCGGATGAGCCTCACGAACATGGTGATCGAGCTGCGCGTCCAGGGCGCGTACTCGCGCGGAGGTATCCCGCTCAACGTGCAGGGCGTGGCGAACGTGAAGATCTCGAGCAAGAGCGGTCAGCTCGCGAACGCGATCGAGCGGTTCCTGAGCATGTCGCGCGATCAGATCATGCAGGTCGCGCGCGAGACGCTCGAAGGCAACCTCCGTGGCGTGCTCTCCACGCTCACGCCGGAGGAGGTCAACCAGGATCGCGAGAAGTTCGCGGGCGCACTCGTCCACGAGGCGGATCACGATCTCGCGCGGCTCGGCCTCGAGTTGACCACGCTGATGATCCAGCACGTGTCCGATGACAAGGGCTACCTCGATTCGATCGGCCGCCGGCAGACCGCCGAGCTGCTCAAGACGTCGCGGATCGCCGAGGCCGACAACCACGCGCTCTCGAACGAGAACGCGGCGGCGAACTTCATGAACCAGGAGATCGCGAAGGTCGAGGCGCAGATCACCACGGCACGCGCCGAGGGTCAGCGTCGGATCGCCGAGGCGCAGACGCGCAAGGGCGCACTCGTGGCCGAGTCCAAGGGGCAGGTCCAGGCGCTGCTCGCGAAGGCGACCGCCGAGGTTCAGGTGCAGCGCGCGCGGCTCGCGCAGGTCCGCTACCAGCTGATCGCCGACAAGGTGAAGCCGGCCGAGGCGAAGAAGGCGCAGATGCAGGCGCAGGCCCGCGGCGCCGCGTCGAAGATCGTCGAAGAAGGCAAGGCGACGGCCACTGCCATCCGCTCGCTCGGCGAGACCTGGGCGAAGGCCGGGGACAGCGCACGCCAGATCTTCGTCGCGCAGAAGCTGCAGGGCCTGGTGTCCACGATGATGAGCACGGTCGGCGAGATCCCGATCGACAAGGTCACCGTGATCGACAAGGAGCTCGCGAACAACGGTGGCAACTTCGCCGTCAAGGCGGCGATCACGTCCGAGCAGCTGAAGCAGCTGCTGGGCGTGGATATCGCGGCCGTGTTGCAGCGACTCGCCGGTGAACAGCGCGGTCTGCCCGCGGCG
>JAYVRN010000905.1:0-9929 GCA_043776275.1 Myxococcales bacterium | reverse complement strand
AGAACCCGTAGAACACCACGCACTGGAACCAGGCGCGGAGCCCATCGACGAGCTTGCCCTCGCCGTCGATGCCCTTGGCCTTGATCTCGTCGAACCGGTCGACGCGGAGGCCATTGAACCGCTCCATCACGAGGATCTTGCGGGTGGTGTACTCGTGGTGCGGCACCGGGCACCGGATGTTCTTGTGCCCGAGCTCGCGCATGATGTCGTTGAACTTGTCGAGGTTCGCCGACTCCTTGCGGAAGTCGAGCTCCTCGGTGAGCGTGGCGGTGAAGTCATCGATCACGCCCACCGGGTTCGCGAGCTCGGCGTTCTTCTTGAACCGCGCTACCACCTTGGCGAGCATCCGCATCAGCTTCATGTCCGCCATGCAGCGGCCGATGATGCCGGGCCGCTGGACCTTGATCACCACCAGCGTGCCGTCGCGGAGCTTCGCCGTGTGGACCTGGGCGATCGAAGCGGAGGCGAGCTGCTTGGGCTCGATGTCGATCAGGTGCGCGGCCTTCTCGGCGCCGAGCTCCTCGTCGAGGGTGCGCTTGACGTCCTCGAACGGGAACGGCTTCACGCGATCGAGGACCTTCTGGAACTCCTTGACGTACGGGTCGGGGAACATGCCCGCGGACGACGCGATGATCTGACCGAACTTGATGAACGTCGGCCCCATGTCCTCGCACCACATGCGGAACAGCATCGGGCGCGAGAGCTTCACGTACTTGGCCTTGGGGACGAACAGCCTGCGCAGGCCGATCGCATCGAACGCCCAGAGCCAGAAGTACTTCGCGCTGTAGATGAAGAACGCCCAGATCCGCCGCGGTACCGGCAAGGACACCGATAGCAGGAACAGGACGCCGAGGGCGGCCAGCAGCGAGTACCAGAACATGCTCCCCGGCATCCTACCATCGGACCTGGGCTGCGCCGGCCGTCCGCCACGGTGATCTGGGCCGTATACTGGCGCGATGCTGACGTCCGTCACCGCCGGTCCGTACACGGTGCGCGGCGTCTCGGTCGGTGGGGTCTACACGTCGATCCAGGTCCCCGAGCTCGGGGTGCTGTTCGATGCCGGCATCTCCCCTCGCTCGTTCGGCGCGATCGACACGATCCTGCTGTCCCACGGCCACGCCGATCACATCGGCGCCCTGCCCGCCTTGCTCGGGATCCGGGCGCTCCACGGCAAGACCAAGCCGCCGCGGGTGGTGATGCCCGCCGAGATCGTCGACGACCTCACGAACGCGCTCGGCTACCTCACCAAGCTGCAGCGCTGGCCGCTCGAGATCGAGGCGTTCGGCATGAACCCGGGGGACGAGCTCGCCTTGCGGCCGGACCTGCTTGTCCGCGCGGTGCGCACGTTCCATCCCGTGCCCTCCCTCGCCTACCTCCTGGTCCGCCGGGTCGCGAAGCTGCGCCCCGAGCTGCACGGGCTCGCCGGCCCCGAGATCGCGGCGCGCAAGCGGAGCGGTGAGGACATCACCGAGATCGAGGAGCGCATCGAGGTCGCGTACGCAACTGACACGCTGGTGTCGGTGCTCGATCACTCTCCCGAGCTGCTCAAGGCCCGCGTCCTCATCATGGAGTGCACGTTCCTCGACGATCGCAAGTCGCTCGAGGCCGCGCGCGCGGGGTGCCACATCCATCTCGACGAGGTGATCGAGCGCGCGGACCGGTTCGAGAACGAGCACGTGGTGCTGATGCACACCTCGCAGCTGTATCGGACCGACGAGGTCGCCGGGATCCTCGATCGTCGCGTGCCCGCCGCCCTGCGCCGCCGGATCATCCCGTTCGTGCCGGTCGAGGGGCACTGGCCCGGCTGATGATCGACGAGCCCGAGGACGCTGAGCCGGACGGCGGGGTCGGCGTGACGGTCACGCCTACGGGCGACGAGCTCGATCTGCACACGTTCCAGCCGCGGGACTGCGCCGACGTCGTCGAGGAGTACGTGCGCGCCGCCGCCGAGGCCAACCTGACCTCGGTGCGGATCGTCCATGGCAAGGGCACCGGCACGCTGCGCCGGATCGTCCATGGCGTGCTCGAGCGGCACCCCGACGTCGCGTCGTTCACCCTCGCCGGCGAGCGCGCCGGGAGCTGGGGCGCCACGCTCGTCGAGCTGGTGCGGCGCTGACTCAGCGACCGATCGTCGCGAGGAGCAGGACCACCAGCTCGCCGACGGCCGCGGCCACCGCGACGATCTCAGGCGCGAGGCCACCGCTCTTGCGCTGACTGGCGAGGCCGACCGCGAACACCACGACGGCCACCAGCGCCATCGCCACGACGCCGAGCTTGCCCATCGCGAGCACCGCGAGAGCGATCACCCCACCGCTGATCGCGGCGATCAGCCACGCCGGTGCCGGGGTGGCGACCAGTGAGCGCGCCGTCTCGTCGACGGCGATCGGATCGCCGATCGCCTGGAGGAACACCGCAGCCCACCGCCCGATCACCGCGGTGGCGATCAGGAGCCACAGCCACTGGGTGGGCGGCACCACGAGGATCGCGCCGACGCGGATCAACGTCAGGAACACCAGCACGAGCACCGAGGCCACGCCCGGCGAGCGGCCCTGGCCCTGCCAGCGATCGATGCTCTCGGCGACGCCCCGCTCGACGAGCGCTGCGGACGCCAGCGTCAGCATCGCGAGGCCGATGATCGCCGCGATCGGCGCCGGGATCCCTGCCGCCGCGATCAGGCGTGCCGCGGCCCACGCCAGCAGGCCACACGGCGCGCCGAGCGCGACGATCCATCCCGCACTGCGCGCCTCATCACCGACCTCGGTCGGCCAGCGCCACGGCGTGGAGTGAACGAGCGCGACCGCACCGCCGTAGAGCGGGCCGAGCCGACGCTGCCAGTCTTCGCGGGACGACACGGCGCCAGTATATCGCCGATGCGGCCCGCTCGCGGCCCGTGCGCAACCACGAGCGGTGCGCCGGTGCTACGTTCTCGCCGATGTCGGGTACGCCCAAGGCCAGCTATGACCTCGTGCTCCTCCCCGGCGACGGTATCGGCGCGGAGGTGATGGCGGAGGCGCGGGCGCTCGTCGATCTCGTCGCAGCGGACACGGGAGTCGCGTTTCAGCTCGAACAGCTCCCCTGCGGCGGGAAGTTCTTCCTCGAGCACGGTAGCCGCGACTGGCCCGAGGGGGCCGAGGAGCGCTGCAAGGCCGCCGATGCGGTGCTGCTCGGTGCGGTCGGCTGGAACGGTCCGGACGGTGCGCCGGTCAACATGCCCGACGGCGCGGGCGGCTGGAAGATGGCCGGCTGGTCGCCGGTGATCGGCAACCGGATCAAGCTCGATCTCTACGCGAACATCCGCCCGGTGCGGTGCCTGCCCGGGACCAAGCACGGCCTGTCCGGAAAGTTCCGCGAGGTGTGGTCCCCCGAGACGGTGGACATGGTGATCATCCGCGAGAACACCGAAGGGCTGTATTCGGGGATCGCCGAGCGCACCGCGGATCGCGCCACGGATCTCCGCGTGATCACGCGGCGCGCGTCCGAGCGCGTGATCCGCAAGGCGTTCGAGGTCTCGCGTCAGCGAGCCAAGGGCGCACCGAGCGATGGCAAGCTGCGCGTGACCTGCATCGTCAAGCACAACGTGCTCACCGGATGCCGGCTGTTCCTCGAGGTGTTCCGCGAGGTGGCCAAGGAGTTCCCGGAGATCGAGCCCGATGTGGCGATCGTGGATTCGTTCGCGATGTTCGTGTTGACCCAGCCGGAGCGGTACGATGTCTGTGTCACCACCAACATGTTCGGCGACATCCTGACGGATCTGGCGAGCGTGCTGCAGGGCGGCATGGGCATGGCGGTCGGCTGCAACGTCGGCGACGACCACGCCATGTTCGAGCCGATCCACGGCTCGGCGCCACCGCTCGCGGGCAAGGACAAGGCGAATCCGATGGCGATGCTGCTCGCCACCGGGGAGTGCCTCGCGTGGCTCGGGCAGCGCCACGCGGATCCGAAGCTGCAGCGCGCCGCCGATGCGATCGCGCAGGCCGTGGCGACGATCGTGGAGCGCGGCGAACCACTCACCGGCGATCTCGGCGGCAGCGCGGGGAGCAAGGCCGTGGCGCAGGCGATCCGCGACGAAGTCCACCGCCGCCTCAGCTGCTGACGATCACAGCGCCGCGGCGATCATCCGGCGATCCGCGACCAGCACGGGGGCGCCGATCCGCCCGCGCATCACCGGGATCCGTCCCCCATCGCGGTGGAACGCCATCTCGGCGGTCGCCTCCTCCTCGATCACGCCGGTGACCGCGAGGTTCCCGCCGTCGGGCATCACCGAGCAGACCTCGAGATCTCCGGCGAGCGACCTCAGTGTGACACGAGGCCCGTCGGGGTCGCGGTGGTCGTCGAAGCGGGTGCCGGAGGTCGGACTCGAACCGACACTCCCTTGCGGGAAGGGGCTTTTGAGACCCCCGAGTCTACCATTTCTCCACTCCGGCCCGTGGGGGCGCCACTCTAGCAGCCTCGCCACAGAAACAGAATCGCCGCGGACGATCCGAGCCGCCGAAACGCAGAAACGCGCCGGCTCGTGAGAGCGCGACGCGTTCTACGTTCAGACCGAAGTCTGAATCACATGCCGGGCGCGGGAGCCGCGTCCGAGCCAGCGGCCGAACCAGCGTCCGAACCGGCCGGCATCGTCGCCGAACCCATGTCCGACCCACCGGTCGGCTTCGCCGCGTCCTTCTTCTTGCCGCAAGCGGCAAACGACATCGCAACAACGGCCACAACGATGAACATCTTCTTCATGATCTAGTCCTCTCTCTTGTCTCTTGATTGGTTTGCAAACCCGAACACAAACACGAACTGATGAGCTACTTCGCGGGCGTGCCGTAGGCCGCGCCGCCGTAGGTCGCGCCGCCGGTGGGCGCGGTGGTGCCGGACGCCTTGGTGTCTGGCGTCGGGGAGGTGGTGGTCGAGGTGTTCGACTTGTTCTTGCCACCACAGGCGGCGGCGACGAGGAACACAACAACAGCGAGCTTCTTCATGGTCTTGGTCTTTCGGTGGTCTGGCGGTGGTGTGCCGGTGGTCTGGAGTCGGTTCTGGGGCTCAGGTGGGCGACAGCTCGGCCAGCGCGGACTCGAGCTCTTTCTTTGCGTGGAGATCGCCACGCCGACCCGAGACCTCGATGCCGGTGCGGAAGATCTCCGCGGCTTCGGGGCTCCGGTTCAGCGCGATCAGCGTCCCGCCCGCCATCAGGTACGTCGGGACGTAGTCGGGAAACTTCGTAAGAAGTTCCTCGAACGTGACCCACGCCTCACTGAGCGCACCCGCACCTTTGTACTCCATCGCCAAGCCATACCGAGGGAACGGGTCCGCCGGCGAGCGAGTGATGAAGGTCTTGAAAGTACCGATGCGATCCATAGCGAGGCGAGGCTACCTGAAGTGGCCCCGGCCTATAACGCGGACGGTCGCCAGGACTTACAGGGGCCGAAGATTAGGCAGCAGTTTGGGCCAAAGGCCAGTGCAGGAAGGCATTTTTGACATCGGCGGACGTGCTACAAAGGGGTCTAGCTCGGGTGCAGCGCTCATTTACACGGTTCATCGGGGTCGATCTCGGGGGTGGCCGCGGCAAGACCACCGCCGTTGCGGAGCTCCGGATGGCGGCCGCTGGAGGGGCCGAGGTGGTCGAAGTTGCCACCCGGGCCAACCGCCAGCCGTGGACCGACGACACCCTGATGGGGCGCCTGGTCGAGCGCCATGACCCCTGTGTGGTCATCGCGATCGACGCGCCGCTGACCCAGACCGCGTGCGGCCGCTGCGAGCTGCCGGTGTGTCCAGGCATGGAGGCGTGTGCCGTCCCGGCCGTCGTGTGGCTGCGCACCCAGGGCCGGGCGATGGTCCGCAAGGTCGCCGCCCAGACCGTCAACGCGGGTCCTCGGACCCCGGCCATGGCGCAGGCCCGGCTCGCGCCGTATGCCCAGCGCGCGACCGATGTGGTCATGACTTACGAGCGGGGCCTCCTGCCGCTGACCCAGCTGACCGTGACCAGCGGCGCGGTGGCGGCGCGTGCGAGCCAGCTCCGCCGCCGGCTCCGTGGGGCCGGGTACCAGCTGCACGACAGCCTGATCGAGGTCTCTCCGGCCGCGACGATCGCCGCGCTGTGCGGCCCCCGCGTGGCCCGCGGCTACAAGCGCGATGCAGATCCGTGGCGCACGCGCGCGTTGATCCTCGAGCAGCTCGCGGACCTGACGTTTGCACCGCAGTCGCGGATGGCGCGCGAGGATGTGCTGCAGAACGATCACTGCTTCGACGCCGTGATCAGCGCCTACACGGCCTATCGCTGGTCGCACGATGGCTGGCCCACCGCCGACGGTATCTTCGCCGACGACGGCTGGATCGTCGCGCCGCCGTGACTACAGCAACACTTCGTACGCCGCGGTGACCTCGGCGAACTGCCGCTCGAGGATCTTGCGGCGCGGCGCATCGGCCTCGGGCTGCAGATCAGGATGCAGCGTGCGCGCGAGGCGGCGATACGCACGCTTCACGGTCTCGAGATCGGCACCCTCGTTGATCCCGAGCATCTCGAGCGCGGCCTGGCGGCGGCGATCGACCACGCGATGCGGTCCGCTCCGCTCCGCGACCACGCCGATGCCATCGAGTGCATCGATCCCGCGCAGGAAGTGGAGGAACGCGAGGAGGCGGAACCGCGGCGTACGGGCGAGCGGCCAGATCTGATCGAGCCGCCGCGGGATCGTCATCGCGGCGAGCATCCGGCGATCCGCCTCGTCGATCACGGCGGGCGACAGCTCCGCCTTCACCGAGAGGCGCACGCCCGCGAGCTCGCGGACCATCACCTCGGCGAGCGTGCCGTCGAGCTGACTCTCGAGGTGCGCGCGGGTCCAGCCGGTGAGCGAGATCTGGTTGGTCGCGCCCGGCGGATAGGCGGTGACGCCACCTTCGAACACGCAGGTCAACTCGTCGACCGAGACCAGCCGCACGAGCCGTGCGACCAGGGCCTTCTTCGCGAGCTCGCCTTCGCCGACCATGACCTGGCCGCGCCGCAGCACGAACATCTCACCGCGGGCCGCGCGCGCGCTCAGCGTGAGCACGCCACTCGCGCTCTGGTGACCCAGGCGGTAGAGCAGCCGCACCAGCTCGCCACGCGCGAGCCGTCGACGAAGATTTCCGGGAGCCTCCGACACACCGCCATAGTTGGCGCGCGCGGAGATGGGGGCAATTTTTCAGCCCCCGGCGATCACATGAATCCGGCCTTACGACGCTCGGTGATGAACTCGATGACGGTGTTGCGCACGTCCTCGCGGAACGTGACGAGCCCGGCGGCGATCTCGCGGAGCGCGGTGACGGCCGGCTTGTTGTCGCAGTCGACGCCCGCGGAGGCGCCACGCGACAGCTGACGGGCGCGCTCTGCAGCGAGCACCACCAGCGCGAACCGATTGGGAATCTTGTCGAGACAGTCTTCGACGGTAACGCGTGCCATGGACCGCGGAACTTACTCGGTTGCCCGGTGGTGTCAAGGGCACCTTGCCACAGCGCGTGGGACCCCGTAGGCTGGTGGAGCGCTGCGTCCTACCGGCAAGTAGGCGGAGCGACTTAACTTATGGCGGTTCGACCCACTCTCTCCACCCCCACGTTGGCATCGGCACCCGCGGCGCGGAGCCCTGCGCGCATCGACCTCGATTGGGACGCCCTCGAGATCGCTGTCGAGCGGAACTCGCCCGACACCGATAGCTACCTCGACCTGACCACGGGTCGCGTCCTCACGATCACGACCGGTGATCCGGAAGCCGTGATCAACCGGCAGGTGGTGTCCGACACCATCCGCAACTTCCTCCGCGTCGAGCCCGCGAGCTCGCGCGAGCAGTATCGCTGGATGGAGAAGTTCGTCGGCTCTGTCGTCGACGAACCGCTCCGCGAGCGCCTGATCATCTCGATCGATGGCAAGGGCGCGTTCCGCAGGTTCAAGGACGTGTTGCTCGCGTACCCCGCGGAGCGCGAGCGCTGGTTCTCGTACCGCGCGGATCTGCTGCACTGGCACATCCAGACCTGGCTCGAGTCCCACGAGATCCACCCCACCAACGAGCCGCCGTGGGGCGCCGTCGTGGCACCGCAGGAGCTGCCGTCCGTCGGGCGGCCCCTGGTCCACGGCACCGAGGCCCCGGGCGAGTCCCTGCGCCGCCAGGCCCGTGATCTGATCGAGACCATCCCCGCGATCGAGCTCCCCACCGCGATCGCGTTCCTCGAGTTCCTGAAGCAGCGCTCGATGGACTCGCTCCTCAAGGGCGACAGCGACGACCTCGCCGACGATCCCGCCGACGATCCGACGGACGATCTCGCGGACGACGACAAGTCGACGTGACCGTGACCGAGCCGGTGACCGAGCCGCTGATCGAGACGCTGATCACCCGCCTGGTCCAGGACGCACCCGTCCTCGAGCCCGGGGTGATCGGGCGGCTCGTGGGTGCCCTGCGCGCCGACGCGCGCCCACTCGCGTCATCGCTCGCCCAGGTCATCGAGCTGGTCGGCGCCGGTGCGATCGATGCCGGGATCGCCCTGCCCGCCCTCGCGATGGCGTGCGGCACGCTGTGCGATCCGCGGCTCGGCGAGCGCGAGCGCGAGGCCGCGCGGTTCGAGATCGAGACGCTGCTCCCTGTGCCGACGCGTGCACCGTCGCTGGTCGCCCCGGACGTCCCGCTGTCGGCGCTCCAGCGCGGAAAACGGGGCTGACGGTTCAGGTCTTCACGGCGACGGCGTACTTCAGGTAGCTCGCCTCGGGGAACCCGGGCACCGTCGGGAAGTCCGGCGGCAGCGGGCGGCGATCGACGATCTGGAGCTGGGTGCCGGCACGCTCCGCGCCGTCGGCGAGCGCGAGCTCGAAGTCGAGGAGCGACATCTTGTGGGTCGACGACGCGGCGATCAACAGGCCGCCCGGGACCAGGACGTCGAGGCACGCCGAGATCAGCTCGGAGTAGTCCTTCACCGCGCTCCACGGCTTGCCGCCGCGCGCCGCCGCGCTCGCGAACGCCGGAGGATCGAGGACGACGAGATCGAACGTCCGGGCGCGCTCGACGAACCGCGCGAGGACCTTGAAGGTATCGCCGACGATGTGCTCGGGCTTCTCGGGATCGAAGCCCGAAGCCGCGAAGTTCTTCCGTGCGCGGGCGTGAGCCTTGGCGGCGACATCGACGGCGCACACCTCGGTGGCGTTGCCGGCGTGCGCATAGACCGAGATCGCGCCCGTGTACGAGAACAGGTTGAGGACGCGCCGGCCCTTGGCCCACTGGCGCACTGCGCGGCGACCCTCGCGCAGATCCGCGAACAGGCCAGTCGATAGTGGAGACGTCACATCGACGACGAACGTCAGATCGTCTTCCTTGACCTCGAGCTCGACGGGCGCCGCGTTGCCACGGACCAGCTCGGCCGCGACCTGGCGCGGCGCATCTCCGGCGAGCGAGCGGTAGCGGCGCTGCTCGTAGATCGCCTTCGGTGCGAGCTCGGCCTCGAGGGCGTTGTAGAGGGCCTCGCGCAGGTTGGTGACCGCCGCGGTGAACAGCTGCACCACCAGATAGTCCGCGTAGCGCTCGACGACGATGCCGGGGAGACCGTCGGACTCGGCGTTGACCAGGCGCACACACTGGAGCTGATCGAGATCGAGCAGGCGCCGGCGCAGCGCGACGGCCGCGCGCACCCGATCGGAGACCAGCTTGGCGTCGATCTGGGTGTCGGGGTTGCGCGTGAACACCCGGAGCGCGATCGCGCTGTCGGAGTCGTAGAGGCCGCGGCCGACGAACTCGCCCTCGTCATCGATGATGTCGATCGGGGTGCCCGGCTCGGGGGTCAGGGGCCGGGGGCCGAGCGCCTCGCGGTAGACCCAGGGGTGTCCCGCGCGGATGCGGTGGGCGATGTCGCCTTGCAGCCGGACGGTATTCTTCCGCACGATCGGCGCCCCACGCTGGGGTCCACGACGGGGAGGACGGGACTGGGCC